>DASWCL010000123.1:0-17945 GCA_036390135.1 Binatia bacterium
GATCAAGCGTTCCGAGGTGACCGACTTTCTTGGCGCGCAAAATTTCTTTGACTTGGTGTACGACCTGAGCGGACGAGGGGCCTTCAGATTTGTCGATCAGGAGAATGCCGCTTCGCGTCATGAGCATAAGACCTGCGCCAACATGAGTTACGAAAAGGAATTAAACGGAGAACCTAAAGCGAAGCGATGTTAGGGTTTCACCGATCTGAGCAAGGATTCGATACGCTGGGCTTCCTCATCGGTTTCGTCGAAGGCAAATTCAATGGATGGCACGAAGCGCAGGTTCAGTTGCTTGCCGATTTTCGAACGGATAAATCCAGTGGCGCTCTTGAGCCCCGCCAACGCGTCACTTTTGTCGACGCCGGCGCCGAAGAGATTGAAAAAGACTTTAGCTTGCCGCAAATCTTTGGTGACCCGAACTGCGGTCAAATTCACCGATTGGAGCCGCGGATCGCGGATCTCTCGCTTCAAGAGCTCGGCGAGCAATTCCAGCAGCAAGTCACCGACACGATCTGAACGTTGAAACTCCATGACAAGAAAAATTTCCCGCGCTTCGCCGGCACGCCTGGCCTGCGGATGGCAGAAGCCAATTTAGCAATGAAAACATTCCACTTCGGCGCCGTTCAACTGCGCCAAACCGAGCGCTTCGACAAAATCAACCACTTTATTTAACGTCGCTTCGACAATCGGCTGGCTCGTGCCCGCAACGACAAATCCCAAAATCGTAGTCTGCCAAAGGTCGTGGTCGCCGCACTCGGTAACCGAGACGTTGAATTGGTTGACAACCCGCGCTTGGACGCTCTTGAGCACGCCGCGCTTGCCCTTGAGCGAGTGGTTTTCCGGAATGATTAGCTTGAGCTTGAGGACTCCCACGACCATGGGACAGACAAATTCTAAAACACAGCGCCGATCCGCGACTTAAACGCCGCTCAAGCGCGGTGCTTCGCGCCCGGCGGACGCCGGGGTGATCCGTCGTATCACCGGTGTGCGCTCGTACGCCTCGATGACATCGCCCTGTTTGATGTCCTGAAACCCTTCCAAGGAAAGCCCGCATTCGTAGCCCGCCGCCACTTCGCGCACGTCGTCTTTGAATCGTTTGAGGCTCGCCAGCTTGCCTTCATGAACTACCACTTGGTCGCGCAACAATCGCACCATGTTGCCGCGTGCGATCTTGCCTTCGGTCACGTAGCAGCCGGCGATGGTGCCCACGCCGACGATATTGAAGATCTGCCGGATCTCGACGCGCGCTTGCGTTTGCTCGCGGTACGTCGGCTCGAGCATGCCCTCCATGGCGGCGCGGACATCGGCCACTGCTTCGTAAATGATCGTGTAAAGTCTCACGTCGACACCTTCTTTGGCTGCCAACATCGCGCCCTTGGATTCCGGCCTGACGTTAAACCCGATAACGATTGCGTTCGAAGCCGCCGCCAGCAGGATATCGCTCTCCGTAATGCCACCGACCGATCCATGAATCACTCTGAGCTTGACTTCACTGGTTGACATCCGATTCAACGCGTCAGTCAGAGCCTCCACGGAACCCTGCACATCGGCTTTGAGCACCACGCGCAGCTCTTTGACGTCGCCGGTTTTAATCTGATCGTAAAGTTCCTCCAATGACACCTTGCTCGATTTTACCAGTTCCGTTTCTCTTTGCTTGCTCTGACGATACTCGGCCACCTGGCGCGCCTTGGCTTCGTCGGCCACGGCGACGAAAGAATCGCCCGCCAGCGGTACGCCCTGCAAGCCGAGAATTTCGACGGGGAATGACGGCGGCGCAGACTCGACTTTGTGGCCCCGGTCGTCCACCATGGCGCGAACCTTGCCGTAATAGACGCCGCAGACAAACGCGTCTCCACCGTGCAGAGTGCCTTCCTGGACTAATACCGTCGCCACCGGGCCGCGGCCGCGATCTAACTTCGCCTCGACGATGGTACCGCGGGCAAGTTTATTCGGATTCGCTCTGAGCTCCAGAATATCGGCGTGGAGCAGGAGCATTTCCAGCAAATGCGGAATCCCTTCGTGGGTCTTTGCCGACACCGGCGCGAAGACCGCGTCACCGCCCCAGTCTTCGGCAACCAGGCCGTGCTCGGAAAGCCCGCGCTTCACTTTTTCAAGATTGGCGTCGGGTCGATCGATCTTGTTCACCGCGACGATGATCGGCACCTCGGCGGCGCGGGCGTGATTGATCGCCTCGACGGTTTGCGGCATGACCCCGTCATCGGCGGCGACGACCAACACGACGATGTCGGTCACTTCCGCGCCGCGCGCGCGCATGGCGGTGAAAGCTTCATGGCCCGGCGTATCCAAGAAAGTCACGCTGCGGCCAGCGACCTCGACATGGTAGGCTCCGATATGCTGCGTAATACCGCCGTGCTCCTGCGCGGTAACATGGGTGCTGCGGATCGCGTCAAGCAGAGAAGTCTTGCCGTGATCGACATGTCCCATGATCGTTACCACCGGCGGACGCGGCACCGATTCGGTGTCCAGCTCCTCTGCTTGATGTTCGATTTCCAAGACACTGTCAGCGTCAAAAGCAACGTTTTCCACTTGGTGATCGAACTCGGAAGCGATCAAAGTCGCCGTATCGGCGTCAAGCACCTGGTTGATCGTCGCCATCATACCCATGGTCATCAATTTTTTTATGACTTCGCCTGCCTTGATGCCCATTTCTCTGGACAAGTCGCCCACCGTGATGACTTCAGAAATCTTCACCACCCGTTTGCTGGCTCTGGGGACGGTGATCTCGGTTTTTCTGGTCTCTTTGCCCGGCAGCACGCGTTTTTTCTTGGGAATGCGCCCGCCGCGCAGCTCTTTTTCGCGTAGCTCCAGCACGTCCTGTTTCTTAACAACCCGCCGTTTGTGCCGCCCCGGCTTCGGCTTATCCTCACCGGTCGCTGGCTCAGCCGCGCCAGGCGGCGGCTTCTCCCCTTCCGGCACCCGTGCGCCCGCCTGAGCGGGCGGTCGGCGCAACACCGGCGTGGGTGCCGGTTCGATGCGCATGGCCTGCTTCAGGTCGATGCGCCCGAGAATCCGCGCGCCACGAGGCGCCTCCCGTGGCGCCGGTTCGTGGGTTCTCGCAGCGACTTCTGGTTGTTTCTGCGGCTCAGCTTGAAGGGGAGGCGTGTCGGGAGTCGATACGGCAACATCGCTCTCGTCCGGCGCTGCTGTCGTCTCTGCTTCGCTCGGCGCTTCCGCCGGGCCAGTAGATTCTTCAAACACTTCGATTTCTGCTTCGGTCCCGGCGGGGGTGTCTTCGATGAGCGGCGCGGGGGAGGTCGGCTCGACGTCGGGTGGCAATTCTGCCGTCGGCGCCGCGGCGGCTTCACTGGGTGCAATCTCAGTGCGGTTGACACGCCGGCGAATCACGTTGGCGCGCACCCGCCGTTCGATGACAGTTTCACGCGCTTCGGCGCCGTGCGCTTCGTCGTCGTTCTTGATCATTCGATCGGCGACGATTTTCTCTTCACCGACGTGAACTTGGGGCCGTTCTTGAGCGGCCAGAGCGGCGCGCACGCGCACCACCTCGTCGTCTTCGACGGCACTCTGGGCCTTTCGCCCTCTCATTCCCAACTTGTCAAGCTGGGCAATGAGATCCTTGGTCTCGATTGCCAATTCCTTAGCTAATAGATGGACTCTCGTCTTACCCATCTCCCTTTACTCCCAGTTTCGGTCCTTCAGTTCTTGGATCAATCGATCCTTGGCGGCGCGGCTGACCTCTACGTGAAACGCCCGGTAAATGCCCTTCCGCCGCAAAAACGCCTGCCAACAATCCTGCTTACGATGTAAATAACCGCCGCGTCCATTGGTCCGAGCAACCACCAATCTGCCTTGATCGACCAAAGTCAGCCGGATCAATCGATCCTGATCGTCTCGCTCCCCGCACCCTAAACATGTCCGCTGCGGATGGCGTCCCTTTTTTGGCACGCCTACTCGGGCGGCGACTCGTGCTCGGGTGCCGGCTCCGTCGCACTCGCTGCCGCAGCCGCGGCGGCCGCAGCCGCAGCAGCGGCTGCCGCCTCGGCCTCTCGGGCCCGTTTTTCGGCTACGTATTGCCGCGCTGAATTATGTAAAGCTTCAGCTTTGTCTTTGCTAATGCCTTCAACGTCGAGTATTTCCGCTAGGTCGCTATCCGCCACATCTTCCGCGGACTTAAATCCCGCTTGATAGAGCAGCTCCGAGGCAAAATCGCCGATTCCGGGGATCGCGCCAATGGATTGCCGCGCGCGACGTGTTTCTTCCTCGGCATCGGCTTCGCTGCGCACGTCGATGCGCCAGCCCGTGAGACGCGAAGCCAGCCGAACGTTCTGTCCCTTTTTGCCGATCGCGAGCGAAAGTTGATCGTCGGGCACGATGACTTCCATGGTATGATCCTCGTCATCGATAAGGATCTTGGAAACTTTCGCCGGCGCGAGCGCCCGGCACACATATTCCGCCTGATCTGGAATCCAGTGCACAATGTCGATCTTCTCGCCGCGTAATTCTTGCACGACCGATTGCACCCGAGTGCCCTTCATGCCGACGCAGGCGCCTACCGGGTCGACATCCGGGTCATGGGAAAGCACGGCGATTTTCGCCCGCCCACCCGGTTCCCGCGCCGCCCCTTTGACTTCGACGATCCCTTCATAAATCTCGGGAACTTCCTGCGCAAAGAGCTGAGTCAGCATGCCCGGATGGGTGCGCGACAAAACGATCTGCGGCCCCCGGCTGGTAATCTCCACACTCACGATGT
This sequence comes from Binatia bacterium, assembly GCA_036390135.1. GTDB lineage: Bacteria > Desulfobacterota > Binatia > UBA9968 > UBA9968 > DP-20. The sequence goes on from DASWCL010000123.1 coordinate 4,730, forward strand.
AGGCACGGATCCGATCTCCTTGACGGTAGCGCTCGCGCGGCACTTGCTCTTTTTCTGGAAGAATCGCGTCGGTGCGGCCGAGATTGACGATGATGTTGCGCTTTTCAAAGCGCTGCACGATACCGTTGACCAGTTGGCCTTCGCGTCCTTTGAACTCGTTGTAGATGATCTCCCGTTCCGCATCGCGCAGTCGCTGCACGATATTTTGCTTGGCCGCTTGCGCGGCGATGCGACCGAACAGGCTCGAGTCGAGCTTGCAAAGCAATTCGTCGCCGATCTCGGCGTCCGGATCGAGATTGTCCTTGGCTTCTGCCAAGGTGATTTCGGTGGCCTCGTCTTGCACTTCGGCGACTACGGTTTTAGCTTCGAACAGCTCGACTTCACCGATCTCGGGATTGAACTGCGCTTCGATTTTGCGCTGGTGGCCGAACTTTTTCTTCGCCGCCGAAATCATGGCGTTTTCCAAAGCGCTGATGAGAATCGCTTTTTCGATTCCCTTTTCCTTGCTGACCTGTTCGATGACTCTATTTAGATCCTGCTGCATAGGCTGCACTCCAGTCGTGCTCGTAATTGGATTTTTCAATCTGGGCAAACGGAATCTCGCAGCGCGCGCCGTCTTGACTCAAGACGATTATCTCCTTTGAAACCTCGAGCAGCTGACCCAAAAAAGAGCGCCGGCCGTTAATCATCTCACGCGTACGCACACGAATGTTCTTTCCCACAAAAGGCACGAAATGCTCGGGCCGCCTGAGCGGCCGATTGATGCCAGGCGAGGAAACCTCCAGTGTATAGGCGCCGTCTACGACATCGTTGGCGTCGAGGAGCTCGCTTAGCTCCCGGCTCACGCGGCTCAACTCGTCCATAGTCGGACCACCCGCTTTATCAAGATACAATCGCAAGACGCGGCCGCCGCGAGTGCCCTCGGGTTTAAGTTCGATGTCAAAAACTTCCAATCCTAGCTTTTCCGCCAAAGGCGCGGCGAGCGCCCAAATGCGGGCGATGGTCGCATCCATCCTTTCGGCTCCCAAAAACAAAAAAAGCGGGCAAAGCCCACTTCAGTGTTAACTTCTAAAGTGTAAGAAAATTAATACCATGTGAAACCTGACCAATGCAAGGCCTGGATCTCTTTCTGCCGTTGCGCCACGAGCGGTATTTGCTATGATTCGAGTCTCAAAAAAAATCCATTGGTGACCATGAGAAACTTGATTCCGTCGAAACGGCGATCGCCTGCACAAATATCCTGGGAGCAAATCCTCGCCAATTTGGACGACGGTGTGGTCACGCTTGATGGCGATGGCAAAGTCATTTTCTTCAATGAAGCCTCGGAAGTGCTCACCGATATTTCTTCCGGGGCGGCTGCCGGCCAGCCACTGGAGCAGATCTTCAAACGCGAGCCATGGCTGATCGATCTCGTCAAGCGAACCCATCCGCCGCACCAAAAACGAGCCAGCGGCGAAGGTGATTTTATCAATCGCTGGGGCCGAAAGATTCCCGTCGGCATCACCGTTTCGCCGTTGCAAGACCGCCACGGTCATTTTGTCGGTACGATTCTACTGCTGCGCGATATCAAGCGGCGCAAAGAACTGGAAGAAGATCTCAAGCGCGCCGACCGGCTCGCCCTGATGGGCACTCTGGCGGCGGGTTTGGCCCATGAAATTCGTAATCCGCTCGGCGGCATTAAAGGAGCAGCGCAGTTGCTCCGCCGCTCCGCCGATGCTGATCCTTCGGTGCGTGAATTTACCGGCATCATGATCCGCGAAGTTGACCGGGTGAATCAACTGATCGAACAACTCCTCAATTTGTCGCGCCCCGCGCAACTGACGCTCGCCCCGGTGAATATTCACGAGGTGTTGGAAGAGGTATTGCTCCTCGAAGGCCAAACCGTTGGCGACAAGGAACTGCACGTGCGCAAGCGGTTCGATCCGAGCCTGCCGCCGATTCGCGGCGACCGCGCTCAATTGACTCAAGTCTTTCTCAATCTGGTGAAGAACGCTTTCCACGCAATGGACAGCGGCGGCGTTCTCACCGTCACCACCAGGGTGGAAACGGATTATCACATCCGCGAGCACGGCACCGCCCCTAATCGCTTCATCTGGGTCGATCTTGCCGACGAAGGACGTGGCATCGGCGAAGAAGACCTGCCGCATATTTTTTCACCGTTCTTCTCAACCAAAATTAACGGCACCGGACTCGGCTTGGCCACATCCTATCGCATCATCCGCGAACATGGCGGCTCGATCCGAGTCGAGAGCACCGTAGGAAAAGGCAGCACCTTCAGAGTCTCATTGGTGGTGGCGGACTAAGCTAAGATGGATCAAGGAAAAATTCTTGTTACCGAAGACGAGGAATCGCTGAGATTTGTCCTCCAGAAAGCTCTCGAAACCGAAGGCTATTGGGTTCAAATCGCGGCCAACGGCGCAACCGCGCGGCGGCTGCTGACCGACAGCCACTTCGACGTCTCGTTGATGGATATCAAATTACCCGACGTCGATGGTTTGGAGTTGCTTAAGGAGACCAAAGAACACGGCATCGACACCGCGATGATCCTGATGACCGCGCAGAATACCATGCGCAACGCCATCGGCGCCATGAAGAATGGCGCCTTTGACTATATCACGAAGCCATTTGATCTCGACGAGGTCTTGGTGCTGGTCAAGCGGGCGATGGATAGCCGCAAGCTCACCCGCGACTTTCGCGAACTCAAAGAAGAAGTCAAAAAGCGCTTCGAGCCTGGCGTCAACATTATTGGCACCAGTCCGAGCATGCAGGTCGTCTACAAAACCATCGGCCAAGTCGTTGATACGCTGGCGACAATTTTGATTCTCGGCGAGAGCGGCACCGGCAAGGAACTGGTTGCCAAAACGATCCACTATAATTCGCCGCGCTGGAATCAACCCTTCGTCGCAATCAACTGCGCCGCGATTCCGCGCGATTTGCTCGAGAGCGAATTGTTCGGCCATGAAAAGGGATCTTTTACCGGCGCTCTCGACCGCCGACTCGGCAAATTTGAATTGGCTGATGGCGGCACGCTGTTCTTGGACGAGGTGGGTGACATTCCTTTGGAGCTACAGACCAAGCTGTTACGCGTGTTGCAGGATCACGAGTACAGCCGCGTCGGCGGGCGAGACGTTCTGAAAGCCGATGTGCGCATTTTGGCCGCCACCAACCAGGATCTCGACAAAGCGGTCAAAGAGAAACGTTTTCGCGAAGATCTTTATTTTCGTCTCAAAGTGATTCCGATCTATCTGCCGCCGTTGCGCGAACGGCGCGGCGATATTCCGCTCTTGATCGGCTATTTCATCGACAAGATCAATCGCGAAATGGGCATTCAAATCTCCGGTGTTTCGCCGGAGGCGCAAAGGCTTTTGGAAGAACATACTTGGCCGGGCAACGTGCGTGAATTGGAAAACACGCTGATCCGCGCCGCCGTCTTGTCCTCGGGTCCGATCTTGTTTCCCAAGGATTTCACGTTACAAAACAAACCGACAACGACGACGCTGGAAGTCGATCAACTTTCATTGGAAGAGATTATCCGGCACAAGCTCGAAGATTACTTTCGCCGCACCGAAGGCGTCGACGTTGATAACCTTTATTCGCTGGTGATCGAACGAGTCGAGCGCCCGCTGATCGAGCTGACGCTCAAAAAAACCAAAGGCAATCAGATTCGCGCCGCGCAGATTCTCGGCATCAATCGAAACACGCTCCGGAAGAAAATTACCGACCTGCGCATCGAGCTCAAGAAGGCACCATCCTGAAACTCAATGCCAGCGCTCATCCTGCCGCCGCTCTACGCGATGCTCGACCCGGAACAAACCAGGGGACGCGCCGCTGAGACCGTATTGCGTGAGCTGCTTGCCGGTGGCGTTTCGATTCTCCAGCTGCGCGTCAAGTCATTAGCACCGAGCGATTTTTTTGCGCTGGCGAGACGGGCGCGAGTAGAGACGCAGGCGCGTGGCTGTAAGTTAATCATCAACGATCGGGCCGATATTGCGCTCGCATGCGACGCCGACGGCGTTCATCTCGGACAAGACGACCTGCCGCTCGCCGCCGGCAGAAAACTCATGGGGGAAAAGATCGTCGGCATTTCGACTCACAATATCGAGCAAGCTCGAGAAGCAGAACGAAACGGCGCCGACTATATAGGCTTCGGTCCCATGTTCGGTACGAGCACGAAAAACACCGGCTTCGCGCCTCGCGGCATTGAGATGTTGCGGCAAATCCGCGCGGAGGTGAAATTACCGATCGTTGCGATTGGCGGGATCAACGAACAAAACGTTCAACAAGTCTGGCAAGCCGGCGCCGGCTCGGCGGCGATCATCAGCGATATCTTGGGCACCGATGATGTCTTGTCAAAAACCAAGCGAATCATCGCGGCTAAGGCTAGTGACTAACGACTGATCCATTGGGAAGGTGCAGCTTGGCAAGCGGCTTCAAGACATCGCCTGACAATCGCTACTTTGAAGATTACGTTCCTGGTATCGTCCATGAGTTTGGTTCCATCACCGTCGACGAAAAAGAAGTTCTCCAATTCGGCAAACGCTATGTTCCGCTCTCTTATCACGTCGACAAGGAAGCTGCGAAGAAAAGCATCTACGGCGGCTTGATTGCCAGCGGCTGGCACACTGCTGCGCTGATGATGCGCGCCTACACGGAGAACTATCTCTCCCAGGTCGCTAATCTGGGATCGCCCGGAGGTGACGAATTGCGCTGGGACAAGCCTGTCTTTCCCGGTGACGTTTTGTCCGTGCGCGCGACGGTTCTCGAAGCGCGCCGCTCCGAATCCCGCCCGGACCGCGGCATCGTGCACACGTTCATCGAAGTTCTAAATCAAACACGCGAAGTAGTGATGAGCATGAAGATGGTGAATTTCGTGCGATGCCGGGAAGGCTTGGGCGCGAAATAAAATCAGTATAATGTCCCCGGAATTCGAGCGGTTCAACCCGGCACGGCCTAAAAGGGTCACTCAATAGTTAGGTCCGGAGGAATAATGATCAACGAGTCGCAAGCCCGAGCATTTGCGTCCGAGTGATCGCCGGACCTAAGCGTCATAACCATAGTGTGCCGGCGGAAACACAGGGATGGCGATCGATCACCAGCTCATAGCTCAATCTCACCCAGTGGTAATCGTCTTGCAGCTTCTTCAAAACAATCCAAAGGCATTTAATACATCCGGGAAGCCGACCCAACAAGAAACGGAATTGGCGGATTTCAACCGCATCCGTTGTCCTTTATGCAAATGGCAACCCAAACCATCGCATCGTTGGTTTTGCGCGCCGTGCGACTATCCAGAATTTTTTGCCGATGGTTGCGGTGCGTGCTGGAACACATTCACGACGCGAGGTCGTTGTCCTGGCTGCAGACATCAATGGCGCTGGACGGCGTGCTTGAATTGCGGAGGCTGGTCTTTACACGCGGACTGGTACGAAAACAAATCGACGAAACCACGATGAGTCAAGACCACGCGATCAGAATTCTTCACGCACTCGCAAATAACTCGCAAACCGCGGCAGGCCCGTGTTGGTCAGGCCGCGATAAGTGTAGGTGACGGTCGTCCCCACCGGCGGCGGATTCTTGCGCACTTCGTCGGTAAATCCGGTGCCGATCAGAAATCGTTTTCCGTCAAGCGCTCGCACGCGCAGCGCGCCGAGCCTGCCTTGGTATTTGCCTTTGCCGGGAACATGCTCGATCACCACCGCCTCGGTATCCTGTAACGGCTTGAGCTTGAGCAGCACGTCGCTGCGGCCGGTGACATAAGAAGCGTCAGCCAAATGCAGCATGAGCCCTTCGCCGCCGCCACGCACGACTTCGTCCAATCTACGTTTGAGTACGGCGCGGTCAGCGACACGAAATTGCTCTACCGCAACCAATTGCCCCCAGCCCGCCTGCGCCACGATTTCTTTAATGCGTCGGGCGCGCTCGGCGAAAGCGCCGGGCGCACTGGGCAGTTCAAAGATCATGTAGTTGATCTGACGCCATTCGTCGTCCTGCGGCGCGGTCTTGCGCACGATGCCGGAGAGCGCCTCGAAGCGTCCGCGCCCCAACCATAGCTCGCCGTCCAACGCGGGCGCCGGCAGTTTGGCAATAAACCAGGGCGGCGCATTGACCGCGCGGCCGCTGCGAAAGCGCAGCACCCTGCCGTCCCACATCGCCCGCACGCCGTCGTATTTTTCGCTGACGAGATATTTGGTCGGGTCAACCTGCGGTCCAAGCTCGTTGGCCAACAGCAACGCCGGCGGCTTCGCGCTCGGCTCTGCCGCCGGCGTTGCTTCGCGGAAGCATGCAATCAACGTACAGGCCAAGAGGAGGACCGAAAGATGTTTGAGCTTGCGTTGCCTCAACGTCGTTCCTCCGTGGAGACGCACCGGTTGCCCCCGAACCAGCGCGAATCGACGCACAGATTTGCCGGGTTGAAAATCGGCGAGCTGAATTTTTGCACCGGCATTATCCCGGCTCGCTAGGCTTCGTCCGCTTCGTCGAAAGTAACATCATTTCGTTCCGTGTAGTTCTCAAAACGCGTGTACTCGGCAAGGAAAGTGAGGGTAATCGTTCCGGTGGGGCCGTTACGCTGTTTCTCGACGATGACTTCCGCTTTACCTTTCACATCGTCGTTGTTTTTGTCATAAAGCTCTTCTCGGTAAATGAACATGATCACATCTGCATCTTGCTCAATGGCACCGGATTCACGAAGGTCCGACATCTGGGGCTTTCTCCCGGTCCGATCTTCGACCTTGCGATTGAGCTGCGAGAGCGCGATCACCGGAACGTTTAACTCCTTGGCGAGCGCTTTTAAGGAGCGGGAGATCTCCGAAATCTCCTGTTCGCGGTTGTTGGCATTGCCCATGCCGCGCATAAGCTGCAGATAGTCGACGACGATAAGACCGACTTTTTTTGAGTGGTCACGCAACAATCGGCGTGCCTTGGCGCGTAGTTCGAGAACGGAAATCGCGGGCGTGTCATCGATGTAGATCGGCGCTTCGTGCAACTTTCCCGCCGCCTTGGCGAGCTGCGGAAAATCGCGCTCGCCCAAATAGCCGGAGCGAACTTTGGCACTATTCACCCGAGCTTCGGAGCAAAGCATGCGCAAAACCAACTGCTCCTTGGCCATTTCGAGCGAAAACACGGCGGCGCCAACACCGTTATAAGCAGCGTTGGTGGCGATGTTTAGAGCAAATGCGGTTTTACCCATGCCGGGGCGGCCGGCGACAATGATGAGATCTGCCGGCTGGAGCCCCGCGGTGAGTTTATCTAAATCTTCATAGCCGGTGGGCACACCGGTCACCATCTCCTTGCGCTGGTAGAGTTTGTCGATGGTCTTGAGCGTGTCGGTGATCATGTCGCCGACGGCGACAAAAGCAGCTTTAATCTTTTTCTCGGAGATCTCGAAAATGACTTTTTCTGCGGCGTCGAGAAATTCTTCGACGTTTCCCTGCTCTTCGTAGCCGCGGGTGGCGATTTCCGTCGCCGTGGTGATCAGACTGCGAAGGATCGCCTTCTCGCGCACAATGCGGGCGTAGTAGGAAATATTGGCGGCGGTCGGCACGAAATCGGCCAACGCCGCAAGATAAGCGCTGCCGCCAACCGCTTCCAATTCGTTTTTGCTCTTTAAGAAATCGCTGAGCGTGATCAAATCCACCGGCTCGCTGCGGTCGGTGATCTCGATCATGGCACGAAAAATTTTGCGGTGTGATTCCCGGTAGAAGTCTTCGGCGCGGAGGGTCTCTAGAACCTGATTGATAGCGTCATTGTCGAGCAAAACGCCGCCGAGGACCGAGGACTCGGCTTCTAAATTTTGCGGCGGTACCTTGCGTAGGTTATCTTCTAACGTGGCCATCGGTGGTACAAAAGGTGCGAAAGAGATCTTCAGCACGAGTAACTTAAAAAAAAATTCCGCTAGGGGAATGTAAAGAATATAAATCAAAAAGCAAGAAAAATTTTGCCTTCAGCAAAAAATACTTTTGCTCGTGGCAGCAAAAATTAGCTTGACTGCAAAACGCGAATAAGCGGCGCACCAGGAGCGCAAAATATTTCCACAGAGAAGTCACAGCTTGTGAACAATTTATTCACAACCGCCGATGATTGACAACGGCGGTGCGGTTAAAGGCAAACGGGAGAAAAAGATTCAACCGAGTTAAGTTCGGTTGTATGCGGCCGTCACCGTGGTATGGATTCCGCCGCGCACGTTGAAGTCGCCGACCACGGTCATTTTGCGCGGCTGGCACGCCTGCACGAGATCGTCGAGAATCTTATTCACCACCGCTTCGTGAAAAGCGCCTTCGTTACGATAGGACCAAAGATAAAGCTTTACAGCCTTGAGCTCGACGCAAAGCTTGTCGGGAACATAATGGATTCGGATCGTGGCAAAATCCGGCTGCCCGGTGCGCGGGCAGACGCAAGTGAATTCCGGGCATTCCATGTCGATCTCGTAATCGCGCTCGGGCCGCGGATTGGCGAAGGTTTCCAGCGTGGTGCTTGGTGTCGAAGGCATGCGTCTATCTTAGCTTGCGGCAAAACTATTTCCAAATCGCCGGGTTAACTTGACTTGCCCGGATGCCGATGATAACCGCTAAAAGCAGGTTAATCTTTGGAGGATGAGTAGGTGAGCAAACCAAAGGAACCAAAGGCAGGAGAAAAGCTCAGCGAAGCCGACGCGAAAGCCTACGTCGATTATCTCTACTCAACGCTCTACAAATACGCCCACGAAAAAATCTTCAAGGGCGCTTTCATGACCCAACTCCGCGAAGGCAAATTGCCAATGCCGGTAATGCGCCAGTTTTTTAAAAACTGGGGCCATTTTTCTCTGGAAGTAAACGCGCTCAATGCCGTATCTTATTATACGCACCTGCCTTTTTTCGTCCGGAATTTCGATTTGCTCGGGCCTTTTTGCGCCAAGATCGCCGATGAATTGATTTCCCCCAGGGCCCCAGGACATGTATTGGTGCTGCTCCAAACGGCGGAAAAGATGGGTCTCAACAAAAAAGAAATGCTCGAAGATCCCTATCTCCCGGCCGCCCGCGCGATCAATGATTTTTGCCACAAAATTTTTATCGATGGCTCGATCGTCGAGCTGTGGGGGCTGCACGTCTTTGAAGAATCGCTTTCCATGTGGTCCGGCCAATGGTTTACGGCGTTGACGACTCACTACGGCTTCAGCAAGCACGACGCGGTCTATTTTTCTACCCACGAAGAAGCGGACATGGACACCCACAAGCTCGGTGAAGGCGGCGAAGAAGCGATGGGCCACGGCGCGTTCAACCGCACCGTGCTCACCCGCGCGTTGCAGGACAGCGTGGAATTTCGCGCCGGCTATTCGATGGAATACTGCGCCCTGACGATGGTCGACTTGCACGCTCAGATGAAGCAAGCGGCGCTGGATAATCCTTATAATCCATAAATCCAAGTCTAGTCTAAGCTGGCCGTCCCAGGCCAACACGCTCGGTGCCAGTATCAGTGATGACGGATAGCGAACTCGATTCTCTGCGCTCCATCCTCGACAATTTGGCGCCGCAAGGCCGCGCCGCGCTTTTGCCGGCCTTGCACGCCGCACAGCAATTTCATGGCTGGATTCCCGAAGCCGTTGCGTCCGAGGTGGGCCGCGCCTTGGGTGTGCCGTTGGCCGACGTGTACGGTGTTATCGATTTCTATGAGATGCTTTCCGGTGAGCCATTGGGTCGAACCGTGGCGCGTGTGTGCGCGGCGCCCATCTGCGCTCTGGCGGGCAGCGATGAGTTGGCGAACGCTCTGTGCCGCCATCTGAAAGTGGCGCCGGGCGAAGTCAGCTCGGATAGCGCGTTCACAGTAGAGCACGCCCCCTGTTTGGGCTTGTGCGATCACGCGCCGGCGGTTCTCGTGGGCGAAACTGCTCTTGGACACGCCGATCCCTCGCAAGCGGCCGCCATTTGCACCGACGGCGGAGAGAGACCGATTAGCTTCGTCGGCGGCGACATCCGCGTCCTTACCGGCAACTGTGGTCAAGGTCATCCCACCTCCTTTGCCGATTACAGCAGCGGCGGTGGTTATGCAGGACTGAAAAAGGCTTTGACGATGGCGCCGCAAGATGTAGTCGCAGAGCTGAAGACTGCGGGATTGGTCGGCCGCGGTGGCGCGGCATTTCCCACCGGCATCAAGTGGGAAGGAGCCGCGAAGTCGGGGCGCCATCCCAAGTACATCGTGTGCAACGCCGACGAGTCCGAACCCGGGACCTTCAAAGATCGCACTCTCATGGAGGAAGACCCGCACCGCACCATCGAAGGGATGATCATCGCAGCCCATGCCGTGGGCGCGAGTCGGGGTTACATTTATATCCGCGGAGAATATCCTTGCGCCTTCAAAGTCATGAGCGAAGCGGTGGCCGAGGCGCGGCTGGCCGGCATCATTGGCAAAAACATTTTTGGCTCCGGATTGGACTTCGATATAGAAATGCGGTTGGGCGCCGGTGCTTATATTTGCGGCGAAGAAACCGCGCTGTTGGAATCCATCGAAGGCAAGCGCGGTCTGCCGCGCATCAAGCCTCCCTTTCCCACCACCCACGGCTTATTCGGCAAGCCCACCGTGATCAACAACGTGGAGACATTCTGCAACGTTCCGCTGATCATCGAACGCGGCGCCGCAGAGTATCGAAAAATCGGCACGGAACGCTCGCCGGGTCCGAAGCTGTTTTGTGTGTCAGGTCAGATCCAGCGGCCCGGTCTGTACGAGGTACCATTTGGCATCACCTTGCGCCATTTATTGTTTGATCTCGCCGGCGGGCTGAAACCGGGACGCAAGCTTCAAGCGGTGCTCATGGGCGGCGCAGCGGGCGCGTTCGCCGCCGAGAAAGACCTGGATGTCATTCTGTCCTTTGAGAACCTGAGCGCCGCGGGCTTGCCGCTCGGATCCGGCGCAGTCATGGTCTTCGACGATAGCGCGGACATGCGCGACGTGCTGAAGCGGCTGACGCAGTTCTTCGCAGACGAAAGCTGCGGCAAATGCTATCCCTGCCAGCTCGGCGCGCGGCGGCAGTATGAAATTCTCGACCGGACCGCGGCTGGACGCCCCATTGCCGGCGACCGCGAACGCCTATCCGATGTGGGCGGCACGATGATCGACGCCTCCCTGTGCGGCCTGGGGCAGACAGCGGCGACGGCGGTCCTGAGCGCGATCAAGCTATGGCCCGAGATGTTTGAAAAACGAACGTTGGAGTGATGGAGTACTGGAGTGATGGAGTGATGGAGTACTGGAGTGGTGGAGTGATGCATCCGGACCCAACCATTACTCCTCCACTCCAATACTCCAAGGGTGATTTTTCATGCCTGATGTCACACTCACCATCGACGGTAATTCCGTCACCGTGCCCGCCGGGACGACGATTCTCAAAGCCACAGAGCAAGCCGGCCGGCATATTCCGACGATTTGCTATCACGAGCACTGCACGGCGAACGGCCTCTGCCGCATCTGCGTGGTCGAAGTCGACGGGGTAAAGCCGCTTCTGCCGGCGTGCTTGAGCCGAGTAAGCGAAGGCATGAAAGTCTCTACGTCGAGCGCGCGTGCCGAGCGCAGCCGCCGCACGATTCTCGAAATGCTCGCTTCTGCCGTGGATCTTTCAGAGGCGCCGGAAATCAACAAGTTCATCGACGACTATCGCGCCGACCGCGCGCGCTTTCCCGACGCCGAACGGCGCGAGGTTCCGGTGCTCGATGACAACCCGATGTATATCCGCGACTATTCCAAGTGCATCTTGTGCTGGCGCTGCGTTCAGGTCTGCGCCGACGACGCGCAGTTTACCTACGCGATCAACTTCAAAGGGCGCGGCTTCGACACCGGCATCGGCACCTTCTTCGACAAGCCCATGCCTGAAACGACCTGCGTATTTTGCGGCCAGTGCGTGGGCGTCTGCCCCACCGGCGCGCTCAAGCCCAAGCGCGAGGCGCTGCTCGAGGAAGGATTTTCGTTGGATGAAATCATGCAGGCGACCAGGGGCGGAAAAAAGCGCCGGAGGAAATCGCCATGATCGCGCCCGATCGCGTCGTCCCGACCACGTGCCCTTATTGCGGCGTCGGATGCAATCTCGAGCTGCACATCAAGGACGACTACGTTTACAAGGTGACCTCGCCGTTCGACGCGGTGGTGAACCATGGCAACCTGTGCGTCAAAGGGCGCTTCGGTTATGATTTTGTTTACAACAAGGACCGGGTAACGACACCGCTCATCCGCAAAACAGCGCAGGTGCCCGGCGTGCGCACGCAAGCGTTCGACCGCGATCAATGGCGCGAGGTCTCGTGGGACGAGGCCCTCGACTATACCACCGACCGGATGGTGGAAATTTACCAGCGCGATGGTGCCGACGCCATGGCGGTTTACTGCTGCGCCAAGGCGACCAACGAGGACAATTACCTCCTGCAAAAACTTTTCCGCGCGCTGTTCCGCAGCAATAACATCGATCACTGCACCCGCTTATGCCATGCGGGCTCCGTGGTCGCGCTGCAAATGGCCATCGGCTCCTCGGCGATGAGCAACACCGCCGCCGAAGTGATTCACAGCGACGTCTTTCTCGTGACCGGCTCCAACACAGCGGAAACCCATCCGATCATTGCGCTACAAATGAAAGCCGCGGTCGCCAACCACCAAGCAAAACTAATTGTCGTGGATCCCCGGCGAGTGGAAATGGTCAACTGGGCTACGCTTTGGCTGCCCGAGAAGCCGGGCACCGACGTGCCACTATTCTCCGCCATGGCGCACGTCATCATCAAGGAGCGGCTTTATAATCAGGATTTCATCGACCGGCGCACCGAAGGTTTCGATGACTTCGCCAACTCGATGGAGAAATTTACGCCCGAATATGCGGAAGCGATTTCCGGCGTCGACCGCAACTTGATCGTCAAGGCCGCCCGGATGTATGCGACGGCAAAGAACGCCGCGATTTATTGGGCGCTGGGTATTCCCGAACACTCGCACGGCACCGACAACGCGATGTCGCTCATCCATCTGGCGCTGCTCACCGGCCATATCGGCCGCAAAGGCACCGGTCTCAATCCGCTGCGCGGACAGAACAACGTCCAGGGCGCGTCGGATTCGGGCGCCATGCCATGGCACTATCCGGGTTATCAAAGAGTCGACGACGAAGCGGCAGCGCGCAAATTCGAGCAGGCGTGGAATATCGAGCCAGGCGGACTCAATCGTAGACTGGGGCTGACGACGACGGAAATCATGAGCGAGGTCCGGCCGGGCGGAGTGCGCGCGC
>DASWCL010000124.1:0-6368 GCA_036390135.1 Binatia bacterium
GGCGAGCTATCAGCACAGCGGAGTTTCGAGGAAGCGACGCGCGCCGGTTTCGGGGCAACGATCGGTCTCGTCCTCGGCGCCGCAATCAAGCTAGCACTTGCTCTCAGCATGATCGGCATATTCGTCGCCGTGCGTTTCTTATCCTGATTGGGAGTGCTAGGATCACCTGGCAAAAAAGCCGTCTCATACCCATTAACGTTCTCGATCCAGTCTGATCAGTCCGGAGGAATCACCGTGAAAAAGATCATGATACTGCTCCTAGCCCTTCTCTTCCCCGGCCACGCGCTGGCTTTGACGATTGCCACCGGCTCCGCCGAAGGCACTTACTTTAACATCGCCCAGGACATCAAACGGATCGCCGACAAGGAAGGCATCGCGATCGAAGTCGTTCCGACCAACGGTTCCTTCGATAACATTAATTTATTGGGCTCCGGCAAAGTCGATCTCGCGATCATGCAACTGGACGTGTTGCGGTTCGTCGCGGAGATCATGCTCAAGGAAACCGGTTTCAACGTTCTGCAGGAAGCGAAGGTCGTTCTCAATCTCTATCCGGAAGAGATCCACGTCCTCACCAAGGATGACAAGATCAAAACCATCCAGGACCTTCAAGGCAAGCGAGTCGCGGTTGGACCGGAAAAGAGCGGCTCGGCGTTGACCGCGGAAGTGTTGCTCGGCGGTTTCGGCGTCAAAATCGAGCGGGTCTTCGAAGCCCCTGAAAACGCAATAAAAAAAATCGCCAGCGGCGATCTCGACGCGCTCATTTTCGTCGGTGGGGCGCCCGTCCCGGCATTCCGCAATCTCGACAAGAGTTTTCATTTCGTGGCGTTTCCGCCGGACAGCGGTTTGGAACAAATTTATCCAAAGAAAAAGATCGAAAAATCGGTTTATGCATGGGCCGACGATTTTGAAACATACGCCGTGCCGTCGGTCATCATGACGCGCAACCGCGATGAGCGCGACTACGCGGTAACGCTGCAAAAACTCGTGCTTTCGATTTTAGTCAACAAGGAAAACTTGGATGCAACGGGCCATCCCAAATGGAAGGATTCCTACGTGCGTTCCACCTTGGCTAACGTCGGTTATCGGCCGACGACCGACGTTATTCAGCTCTACAATATTCTCGACAGCGTTGGGTATCGAATCATCAAGAAGTAACTAGAGTCATTGCTCACGCGCTCATGATTCGTCGCGATGAACCGTGTCAGGCGAAAACGCCGGCAAGCACACGGCGATATATTCCGCGCCCTGCGGTCCCGGCGTGCTATAACGCAACCACTCGCCCGCGTAAGCGATAATGGCTTGCCCCGCAGCAACCTTGTGAACCGTGTCGCGCGTCTCGATTTGCAGTTCCCCTTTTAAGACTATCGTATACTCATCGAACTCGGGAGTTTGCCCAGGTTCTCGCCACCCCGACGGACTCGTCATCTTGGCGATACTTACGGCTCCCATTCGCGAGTTTACTCGCCCGATAAACTCTTCGATGATCTTTGGCGGCTCGCCCGCCGCGGCAATGACAGTCGGTTTTGCGATCAGTGTTGGCAAGTTAAAGTCTCTAAAGTCTGCTCACTACTCCGCCCGGGTCGTCAGCTCGATCTTGTAGCCGTTGGGATCTTCGAGAAAGGCAATGGCGTTGCTGTTGCTCCCGTGTTTCATCGGCCCCGGCTCGCGCACAATCTTTACGCCTTTGGCGCGAAACTCTTCGCAGGCTTTGTAAACATCGGGAACGCCAAGCGCGATATGACCGAACCCATTGCCGATATCATACGAGTGCGTATCCCAGTTATAAGTTAACTCGATGACCGCGTCGGTCTCTTCGGAACCGTAGCCGACGAAGACATTGGTAAAGCGGCCGGACTCGTATTCTCTTTTTTTCAGAAGCTTCATGCCGAGGCCGTCGCAATAGAATTTCAAACTTTCATCGAGATCGTTTACCCGGATCATGGTGTGGACGATTTTCATAGGCTTCTCCCTTTCGCCGACATTTTCTGCGTCGTCGAGATTCGTAGGGACAATGTTCAACCTTAGCTCATCGTTTGCGCAAACTCACTAATTGGCTCTTCCCACGGGCGATTAGAATGGCTCACCACGTGAGTCAGGGTTTGTCTGTGGCCGTGGCCAGCTTAATCTCTGTAGCCGCGGTGTCCCGATTTCCCAAAAACTCAGGTTTTTTTGACGTGCCAAAATAACTTTCCCCAGTCGTTGTTTCTCGGCTTGAAACTCTGGGTGGCGTAAGCATCGGCGGATGTAGACGGCGGTCTCCTTGGCTCTAACATCCAAACAAATCAATGCATAACCGTTATGGCAAAGTGAATGATCGAAGAAACCTAGATCGTGGGTAAAGAAAGTAGGACGACGCGATAGGTGGAGTAAAGGAATGATTTCATCCAGGTCCTTCATGCCCTGGCGTCCGGTTTCTTTGCCAATCTGCATGAAACGGATTCGCCACTTTCGCAACAGCAGGCGCTGGCTGGCGATGATGTTTTCGTCGAGAATAATCAACCGGCGCGTCGCACTGAATTTTTCTCAGAGAATGAGCGACCGGCAAGTCGAACCGCCTCTGCAATGGCCGCTCGGCTAATCGCGCGGTCGTATTCTGCGATGATTTCCTCCCATGGCGTGTCTGCGGCGACCATCTCCAAAACTTGGTCGACCATGATGCGAGTTCCAACAAAGGTAGGTGCACCATGACAAATACTCGCGTCGGCAACGACGTACTGTCCTAGTTTAACCCGTTTCGTCTTGTGATTTCTCATGTCGCCAATTTCAATATATCGAAGTAAAATTAGCGCGGCAACTCAGTCGCGATTCACGGAAACCCGGTGTCCTTATGTGGGTTTCCTGGGAAGACCACCTTTAGCGGCTTAATCTCTTTTGAAAACTTCAAATTTCGGTCAAACCATCGCCTTGGCGAACCCACGAATCGTCTCTTCCCTGCTCCCTCCCGGCGGGCTATAAGGAATGATAGCTATTTGCTGGATGCCGGTCTTTTTGATGCGCTCGATCTGCGCGCGGCATTGATCAACTGTGCCGGCGATGGCGAACTTGTCGACGAGCCAGTCAGGAATTACTTCGGCATGATTCGCCTGCTGATCCATGTGGTGGTAGTAGTCGTAGGTCTTGCGAATCTCTTCGAGAACTTTCTGTTCGTTCGGATCGAGCACGTAGGGCAGAGGATGAGCGACGACACGGGCGACGTGGGCTTTCACCGCATCCTTCGCAGATGCGGTCTCGGACACCGCGCATGGCACCCAGAGAACCAGATCGATATCTTCCAACTTTCGCCCCGCGGCTTTGGCGCCCGCGGCAATTTTATCTTTTGCGTGTGCGATGTAATCATCGGCGACGCCGACAAGAATAATGATACCGTCGGCAATCCGTCCCGAGAGTTCGAGCATCTTCGGCCCGCTGGCAGCGATGTAGACCGGCACTCTGTTTTTACAGGGATGGAGTAAATGAATTTTTCCGCTCGGCAACTCAGCTTCTTTGCCGGAGAAGAGCTCGCGCATTTGCTCCAATGACTTTTCAAAATTCGCCAGCGTCGACGGCTTCAAACCCATGGTTTCCACGGAACTGTCACCCAAGCCGATGCCAACGATCACGCGACCCGGCGAATACTCTTCAAGCGTCGCGTAGGCGCTGGCGAGCACCGACGGATGGCGCGTCAGTGGATTCGTCACGCCGGTGCCAAGCTTCACCTTCGTCGTATTGAGCGCCATCGCCGCCATGTTGACGTAGGCTTCACGCCAGATGAGATGCGAGTCGCCGACCCAAATGTGCGTAAAGCCCACTTCTTCGCTGACTTTGGCGAGATGAATCATTTTCTGCAGCGGTTCGGTCGGAAACAGTCCGACGCCGAAATCAAAAGCGCTCACTCCGATTCTCCTTCAACAGCAAGATTGGCTGGCGACGCGTTCCGGCGGAGGGGTTTGCTGGCTCCGACCAGCCACTTGGACGACACCGTCGATGATGACATACGAGATACCCGGCAGATCGCCCTTGGCAAAAGAGTCGAGTGCGTCCTGCGCCACCGATCCGGTGATTTTATGCAACAACACGAGATCGGCCGGCCGCCCTTCTTCTAATATTCCCAGATTCAGATCATGGGCGCGCCCGACATTGCCTGTCGCCATGCAGATGGTTTTCTCCGGCGCTATTTCACCGACGGCAGAAATAAAAGCGATCTCACGCAAAATGCCGCGCGGTACGATGCCTGTTCCACCCGGCGTATCCGTGCCGATCAGGACGCGATGATGTAAATTTTTCGCGCTGACCGCCCGGGCAAGCAGCAAAGCCAAGCGGTAATTTCCCGACGTGCAGATCTCCATGAAACATTCAGTCTCGTTGGCGATGCGAATCATGTCTTCTTCCGGCATCGGGATCGGTCCGCCGGTGATGTGACCGATGATGTCGGGCTTGATTTTCTGCACCATGTCAAAACCCGCGACTTGGCTCACTCCCGAGCGCGACACGCCACCCGAATGAATTTTGACTTTGATACCGCGCGCATGTGCCCAATTGACGTAGCGTTCGGCTTCGCCATTGGGCAGCAGACTGTAATCGTAGAAAATGAATTTCACCAGCTTGATGCCGAGGGAATGAATCTCGTCAAAATCTTTTTCCGTTAATCCTGGAACCAGTAGTAAAGTACCGGCGTGCACTTTCACGCCCGACGGCCGCAGGTTGTCGTAGCAACGCTTTGTAACAATCGCCACCGACAGAGCAGTGCGCGCGTCGGGCGGCAGCGGCAATCCGGGTAAATGCAATTCGCCCGCGGAAATCAGCGACGTGACGCCACCGTGCATATAATTCGTAATCCAGCCGAGTGAATTTTGCGCCGGCGTGTACTCACCGATCGACGGATGCGAGTGCGAGTCAATTAAGCCCGGGATTGCGGTGATGCCATTGGCGTCGATAGTTTGGTCAGCGGGCTGATTCAGACCATTGCCGATCGCTTGCACGACCCCGTCTTTAATAAAAACGGAATTCGCCTGCCGGAGCGGACTTTCCAACTTGCCGGTGATCAGGGTGCCGATATTTTTGATCAGGATCGAAGACATGAGGCGGACTATAGCAGAGCCTTGATAGCAGAAAAAGCGAGGCAGGAGGTCGGCCTGTTTACCCGAACTCGAATACGCGGCAAGACATGATATCGTGACTCCTAAGATGCATCATTTGATTTGGGACGTGGATCCGGCACTTTTTATTCTCGGCCCTTTCGAAATTCGCTGGTACGGGCTCTTCTTCGCGCTCGGATTTTTCCTCGGCTTTCAGATCATGGCGCAGTTTTATCGCCGGGAGCAGCAGGAGGTCGAAAATTTATCCGAGCTCTGTCTGTACCTGATGCTCGGTACGATCATCGGCGCAAGGCTGGGTCACGTCTTGCTTTATCAGCCCGACTATTTCCTGTCGCACCCGTGGGAAATTCCCATGATCTGGCACGGCGGACTCGCGAGCCACGGCGGTTTCGCCGGCGTCATGATCGCGCTGTATTTCTATCTAAAAAAACACCCCGACATGAGCTTCATCGAGCTTGCCGATCGACTCGTCGTACCCTGTCTACTCGCGGCGGCGCTAATCCGCGTTGGTAATTTTTTCAATTCGGAAATTCTTGGCGTCCCTTCAAACCTGCCGTGGGCGATCGTGTTCGCCCGCGTCGACAATCTTCCGCGGCACCCAGCGATGCTCTACGAGGCAGTCGCGTACTTTCTGGTTTTTTGCGCGTTGTACGTCGCCTACTGGAAAACCACGATCATTCAATTTCCCGGCCGAGTCTTAGGCACGACCCTAGCGATCTGTTTTCTAGCTCGCTTCATGATCGAGTTCGTCAAAGAAAACCAGGTGCCATTCGAGAACCGCATGCCTTTGAACATGGGACAACTTTTAAGCATTCCCTTTATCCTATTGGGCGTCTATCTCATCTACGCATCACGAAGAAGGCCGCGAACGCGGGCACAGTGAAAAATGTGCCGAGACACCTAACGCTGGGAGATTCCGTGCCGACGAGAGCCACAGTCACTAGTGAGAATGAGCAGGCAAATTGTCGTGCATAGCATGGACGCGACGCATCAAAAGTCGCTCCGAAGCCGCTTCAGAGTTCCAGCCGATTCAATCTCAGTGCGTTGCTGATCACCGACACGGAGCTGAATGTCATAGCAACGCTAGCAATCACTGGACTCAGAAGCACGCCGAAGAAAGGATAGAGCACGCCGGCCGCGATGGGAATTTCAAGCGCGTTATAAACAAACGCAAAGAAAAGATTCTGCCGGATGTTGCTCATGGTCGCACGGCTCAATCGGCGCGCTTTGACGATGCCACGCAGATCGCCTTTGACCAAAGTCACACCGGCGCTTTCCATTGCCACGTCGGTG
>DASWCL010000125.1:0-27692 GCA_036390135.1 Binatia bacterium
CATGGCGCAAAATGTTCAGGCCGATCCGCGTATTTTAGATCGTGAGTTCTACCGCAAACAAGGGTTTGTCTCTTACCTTGGCGCGCCCTTGCTCGTCGGCGGTGAGGTGCTCGGAGTTTTGGTATGCCTCACGAAAGAAGAGCGTCATTTTGCCGCTCACGATATTCAGTTTCTCTCAGTCGTCGCAAGCCAAGCGGCAGTGGCAATTCAAAACGCACAACTTTATGAAAAAACGCGCGACCAGGCAATCGCCTTGGAGAGGTCAAACGAATCGAAGGATGAATTACTTAAAGTAATGGCCCGGCAGAAACAGGAGTTATCCCAGCTCAATGCCGGATTGGAGACCGAGATTGCAGAGCGGGCACGCGCACGAGCTGAGATTGCGGCGAAGAACCGCGATTTGGAAACACTCCTTTATGTCACGTCGCATGATCTTAGAGAACCGCTACGCGCAATCGAAAATTTTTCGCGAATTGTGCACGACCGATACAAAGACAAACTCGATGAGAAAGGCCAAGACTTTTTGCGACGTGTCATTCAGGGAGGGCAAAGGTTGAATCGCCTTCTCGACGATATCCTCGCGCTTTCCCGGTCACAGCGAATCGGACCGCCTGCTGAAGTTGTTGACGGCGAAGTCATTGTCCTTGAAGCATTGAAGCGTCTCGACGCCAAGATTAACGCGACCCATGCACAGATTCGCGTCGCGAAGAATTTCGACGGGCTGCGCGTGGATAGAATCTGGGCAACTCAGGCGATTTATAATCTGATCGCAAACGCCCTTAAATTTAGCCACAACGGCGAACCCCCCGACATAGAAATCGAACCCTATCGATCGAACGGATCAAACTCGAATGTCGCCGGTATTATGGTTCGGGATCGGGGTCCGGGAGTGCCGAAAGAGCACGCCGAACGCATTTTTCAATTATTCCAACGGGCCGTCGGTCGGGAGGTTGAGGGAACGGGGGCGGGTCTAGCCATTGTGCGGCAGATCTCCGAGCGTCATGGCGGCAACGCATGGGTCGAGCAGAGAGAAGGCGGCGGCGCGGAGTTCATCATTACTTTCAGCCGGTGCTAATGACCGAAAGAGAGCAAAACTTATGAACACTCAAACGATGGAGATCCTCTTAGTCGAGGACAATGAAGACGACATTGTGCTTGAACAAGAAGCGTTAGCGGAGGCCAAACTCGTCAATATCATGTACGTGGTCCGCGATGGAGAGGAAGCAATGGCTTACCTACGGCGCCAAGGCCAGTACCACGACGCTAAAATACCGGGGCTTATCCTTCTCGACATTAATATGCCAAAGAAAAACGGTTTTGAAGTCCTGAAGGAAATTAAAGCAGATGCCGAGCTGAGGCACATTCCGGTCGTCATGCTGACTACGAGCGAGAGTGAGAGCGACATCGTCAAATCCTATGCGAAAGGCGCCTGCTCGTTTATTACCAAACCGATGGACTTTGATAAGTTCGGGGAAGTCATCAAGCAATTTGCCCTTTATTGGGCATTAGTCGCGCGGGTCCCGTCTACACAAAGATAATTGAAATGCGCGTCCTGCTCGTCGAAGACAATCCCGACGATGTTCTGATCATCGAAGATATGCTATCGGCGACGGCGGTTGAGATTGAGCATGCCTCAGATCTTTCACTCGCATTGGAAAAGTTAACGAGAGGTGATTTCGACCTGGTTCTCTTGGACCTCTCGCTCCCTGACGCCCGCGGGCCGGGCATGATCGGCTTGGTACGAAACCAATCGCCCAGTATTCCCATCGTTGTTCTATCCGGTCTGAGCGATGAGAACGCTGCGATTCAGACAATGGACCAGGGGGCACAGGACTACCTGATCAAAGGCCAAGTCGACGCCCGGTTATTGTGGCGTTCTCTTCGTTATGCCCTTCAGCGCCAGGCGGTGGAAGAGCGTATCAACGAGCGCAATCGGGAGTTGCTCGTGCTCAAACGCATTAGCGAGACTATTCTCGGGTCTCTTAATCTGCAAGTCGTTCTGGACAGGATCTTAGGGGAGGCCATGGCCAGCGGCGGTTTCGATCTCGGTAATATTCGGTTGCTCGATGCAAATGACGACACGCTGCGGGTCGCGACCTTCAAAGGTTACCGAACTCCCGACCACGCTCTCGCGCATCGGCCGCTGTCAAAGACGGTGGAAGACGCCAAGTCACGTTTTGGAGATCGGATGTTTGAGCGCGCTTGTGTCGAAGAAAACGTTCAAGACTGCAAGGGGCTTAGGACGTTAAAAGAGGAAGGCGTCGCGTCGATGATTGAGGTTCCGGTTCGGGCTGAGCATGAGGTCCTGGGCATTATTCAGCTCGCCAGCCGGGCGCCGCGTACTTTTAAGCCGACCGATGTGAGCTTATTGGAAACCATCGGAAACCAGATGGGGATGGCTATCCAAAGAGCGCAACTTTACGAGAAGACCGAAGCGCAAGCACGGGAATTGGCCAAAACGAACAAATTGCAGGCCGACTTTTCCGCAATGATCGCACATGATCTGCGGTCCCCGTTGATGAATATTACAGGCGTAGCAGAGGTCATGATGCAGGGTACGTTTGGTAGCGTCACTGAGGAGCAAACGAAATGGCTTTTAAGGATTCAGGCCAACAGCCGTAGTCTCGTCGAGCTTGTAAACGACTTTCTCGACGTTTCGAAACTGGAATCCGGCTATGTTGATGTGAAAAGGGAAAGGGTCGACCTAAGAGAATTGATCGGAAAATCCGTAGAGAGCTACCGCGTTTTGGCCCTGGATAAACGGATCTCTATCACCCAGGTGATCGTTCCATCGCTTCCCATGATCCATGCCGATCCGCGACGTCTAGACCAGGTTCTTGGCAACCTCATTAGTAACGCAATCAAATTTACCGACGAGCGGGGCGAAATCGAGATCGGGGCGCAGGAAATGGACGCTGGATGGGTAAACGTTTGGGTTAAAGACAATGGAGAAGGGATAGCCGCTCATGAAATCGGTCAGATTTTTCAAAAGTACCGGCAAGCCGGCAATTTAAAAGTTTCTAGCCAAAAAGGGACGGGGCTTGGGCTTGTCATTTGTAAAATGATCGTCGAAGCGCATGGGGGAAAAATTTGGGTTGCGAGCGACGAAGGCAACGGCTCCAAGTTTTCGTTTTCTCTGCCGACCGACACGTATGCGTCGGAAAACAAATGCGCCGATCAACCCTAAGGACTCTTTCGGTTCCTGGAGTTACCCGAACAGGAATTTGAAATGAGTGACGCGCCGACTCGAGTCCTCCTGATCGAGGACAATCCGGACGACGCCTGCTTTTTGCAGGAAGCGTTGAGCGAAACTAGGGAGGAGCGTATCGAACTCGTCCATGTGGAACACCTCAACGACGCGGCAAAGCGTCTTAGCCAAGAAACCTTCCAAGTGATTTTGCTGGATCTCTCGTTACCGGACTCTCAAGGAATCGAGACAGTTTTACGCGTGCAGGACCAAGCGCCCTCTGTGCCCATTATTGTGTTGACAGGACTCAATGATGACAACATTGCATTGCAAGCAGTACGGGCTGGGGCGCAAGATTACTTGGTCAAAGGCGACATCGACGCTCGAATATTAGTTCGTTCGATTCGCTATGCTTCGGAAAGAAAACAAGCATACGAGGAAATGGCCCGTTTAGCAGCGGATCTAGCGCGAGCGAATAAGGTTAAGGATGATTTCTTGAGCGTCATATCTCATGAGCTCAGAACTCCTTTGATTGCGATTATGGGCTACGCGCAGCTTCTGGAAGAGGATTTTTCGAGCGAAGCAACGTCAGAGCACGCCAAAGCGGCATGCGTGATCCGTCAGAAATCTGATGAGCTCTTAAGGATGATTCGTAGAATTCTCGAAGTAGTTAAAATTGAAACGGGTCAAGTCAGGATCGTTCCAGACATCGTTGATCTCACTGAGTTTATGAAGGATCTATCAAAATCAATTGTTGTTGCTGTAAAGAAAAATGTCGCGATCGAATGGGAATACCCTGCGCAGCTGCCAAAAATCGTCACCGATGCTACAAAACTAAATCAAATACTGCAGAACATTATCGATAATGCGATAAAGTTCACCGATCAAGGCCAGGTGACAATTGCGGTCCGTGACGTCCCTGAGAGAGGGTTGGTCGAATTCAAGGTTCGGGATAGCGGAGTGGGGATTTCGAGAGAAGTATTACCTGTCATTTTTGACAAGTTCCGCCAAGCCGATAGCTCCGATAAAAGACACCACGAGGGAATAGGGCTTGGGCTCTATATCGCTAAAAAATTCGCTGAGTCGCTTGATGGGAAAATTACTGTTGAAAGTCACTTGGGCACCGGCTCGGAGTTTACGGTGACAATATTTAAGCGGTTACCGGCCAATGGCGATGCCCCACATCCAAAAGATCCGCGGGATACTAATTCTAACACAACCAGGAATTGGTCCAATGCCCAATAACGCACGCGCCAGTGCGTCGCCCGAGAAAAATAATTCCCGTACTCCACAGGAAGCCAAAGAACCCCGGGAGCGATGTCGTCGTTCTGTTGGCTCGAGGCAAGTGATCGTTTAAAACCAACTGAAAAACCGTCGCTAAGAGTCCCGCATGAGAACAATCAAACTGCCCGTCATTCCTGACACCGATTTTCAATTTCAATCCTATTTTTCCGTGTGCTGGTCTCGGACCGCTTGCAGCTCTTCCAAACAACCGGCGCACATGTAGGCGGCGTGCGGCAGAAAAATCAATTCATCGGTCTCGCGCGGCTCCATGCAAATACCGCAGAGCCGATTTGTTTTTGATTTTGCTTTCGCCGCTTTTGCTTTACCGCTGTCGCTGACGTCGGCGTCCTCGGCGACGATGTTCTTGCAAAGGTCGACGCATTCGTCACAGATATGCACCGACGGTCCGGCAACAAGCTTGCGCACTTCGCTTTGATTTTTGCCGCAGAATGAACACGAAGAATGCTTCGTATCGTCGTCGACTCTCGGAACGTGAGCATCCCAATCATCTCCCATGGCTTGCTTAAGGGTTTCTTCGAGCGCACTTCCGATCTGGAACAATTGCCGCGCGATTTCCCCTCGTTTCGGCGGGCTCTTAGAATCGAGAAATTTACCGACCGACTGCTGAAACTGCCGCAGCGCCGCGCCGTATTTCTGCTCACTCACCAAATCAGCGCACTCCACAAAACCAAACTTTGACGCGGTTTTCGCCATAGATACGTCTCCTCAATCGTTTACGAAACTGCAAACCACGCTATCAGAGCGGTTACGCGAGGCCAAGGACGCTGAATGAGCGGTGCAGACGAATGGCTGAATGGCTAATCAGAGCATTACAGTTCCGCAATTAATACTGTACGCCTGTCCGGTGATGTACGCCGCGGCGTCGCTGGCGAGAAAGAGAATCGGTCCGGCGATATCCTCAGGTTCTAAAACACAGCCTAAAGGAGTAGCTCGCAAGCGTGCCATCACTTCGTCCTCGCTCCGATGGCGGCGCGGCATCTCTGTATTCGCCGAGCCGGGACAAATCGCATTGACGGTAATCCCGTCGGAGCCGAGCTCGCGCGCCAGCGCTTTGACGAAGCCGATGATCGCTGCTTTCGAAGCGGCGTAATCGGCAAACTCTCTTGCGCCGGTGTGCGCGATTGACGACGCGATACTGATAATGCGCCCGCTTTTTTTCTGGCGCATGGCCGGGACGAATGCGCGCGCGCAGAGAAAATTGCCGCCCAGATTGACGTTGATCGTCCGATCCCAGTCTTCCTCGGTCTTGCTGACAACCGGCGCTTTGAGATAGATACCCGCGTCGTTGACCAGAATGTCCACGCGGGCAAACCGCTCGAAAGTCCGATCGGCTAGCCGCTTGACCGACATTTCGCTGGCGACGTTCACCTCGACCGCAATCGCCTCTGCGCCAACTGCTCGCGCTTCAGCCGCCGTGCTCTCGGCCTTTTCAGCCTGCAAATCAGCGACGACAACGCTCGCGCCCTCGCGCGCCATACCGAGAGCGATGGCGCGGCCGATGCCCTGAGCGCCGCCGGTAATGACGGCCACTTTGTTTGGCAATCGCATGGCTAGAGCAGCCCTCCGTTGCAATGGAACAGCTGGCCGGTAATCGCAGCGCTCTCCGGCGTGGTGAGAAAATAATAAAGCTCGGCGAGATCTTCCGGTTTGCCTGTGCGCCCGAGCGGGATCGCGGAATGCCAGCGCTGCTGGCGCGCTTCGGCAGTTTCCTTTTCCAGCACCCGCGGCGTGTCCGTCGGTCCGGGCGCCACGGTGTTGACGCGGATGCCGTCCGGCGCGAGCTCCAAAGCCAAGCTCTTAGTAAAGGCGATGATGCCGGCTTTCGCCGCAGCATAGGGCGCCCGCAGCGCCGCGCCGGT
Organism: Binatia bacterium; assembly: GCA_036390135.1. GTDB lineage: Bacteria > Desulfobacterota > Binatia > UBA9968 > UBA9968 > DP-20. The sequence continues at coordinate 6,352 of DASWCL010000125.1, forward strand.
GACACCATAGTTCGATGCGGTATTGAGAATCCGCCCGCTTTTTTGCTTCTGCATGATCGGCGCCACCTCGCGGCACATGAGAAAAGTGCCTTTCAAGTTGGTGTCGATCACTCGTTTCCATTCCGCCCAGGTAAATTCTTCGATCCGTTTGGTATAGAAACTCCCGCCGGCGACGTTGGCCAGCACATCGATGCGACCGAGTTGCGAGACGTCGCTGACGATGGCTTTGACCTCGCGAGCGACCGTAACGTCGACCGACAGCGCGTCGGCTTTGCCGCCGGCTTCAACGATCTCCGCGCGCACCTGCTCGGCCGCCGCGTGCTCGTAATCGGCCACGACCACGGACATACCTGCGGCGGCCAGGCGATGAGCCACCGCACGGCCGATGCCGTTGCCGCCGCCGGTGATCAACGCCACTTGATTCAAGACTTATCCTCCTGCGCCAATGACGAATAAATTTCGTCAATTTCCGCTTGATAGCGCTCAGCGACGGCTTTGCGATCGATTTTGACTTTTTGAAAGATATTAATGCTGCGCGCGGCAGCGGGAAAATCGTCCCTCATGACGACGAACTTACGAATCTGTTCATAGTGCTCTAAACGCTCATTGATAATTTCTATCCGAGTCCATAACGCCGTTCGCACCTCGCTGTCCGTCAAGATGGAGCTCGCGAGCTCTAAGTGCTCGCCGATCCGCTGCCGATCAGGAACAATTAAAGCGGCGATAAATGGCCGCCGATCGCCGAGCAGCACGGCCTGACGGACAAACGGCTCATTCTCCAGTTGCAGCTCGATGAAAGCCGGGTAAATATTGGATCCGTCCGCGCAATAGAACACATCTTTTTTTCTGCCAATGATCCTGAGCGAGCCGTCGGCGTCCAACGCGCCGAGGTCACCCGTGTGAAACCAGCCGTCCGTATCGAGAACTTCGCGCGTCGCTTCGGGATTTAGAAAATAACCCGGCGAAACCGTCGGTCCGCGCACAAGGATCTCCGAATCGCTGGCGATGCTGACTTCGACGTTGGGAAAAGGTTTGCCCAAATTCCCCGGCCGATTCTCGCCGATACCGCACAAAGTCACGCCGCCGCACTCGGTGGAACCGTAGGAGCCGAGTAGTGGAATACCGATCAGCTCGAAAAACCGCATAATACGCGGCGGCATCGCCGCGCCGCTGTAAGAGATGTACTTAATGCGTCCGCCGAGGGTTTTGCGCGTGGCTTCCTTAAGAATATTTCTCAATTCGTCGAATTTTTTGCTGTCGGACTCGCCGAGCGCGCCCCGCGCCTTTTGTTGATCCAGCGCCTCGAGCATCTCCCAGCGCTTTCGATGGTCGTCTTGATCGAGTATGGCCTTCCAGATCCGTTCCATGACTCGCGGCACCAAAGCCATCGCGGTTCCCGATAGCGCCTCGATCACTTTGAGGTCGAGGTCCAATTCCGTCGCTTCGATGATCGCCGTAGCCCTACCGGTGACGGCGCTTTTCAAAAAGCCAAACCTCCCAAGCAGGTGGTTAAGGCTCAGGACGATAACAAACAAGTCGTCCGGCTTGCTGACGGTGATCTCGCCGCCATTGGTGATGTTTGACAGCAGATTATCTTGCGTGCGCATGACGCCTTTCGGCTCGCCGGTGGAACCGGAAGTGTACATGATCGTCGCCAGATCATTCCCCTGCACGGACTCGAGGATGTCCTCCAATCGTTCGGCGTTCACGCGCCGGCCGCTTTCAACTAGCTCCTGAAATGAAAGCGCGCCGGGCAGGGTCGCAGTGTTTTCCTTCATGACGAAAAGGTGCGCCAGCGTGGGAAGCTGTCCCTTCAGACCGAGCAGCCTGTCGACGTCCGTTTCACTTTGAATAAAAGCCGCGCAACATTTTGCATGATCGAGCACCCGGAAAAACATACTGTCCGACAGGGCGGGTGAAATCACCACGTTGGGAAATCCGCCGGCCAACGTCGCTAAATCGGCGCACAACCTCTCAAGACTGTTTTCACCGATGATAGCGACGGTATCTCCCGGAGTCAGGCCGAGACTGTACAACGCCAAGAGAATGTTCTGCACCATGGCGCCGAAGTCACGCCAGGATATCTCCACCGATCCAGTGCCTTTCTGAAGTTTGACGAACGTGCGGTCACCCAGCTCCCTAACCCTTTGGAAAAAGATTTGGCCGATGTGGCGGGTTCGGGACGAAGAGCCCAAGGGGGTGTTCGGGACGCTCATAGTTGCTCGAAATAGACAGGATCGTACTTCGATCTCGCCGGATCTTCGATGCGTTTAAGCCCTGCTATTTCATGTCGGTTCGCGTACACGTAAAAGAGCGCCTCGGCAACGTCGTCCAAGTGCCCACGCACATACTTACGCGCGGGAATGGCGAGTCGGAGCAATTCGACGCCCCGGGCGGTTTGGCTCGGCGCTGCCGGCGGCCCTTTGGTCACTCGAATACCGGACATATGGTAGAGAAATGCCGCCAAAGCCTCCGCGGGAAATTGATCCGGCGCCAAGTGCGGCAGAAACGCTTTGACGTCGAGAAACACCGCGTGACCGCCGGCTGGTTTGACCAACGGCACGCCGTCGTTCAACCGGCGCCATAAGTGATTCACTTGCCCGACCCGATGCGCAACGTAAGACTCCGCGGCGAAAATATCTTGGAGCGACGTTGCCAATAGTTCCATAGCGCTGCCCGGCAATTGAACGCCATCGAGAAAAGCCTGCATCGACGCTTTCTGGTAGTTGCTCCGGTCACGAGTCAAAATGAACCCGCCGGCTGAAACCAATAAGTCTTTGAGTGCGCTCATCGTGCACGCGTCCGCCGCCGCGCAGGTTTGTTGGACGACATCATGGAGCGTTTGGTTCTGATATCCGGCCTCGCGCTCTTTGATCAGGAAGCTGTTCTCAAGGATGCGGCAGGCGTCGAGAAAAAGCGGGATCTTGTGCACCGTTGCCAGCGCTTTGACGTCGTTTAAATTGCCGAGGGAAACCGGATGGCCGCCGCATGCGTTAACACCGAGCTCCACGTAAACGCAACTGACCTGATCGGCGCCATGCTCGTGGATCACGGCTTCAAGCTTTTTTAAATCGACGTTGCCTTTGAACGGTTCGCTCGACGTCAGATCATGGGCGGAGTCGCTAATCACGTCGACGACTTTGGCGCCGTTCATTTCGACGTGCGTGCGAGTTGAGGGAAAAAGCATGTTGCCGGCGACCACGGTGTTGGGCTTTACGTGGATCTTTGCCCAAATCCGTTCCGCCGAGCGTCCCTGGGTGGTCGGGACGACATAGGGAAAGCCAAAATAATTTTGAATTTGCTCGACCAGGAAAGCGTAGGATCTGCTTCCTTCCGCCGCCAAGCCCATTCCAGGCTCAACGACTCGCGACGCCGCCAGCGCGGCGAGCTGATTGCTGCTCAGAGAGCTGACGCCGCTGTCGGTACAGAGATCGACGTAGATCACGTCCTGCGGGATCAACTCCGTGTTGTAATGCGCCAGGCGCAGCGCCTCTTCCCGCTCACTCAAGTTGGTTTGGCGCAGCGGTCGCACGACGGCGATCTCGTAGGGTACGGAAAAAGTAATCCCTGGCGAATTGGTTTTCATCGGGACGAAGCAACAGAACCGCTCTTGGATAGCACGAATTTGGGATAGCACGAATTTGGCGGATTGAAAATGCCGAAGCAGGCTACAGACGACCCTGCACCGCTGGCGGGCGCTGTTGCCCCGGGCGCGCCGCCAGCATCGACCACGCCCGGTGCACCATCTTGCGCTCGGTGGCGAACTTGAGTTGCTTGACCGCTTGTTCAATGGGAAACCAGCGCGCGTCGTCGGCTTCGTGGTCATGATCGCGCACATCGCCTTTGAGATAGCGCAATAAATAGAAGTAAACTCGCTTGGAGATGCGCACCGGCTCGCGCTCTTTGGTTTTGTCGCGGTAGGAATAGCGGATATCGCCCAGCTTGCGAACGAGCTTGCCCTCCAGGCCGGTTTCCTCTCGCACCTCGCGCAGTGCCGCTTCCTCGACCCGCTCACCTTCTTCCACATGACCTTTCGGCAGTCCCCAGCGGTTGCGCACGTGGATCAGCGCGACCTCAAAACCTTCGTCGTTTTTCCGATAGATCACGCCACCAGCCGACACTTCTCTCACGGTCCGAATGTTGTCTTCATTGGCCGTCGTGCCTGTCGAAACCTGCTCCTGAAGCCAGCTCAAATAACCGGCGCTGCCAACGACGAGCGGCACCGCAATGATTTCGGGAACCGAATAGCTATGCAGCTCCCGTACGCGCTTTTCCAGCGCCGCAAAGAGATCCCTGCGGGTTTTGATGATGAGCAACTCTTCCTCGCTTTGCTCAACCTGGCCTTGCCAACGATAAGTCGACTGCACCGATTTAATGCGATTCACACACGCCGCGAGCCTTTCGCCGACCAGCGCCTGCGCCAAATGGCCGCCTTCTTCGGGCGATCCCGCGGTGACATAGACGACTATGAACTCTTGCATTGTAAACAATGTTATAACCGCCTTTTACCGGCAGTCAATGAAGTCGGCAAAAACGGCAATTTCGCGGCAAGCAAGCACGCCTCGTCTTTTCCAATGCTGTTTGCCTATCGCCCCCTGTCTAATTTATTTTGAATCCAATGAGAACGAAAGACGATATCCGCAGACACGTATGGGATCTACTGCGAAAGCATAAAGCCGCGCGTTTTCCCGGCGCAGACGGACGCATTCCGAACTTCGTCGGCGCCGAAGCTTGCGCCAAGCTGCTCGCGGAATTACCCGAGTGGAAAAACGCCACAGTCTTGAAGATCAATCCCGACTCGCCGCAACGCGCCGTCAGGCATAGAGCACTGGCCGAAGGCAAAATCGTTTACATGCCCGCGCCGCGGCTGCGCACCGAACAGCCATTCATCGAGCTCGCTCCCAAAAAAATAAAATGCTCGCCCTACACCGCGTCCTCGATCAAGGGCGCGGCGCAATTTGGCCGGCCAGTGACGCTGGATGAAGTGAAAAAGATCGATCTCGTCGTCTGCGGTTCAGTCGCGGTCAACCGCCGCGGCGCCCGCGTCGGCAAGGGCGGCGGCTATTCCGATCTTGAATTCGCGCTGCTGACGGAAGAGAAGAAGATCGGCAGAAACACGCTGATCGTCACGTCGGTCCATCCGCTGCAAATGGTCAACGAGGAAATCCCGATGACTGACCACGATATCCCCTTGAGCGCCATCGTCACGCCACACGACGTGATCGAGATGAAATCCTCCTTTGAACGCCCGAAAGGAATTTATTGGAACCTGCTGGCGCACGAAAAAATTGACGACATACCGATCCTAAAAGCGCGCGCCAACAAAATTCGGTGATTTCGCCGGCGCGCGAGCGTTCGGTTGAAGGCCCTCTCTATCTATGTTAGCTAGACATTTCCGAGGAATCTGCAATGGCGCCAGAGAGTATCGACTTCAAAAAAGGCAACGGCCTCGTTCCCGTGATCGTTCAGGACTACCAATCGCGCGACGTGTTGATGGTCGCCTACATGAACGAAGAAGCTTGGGAAAAAACCAAGGCAACCGGCAAGGCCCATTACTACAGCCGCTCGCGCAAAGGGCCTTGGTTTAAGGGCGAAGAATCGGGCCATTTTCAGGAAGTGATCGATGCGTTTATCGACTGCGACAACGATACCCTGCTGCTTCAGGTCAATCAGATCGGCGGCGCCGCCTGTCACGAGGGTTATCGCAGCTGTTTTTTCCGTCAGCGGGTCGATGGCGATTGGAAAGTCATCGCCGAGCGCGTCTTTGATCCCAAAGAGGTTTACAAAAAATCGTCCTGATGACGGTTCAAAGTTCAAGGTTCAAAGACTCAACGTTAAATGCAATCGAAACAAGAATTGAAGTTGGGAATTCCGAAGGGGAGCCTCGAAGAAATGACCATCGAGCTCTTCAAAAAATCGGGGTGGAAAATTTCGACCACGAGCCGCAGCTACTTTCCTTCGATCGATGATGAAACGATTCGCTGCAGCTTGGCGCGTCCGCAGGAAATGTCGCGCTACGTGGAAATGGGCACCTTGGACGTCGCGATCACCGGGAAAGATTGGACCCTGGAAAATGCTTCAGACGTCGAGGTGGTCTGCGAAATGGTCTACTCCAAAACCAGTTTTCGGCCGACTCGTTGGGTACTGGCCGTGCCACAGGACTCACCGATTAAAAAAATCGACGATCTCAAAGGCAAGCGAATTTCCTCGGAGATGGTCAATTTCACCGAGCGCTACTTTGCGGAGCGAAATATTCCGGTGACCGTCGAATTTTCCTGGGGCGCCACTGAGGCCAAGGCTGCCGAAGGGTTGGTCGATGCGATCGTCGAAGTCACTGAAACCGGCAGCACGATTCGGGCCCACGGTTTGAAGATCATTCATGAGCTGATGGAATCTTGCCCGCAATTGATCGCCAACAAGCAGGCTTGGCAGGATCCATGGAAACGAGAGAAAATCGAGCAGATCAAATTGCTGTTACTAGGCGCGCTTTCGGCCGAGAACAAGGTCGGCATCAAACTCAATGTCGCGGAAGGTAATCTCGAGAAGGTCGTCGAGCTGATTCCGAGCATCACCGCACCGACGGTGGCCACGCTTCACCCCTCACCTAATCTCAAGGGCGTGAAATGGTACTCTGTCGAAAGCGTGCTCGAAGAAGCGAAAGTAAGAGATCTGATCCCCAAGTTGATCCAGAGCGGCGCGGTCGGAATTATCGAGTACCCGCTGAACAAAATAATCTGAGAGGCGCACGCCGGCAATGCGGGATCTAGGCGCGACCGCCGGTCGCCCCTAGACCTTGTTTCTACTGCCGGTTGCCTACCGCCTGTTGTCTATCTTGCCGCCCGTCCCGCCACAGAAAATAATCCTTGGCGATTTCCGGAAATAGCGCGTAGGTCAGCACGTCTTCTTCGCTGTGCGCCATGCCCGCGGCATCTTTGCGCGCCTGTTCGAGGCCGGGCTTTAACAAATCGGCCGGACGGCAAGTGATCGGTTCCTTCTTTCCGAGAACCTTCTTCTTCATCTCTTCGCTCACCGGTCCGGGCGGTTCGCCGTACAAACCCATCACATAGTTGCGCGTCTCCATGGCGACCACCGAGTAGCGCTTCCCCGTCATGACGTTCAGCGCCGCCTGGGAGCCGACGATTTGACTGGTCGGGGTGACCAGCGGCGGATAACCTAGGTCTTTTCTGACGTGCGGCATCTCGGCCAAGACGGCATCGAGCTTGTCTTCGGCTTTCTGTTGGCGCAGCTGGGCGACGAGATTGGAAAGCATGCCGCCGGGAATCTGCGAGGTCAAAACATCCGTCTTGATTTGATTGTTGACCGGGCTTTCAAATTCAGAATAATTGCGCCGCACGCCATAGAAGTACTCGGCAATTTTGCTCAGCTTGACCAAATCCAATCCAGTATCATGCGGCGTGCCTTTGAGCGCGGCCACGAGCTGCTCCGTCGCCGGTTGCGAAGTTCCCTGAGAAAACGACGCGATCGCGGTGTCGAGAATATCGGCGCCCGCTTCGATCGCCATCATATAACTCATCGGCGCCAAACCGACGGTGCAATGGGAGTGAAGATGCAGCGGTAGCGCGATGCGCGATTTAATCTTCTTGATAATCTCGTAGGCGGCGTACGGCGCGAGCATGCCGGCCATGTCTTTGAGACAAATCACTTGCACACCCATGTCGGCGAGTTTTTCGGCGATGCGCAGAAAATATTCCGTAGAATGCACCGGGCTGATCGTATAACAAACCGTTCCTTCGACGAGCTTGCCGGTTTTGAGCGCCGCCTCGATGGCGGTTTTCATGTTGCGGATATCGTTCATCGCATCGAAGATGCGGAAGACGTCGATGCCGTTCGCCGCCGCGCGCGCGACGAACCCCTGAACGATATCGTCCGGATAGTTGCGGTAACCGACGATGTTTTGCCCGCGCAACAGCATTTGAAACCGAGTTTTCGGCATTGCCGTACGCAGCTTGCGCAAGCGCTCCCACGGAGATTCCTTCAAGTAGCGCAAAGCCGCATCGAACGTGGCGCCGCCCCAGGTTTCCAGAGCCCAGTAGCCAATATCGTCGAGTTGAGCGGCGATCGGCAGCATGTCTTCGGTGCGCATGCGCGTGGCGACCAAACATTGGTGCGCGTCGCGCAGCACCGTTTCCATGACTTCAATTTTTCCCGCCATGCTCGAATCGCTCCCGGTAGCGTGGCTACTCGTAAAGTTCGCTTTGTTTATCCTCGAGGCGTTCCTTTTCTTCGCGGTCGACGACGTACACGCCGTTCACTTCTTTGATCTTCGTGATGTCATAGAAATATTCGGACACGGCCAAGCCGTCGTCGAACTCGTACATCTTGATTGCGTCCCACGGGCAGATCTTTTTGTCCAACCGGTCTTCCGATTCCGTGCCGATCAGCTGCAGTTGAACCTTCTTCGGCACGGCGTCCGGGGCAATCGGCTTTCGGTTGGCATCATAGAACCGGTTGGCATACTCATAAAAAATCTCGCCGGTTTCCTTATGCTGTTGGATTTTCGTCAGATCGTCGCTGTAACACATCTGGCACCCGATGCACTTATCGTTGTCGACGAATACGCGATAGGGTTTGAGCCCGCCCTGGGGCAATTCTTCGTAGAGCAGATTGATGCAATCGTCCACCGGACAGTGGGCTTCGCATATCGGCGAGCCGGCGCAGCTCGAGCAATTTTCATTCATGACGGCCAGAAGAGCCGTTCCCTTGCGTTTTTTTGCTTCAGCCATTGGCTTCCAACCTCGCTTTCTTAAACCGCCCTCGAAGGGCAAGGGCTATCGCTGCCGATAGCAGCGCCCACCAATAACGGATCAATCCTATTCTGCCCCATTCGAGCCAATAAACAAAATTGGGCGAGCGCGAAATCAGTTCGCTGAGCGCGCTTTGCGCGCCGGCGTAATCTCGCGATTCGCGCATCGTCTGCGCCAGCCCGTAAAGCGCTCCGTCGTCGCGCGGATCGAGCTTCAGCGCCGCTTCGAAGTCGCGCCGTGCCTCAGCCCACTTGTCCTGTTCCGCCAAAATGCCGCCTCGCGTCGTTAACGCCGAAGCGAAAGCGGGTTTGAGTGCCAGCGCGCGGTTCAAATTGGCGAGCGCACGGTCAAGCTCGCCTTTCCGCTTCTGCGCCACCGCCAGATTGCTGTAAGCGTCCGGCAACTCCGGGTGCAGCTCGATGATCTTTTGATATTCATTGATCGCAGCATCGACATTGCCGCGCACTTCCAACTCGATCCATGCCAGAAAAGTCCGCGCGTCGACATGTTGCGGGTTTAACGCGATGGCCTTTCTGGCCGCGACTTCTGCTCCCCGCGGATCCCGCAATCGCAGCAGCGTCATGCCGAGAAACAATTGCAGGTCCGCCTCATTGGGATAACGGTCGAGGAGAGATTCAAACTCCGCTTTGGCTTCGGTGGAGTTGCCCCGCGCCAAATCTTTGCGCGCCTGTTTCCACTGGGGATCGCTGAGTAGAGCAGAGTCGCTAGCGGCGGCGCTAGAAAAACCAATCCCCGCGAGGACGGCCAAAACAGCCAGCCATGCCCTCACGCCCACTATTTCCACATTTCGTTGGGGATCTCGTCTTCTTTGCCTTCTTCGATCAGCTTGTCGTTTTTGAACGCTTCGCGCAGTCCTAACCAGGTAAAGAAGATGACGAGAATCAACATGCCGACAATTGGAATATTGTCGGGTTTGGTCACGATTTCGAGAAAATACTGCAGTCCGCTGGCTTCTTCCATAAAAGTTAACCCGTAAATATAGAGCTAAGTTAAATTATTAAAATACCTCTGCAAAGTCAACGCGACGTCGGTCGAGGATCGAAGATGGAGGATCGAGGATCGCTCCTATTCTGCCACGATCTTCCATCTTCGATCTTCCATCCTCGATTCAACTCAGTGCGCCTGCTGATGCCCGCGGCCATGCTCGGTGTGCCGGAAAATCAGTGACTTGATCACCACCGGCACTGCCTTGGCCTCCGGCAGCTCTTGGCCGATGTCGATAAAATCAAAGTCTTTGAGGTCGATGCCGTCGATGGAGATAATGCCGGCTCCGGGAATCAGCTCGCGTTCAATGATGTTGCCCATCAATTTGGCGATGTCAGCGTCGAAAACCAAAACCAGCGGTTGGCCGTGCTCGATATGATCCTTCATGGCGCCGACCAAACCCTCGGCCAGGGTACGAATCAACGGATAAGAAGGTCCGAGCTCCCAGCGGATCGCGAGAGCCACCGTGCGCTCGGCATCCTGCGCGTCGAAACGCTGCAGTGCTCGCACCACGGAATCCTTAATCTCGGTGGCCGTAATCGCTTCGTTCTGCTCGAACTGCGGCGTGACCACCTGCAAATTGCGCAGCGGCAGCAATTCGGGGTGAGAAAGGTAGATGGTATTGCCGCTCACTTGCACCGTGTACTGCGACGCACCGATCACGGTCGCCCGTATCCGTACCTCAGCGGGACGCAAAGGAATATTGCCGCCGCCGAACTTATTTGCCCGGGCGCGCACTTTTTTGCCGAACTGCACACCGAGGTCGCCGAGATTGCGCTTTTCGTAACCGTAAACAAATTCCGAGACGCCGCCGGAAAACATCACGGCGTGAATCGGACCTTTGAATTCGATGTTGGGCGTCAGCAAAAGATCCTGCACCTGGGACGAAAGCGGGCCGCGTTCCATGACTTGGAACAGCGAATCGCACAGCGCCTTGGCAAATTCTTCTTTGTCGTCTTCGCTCATGGTCGCGCCCAAGCTGAGATGGAGACCGGCCATCTTGGCGATCTTGAGCGCGGTATCCTCTAGTCGGTTGATCACGCCGTTTTCGTCCATCGCGACCAGTCGGGCGCCGACTTCAATCGCGCAGGTGTCGACCACTTTGCCGGCCTGCACGATCGCAATCTTGCTCGTGCCGCCGCCGATATCGACGTTCATGACGGTGAAATCGCCGCCTTCATGATACGTCATGTGCACCGCGCCCGAACCGTATGAGGCGAGGATCGCTTCGAGATTATGTCCCGCGGTGGCGCAGACGAATTTTCCGGCCTCGGCGGAAAACAGCGCCGAGATCGCTTCGGCGTTTTTCTTTTTTGCCGCCTCGCCGGTAACGATGAGCGCGCCGGTATCAATGTCGTCGGGAGTCAGATTGGCGTTGCGATAGGCATCATGGATGAAATCCCCCACCCTGTTGGTATCGATCGTAGTTTTATCTACGTACGGAGTTAACAGGATCGGCGACTCATGAATGATTTCACGGTTGATGACGACAAACCGGCTCGACAGCGCGACGCCTTGGCGACGCAGCGTCAGGCGGGAAAAAATCAGGTGTGAAGTGGACGAGCCGATGTCGATGCCGACGGAATTGAGCATAATTCGTTCGGAGCGCCACATTGGGTGCTCTTCATCCATCAACTCTCCGTTGTCTTCGTCGAAATCGTCATCATGCCCTTCATGCAGGTCAAGCTTCTCGGTGGCAAAATTATCCATGCGCGCAATCAATTCCTTTCTTTCCGACTGTCGTGTATCAGAGTTGAATAGCACAAGAAATTTTGTCTTGCCACTCGCCAAAGTTCGTCCCGCCGGGATGGACAAGCCCCCCTAAACGGGGATAAGATACTTTTCAATCCGCTACTTATGGGACAAGAAGAATATCAAGATGTCTCCTCGTTCCTCAGGCGCTTCACCCGACGCTTGAAATTTCTGCAAGGGATCGAAGGACTGTGCTTAACGGCGATCTGTACGCTGCTGCTTTTCGCCCTCGGCGCCGGTGTTTTTGAGCTCAAGAGCTATTTCCCTTACGCCCCGCTGGCGTATTTCATTATCACCGCTATTGTGCTGCTCGCGGTGATCGGCTGGACGCTCTTCCATTTCCTGCGCCGCTTGCCCCAAGAAAGCGCGGCTCTCTATGTCGAGCAGAAGCAACCCAAGCTGCGCAACAATTTAATCAACTCGTTGCAGCTTTATCCCCAGGTCGTTGAAGGCCGCAATGCGCCGGGGTTTTCGGCGTCTATGGTGTTGGCGCTGTTGCGCGTCACCCGGAAACAAATCGCCGGCCTGCAAATCGACGAACTACTCGATACCCGCCGCCTAAAGTCGGGAGTGCGCTTGCTCGGATTTCTCGCCGTGCCGGTTTCGGCCATGGTGCTTTTCAATCCTTTCTGGGTGAACGGTACGATCAGCATGTTGACCCATCCGCTCGATCATTTACCGCCGACCCAGACGAACATTGAAATGGAACCGAAGGGGATTCGGGTTGTGCGCGGCACGCCGGTGACGATCCAAGCCGCCACCTCCGGCGCCCTGCCGGAATCGTTACAGCTACTGACTTGGACGGGAATTGATGAGCGTGGCGCACCGACCGGCATGGACAAAGTGCCGATGGAAAATCTCGGCGCGGGAAAGTTCAGCACCAAGCTGGCGCGTCTGGAAAAAACTCTACGGTACCGCGCCGTCACCGGTCAGTTCTCCTCCGCCAGTTACAGCGCCGAAGCCGTCGATCCGCCGGAAATCGCCAACGTGCAGCTGATTCTCTATCCGCCCGCGTATAGCGGTCTGGGTTCGGTTTCCGTGGCCGAAGGCAATATCGAAGGCCTCAAGGGCTCTACTCTCCGTCTCGATGCGGTCACGACCAAAGAGGTCGTGAAAGCAGAAATCGCAATGGACGACGGCAAAAAGATTCCGCTCAAAATCGATGGGCGCAAGTTACAGGCCAATCTGGTGCTGTTTCAAGCGCAGTCCTATCGGATCCTGGTGGAAGACGCCCAGGGGTTTCGCAACACGCCGATCAGCTATGAGCTACGGATCAAGCCGGACGGCTTTCCCACGGTGGACCTGCTCCGCCCGACCGAAGACTTGGAAATCAACGGCGATGAAACGCTGTCCCTGGAATACAGCGCGCGCGACGATTTCGGCATCGGCGAAATCGCTCTGGTCACCAAGATCGGCGATCGCGAAGACAAAATCGTTCTGCAAAAAGACGAGGCGAAGCGGCTCGTCCTGCGCGATCAATATACCTGGGATTTGGGCAAGCTCGGTTTGCGCGACGGCGAGGAAGCGATCTTTTTTCTCCAGGTTTTCGACAATGATACGATTTCGGGTCCGAAAATCGGCACTTCACGCTCGGTGCGGCTGAAGCTCAAGAACTTAAAAGGTGAGCACCAGCAAGTCGCCGAGATGCTCCGCGACTTGAATAATCGCATGGTCGATCTGTTGGCCGACCATCTGGAAACCCCGCCGCCGGGCGAAAAATCCGCCACCCCGCAGGGGCCCGACAAGAAGCTCGAACAGAATCTCACCGACGCGCTCAAGCGCACCGAAGACGTGATGCGCCAGACCGAAAAAGATCGCATGTCCGATTTCGCCACCTGGACTGATCTCGAGGCGCTCAAGCGCAATCTTGAATTTACCAAGAACGAGCTTTTGCAAAAGCAAGAACAGGCGGCGACGGCGAACGACAAGCTCAAGGCGCGTGACGATATCGCCGCAGAGCTCGAGCGCATGTCGCTTTTATCCGAGGACATCGGCAAACGTCTAAAAGCCCAAGAGTTGGCCTCGACGGCGCAGGATCTGACGCGCAATCAGGAACGTCTGATGGATGCTTTGGAGAAGCTTCAAAGCGGCGACAAGAACTTGGACGCGATCATGAAGCAGATCTCGGAGCTGGCCAAGAACCTGCAGGGCCTGCAGCAGGCGCTCTCGCAACTCGCCCAGCAGATGCCCGACGATTTTATGAACGCCCAAAACATGCAGGGACTCGGCTTCGATGATATGTTTCGCGCGCTGGAGGAGATCCGCAAAAAGCTCAAGGAAGGCGACATCGAAGGGGCGCGGCAGTTGGCCCGCGAGTTGTTCAATCAAATGGCGCAGATGGTCGCGGCGCTGCAAAACGCCCAGCGCTCCGCCATGGCCTCGGGCATGGGGCGCATGCAGGGCGAAATGCAGCGGCAGAATAACGAGCTTCAGGAGCTCGCCCGCGAACAACAAGAGATCCTGCTCAAGACCGAAGGCATCAATAATTCAGCGTTGACCGAGCGCGATGCCGCGCTAAAGAATAAACTCGATCGTTTCCTTGAAAAGGCGGTCGCCGAGTTGGGGCAACTGACCGATCTCTTTCCCGACCGCGAAGGACCCGACGATCCGAATCTGCTGACCAATCTGGACGACGCGACGATGAATTCGTTGCTCAAAAATCTGATCGCCAAGCTGAGCAACAAAGATTTCCCGGGCTACAAAGAAGGCGATGAGTGGGCGCGTAAAGAACTCACCAAAAAACGCACCCAGGCGCAGGAAACACGCGCCCAGCGTGCCGAGAAGAGCCTCGATAACATAAAATCAGAGCTCGAGGCGCTGCTCAATCAGCCGGCGCAGGCGCTCACGGACGCCAACAAAGGTGAATTGCGCGATCTGGCCAGCCGGCAGGACGTTTTGAAAGATCGCACTGACGAGCTGCACGAAAAGTTGCAATCACTCTTTCAGCTCTTTCCTCAGCTTGATCCCAAGATCGTGCAAAACATTGGCGAAGCCGGCGGCGCCATGGGCAACGCGCATAACCGGCTCGGTCAGCTGGATTCGCGCGGCGCGGTGCCGCCAGAACGCACAGCGCTGGACCGACTGTCCCAGTCGCAGCAACAGATGCAATCGGCCATGCAGCAGATGGCCCAGCGCGGCCAGCTCGGCAATATGCCAATAACGCGCTTGTTCCGCCAAGGCCGTTTTCTACCTTACGGCTCGATGACGCCGCTGCCCGGCATGCCGCAGTTTCCTCAGTTTGATATCGAAAACGGCTTTACCGGCCTGGACACGGAAAAATTCCACCTGCCGGGCAAGGACGAATACAAGGCCCCGCGCAACTTCCGCGAAGAGATCCTCGAGTCGCTCAAGCAAGGCGTACCGCCGCAGATGAAAGAGCAGATCGAGCGCTATTTCAAAAATCTCTCCGAGTGATCTCGCATTGAAGTACCCCGTTTTCCGGCTCTCTATTGTCGTGTTTTTTTTGCTGGTGGCGGTCAACACGCCAGCTGCCGAGCCCGATTCGAAATTCAAGCCGGGCGAGGAACTGCTTGACGCCTGGCGCCTCACCCAGGCAGAAGAGTTCGCCGCCAAGGCGCTCAAGGAAGATCCCAAATCGGCCGCGGCCTTGGAATTTGACGGGCGGGTAAAATTTTACCAGGGACGCTATCCAGAGGCTCTGGCCGAATTGGACCGGGCCCTAGCCATCGACTCGTCGAGCCAACGGCGCCAGGCGCTCAAACTGTTCACCCAGCTCACGGTCGACGTTCATAAATCGCTTAAGCGCCACGAGAGCGCGCATTTCGTTTTGTTCGTCGACGACAAGCGCGACGGCATCCTGGCGCCGCTGGCGCTTGACACCCTGGAAAAGAGCTACGAAACGACTGGCGCCGAACTCGGCTTCTATCCGAAAGAGAAAGTGCGCGTCGAGATCGCGCCCGATGCAACCAGCTTTAACGCACTTTCGACTCTCTCGCTGCGCGACATCGAGGAGACCGGCGCCGTCGGCATCTGCAAGTTCAACAAGCTCATGATCATCTCGCCGCGCGCACTGAGCTTCGGTTACCGCTGGCTGGACTCGCTCAGTCATGAATACCAGCACTACGCGATCGTGGCCCTAACGAACAATCAGGCGCCCATCTGGCTGCATGAAGGCATGGCGCGCTTCTACGAAACCCGCTGGCGCAAACCGGCGCCGGCGAAGGACGCCGCCGAAGATTATTTGACGCCGGCCAATCAAACGCTGCTCGTGCAAGCGTTGGCAAAAAATCAGTTCGTCGGCTTTAAAAACATGGAACCGTCGCTGATCCATCTCGAAACTCCTGAGCAGGTGCAGCTTGCCTATGCCGAAGCCGCTTCGGCCGTCGACTTCATCAACCAAAGCAAGGGTCGGACGGGCGTGCGCGAGTTGCTGGCGACGTTAAATGACAAACCCACCCCCGAGGCCATTGAAAAAGTCTACGGCATGTCGTTCGATGGATTTGAAACGAAATGGAAAAGCTTTCTCAAAACCAAAGGGCTCAAGGAAATCGAAGGCAGCCACGTGCGCAAGCTCAAGGTCAAAAAAGATCAAAAGCAAGACGAAGAAGTGGTGGAACTGAGCGAGATTCAGTCAGCGGTGGCGCGCAATCGCACTCATCTCGCCGATCAGCTGCTCGCCAAGGGGCGCGCGGCCGCGGCGGCCAATGAATACCAGCGCGCCTTGCAGGCAAGCCCCCACTCGCCGATCATTCTCAACAAACTCGGCCGCATCATGATCGAAACCAATCGCCCCGACGATGCCCTGGCGCTGTTCAAGCAGGCGCTCGATGTCGACCCCGACAACGTCAATACCTACGTCCAGCTGGGGCGCGCCCAGAATGCCAAGAAGAATTTCAAAGAAGCACGCGCCGCGCTCGAGGAAGCGATCCAGATCAATCCGTTCAACCCGCTCATTTACCGCTTGCTCGGCGATGCTTACAGCGGCCTCGGCGATCAGGAAAAAGCGCGCTTGGCCAAGGCTACCTTGGATAAACTCTTGAGTACCAATAATTGATCGGCTGAGAAGGAAAACCATGGAAGCGACGGAGATACAGCAACACGAGATCGCCGAGATCGAAGAGTTCGCCAACAAACGGGACAGCATGCTCGGCGAAATCCGCAAGGTCATCGTCGGCCAGGATCACGTCATCGAAGAAGTTTTGATCGCGCTGTTCGCCAAGGGACATTGCCTGCTCGTCGGCGTGCCGGGATTGGCAAAAACCCTGCTGATCAGCACGCTCGCGGAAATCTTGGATCTCGACTTCAATCGGATTCAGTTCACCCCCGACCTGATGCCCTCCGATATCACCGGCACCGACATCTTGCAGGAAGACGCCGGCACCGGCAGGCGGAGCTTTCAGTTTCTCAAGGGACCGATCTTTACGAATATTTTGCTGGCGGATGAAATCAACCGGACGCCGCCCAAGACCCAGGCGGCGCTTTTACAATCGATGCAGGAATACAAGGTCACCGCCGGCGGCAGCACGTTTCCTCTCGACCTGCCGTTCTTCGTGCTAGCGACACAAAATCCGATCGAGCAGGAAGGCACCTATCCGCTTCCTGAAGCGCAGCTCGACCGCTTCATGGTGAACATCGAGATTCGCTACCCGAACTTCGAAGACGAAGTGCAGATCGTCATGCAGACGACGTCGACCGGCAAGCCAGCGCCGCAAAAAATCATGGACGGCCCGGCGATCTTGCGTTACCAGAACCTGGTACGCAAGGTGCCGGTTTCCCCATTCGTGGTTTCTTACGCGGTGGCGCTGGCGCAGCGTTCCCGGCCACAGAGCGCCGATGCGTCTCAATACGTCAAAGACTACGTCGAATGGGGCGCCGGACCGCGTGCCTCGCAATATTTAATCCTTGGCGCCAAAGCGCGCACGATCCTGCAAGGCCGCTATGCGGTGTCCATCGAAGACATTCAAGCTCTTGCACCTTCCGTGCTGCGCCACCGCATCGTGCCCAACTTCAAAGCTCAAGGCGAAGGGCTCTCGTCGGCCGACATCATCAACCGCCTTCTCACCGATGTAAAACCGTCCGCCGACGGCAAAGCCATCAGATAAAATCCCGAAAGCCAACTCCGGATTTCGATTTCGCAATGCAGTATGGAATCGGTCTTTTGGGCTTTTCGCCGCGATTTCTTCGGCAGCGTCGCGAAATCAGTTCTGGAATTAAAATCCGCGGCAACGCCGAGTTTCGCCTGCGAACGCAGCAAGCGCTAGCGCTGCTCCGGCCGCTCGGAGAATTTGAAATCATTCAAGCGAATCTCGGCCGCATCCGTCAAGGCAAGCATAGCGGCATGAAAGCATGGGTGAAGCCACCGACGTTCATCGTCGGCAAGCCGACCTGGAATCATTCCGCGCTATGGTACGCTAGCGCCATCGCCCACGACGCTTATCATGCCGCCCTCTATTCGGACGCCAGGAAGCTTTGTCCGGGGCAAGAGCCCGGAGCTGACAGCTGGACCGGCGCGGCGGCGGAAAAGCGATGTCTCGCCTTTCAGCGCCAGGTGCTTTGTGCGCTCAACGCCGACGAGCGGATTATTAACTATGTCGATCGATGCGCACAAAATCCGACCTACCAAGGATACACTCAAGGCTGGCGCAGTTGGCTAGATTATCTTGGGCGCCGGTGGTAGAAATTTGCGAGGATGGAAGATGGAAGATAGTGATTCTCGATCCTCCATCCTCGATCTTCGAGGAAGAATTTACGCCGATGGCGACCCACGACAAAAACTACTTCGATCCCAAAGTTCTCGCCGGGATTTCGAACCTAGCCCTGCGCGCCCGCTGGGTCGTCGAAGGGCTGATGTCGGGCGTGCATCGCAGCCGTTCCAAGGGTTTCAGCGTCGAGTTCGAAGAGCACCGGGAGTACTCGCCGGGCGATGAAATCCGCCGCATCGATTGGAAGGCGCTGGGCAAATTCGACCGCTATTTTATCAAAGAATATGAAGACGAAACCAACTTGCGCGCGTATCTTCTTTTGGACGCCAGCGCGTCGATGAACTATGCCTCCGATGGCATCAGCAAGTTCGATTACGGTTGCACGCTCACCGCGTCCCTGGCCTACCTTATTTTGAAACAGCAAGATGCTGTCGGCCTCGTCACCTTCTCTGATCGAATCGAAAACTTCATCCCGCCGCGCGCCAAGCGCGACTATTTGACGCAAATTCTTCATGCCTTGGAAAATCGCGGCCCAAGCGGCGAAACCAACGTCGGCAAAATCCTTGAAGACATCGCCGCTCAGGTGAAACGGCGCGGCTTGATCGTGCTGGTCTCCGATCTGCTCGACGAGCCGGAAGCGATTCTCAATGGACTGCGCCAGTTTCGCTTCAGGGGCAACGATGTCATCGTCTTTCATCTGCTCGATCAGGCCGAGCTCGATCTGCCCTTCGAAGGCAACATCTTGTTTGAAGACTTGGAGGCGGTGAATTTGCGGGTGATCGCCGATCCCCGTTCCATTCGCGCAACCTACAAGCAAGTCGTGCAGGAGTTCATCAACGACATGCGCAAGCAGTGCCACGACAATGCCATCGATTATCAGATCATCTCCACCGCCACGCCGCTCGACCGCGCTTTGGCCAGTTACCTGAGCTGGAGAGGCTAGCGCGCCGATGTCGCTTTTTTTTCTCTATCCGTTATTTCTCTTCGGACTCCTGGCCGCTTCGCTGCCGGTTCTGATTCATCTCCTGAATCGGCGCAGGCTGAAGCGAATTCAGTTTCCTGCGGTGCGCTTTATTTTACTCTCGCAAAAGCGTATCTCGCGCAGTTATCGTCTGCGCCACTGGATCCTTCTGGCGCTGCGAACTCTGGCGGTGGTTTTTCTCGCGCTGCTGCTCGCCAATCCGATCTTCCAGACCGGCGCGGGGCTATTTGCCGGCGGCGGCCCGATCGCGCTGGTCGTGCTGCTCGACAACTCATTGAGCATGACCTGGAGCGCCGACGGCAATGGCTTTAAGCAAGCGAAAGAAGCGGCGCGAACGCTGATTTCAGCTTTGAACGAGGGTGACCGCGCCGCGGTCATTCCTACCAATATCAGCGGCAAAGAGCTGTTTCGCCTCAAGGGACAAAAAGACGTCCTGTTGAGGGAATTGGATAGCATCGAGATCGCCGATGGCACGGTGAATCTCACTGCGGCGCTCGGCAAGGCGTACGAATTGTTGAATCAGCCGGCGGGACAAAAGGAAATCCGCCTGATCACCGATCTGGGTCTCACCGGCTGGGATCAATTTTCCGTGTCGGGGTTGAAACAGATCGATCCGTCGATACCGCTTAAACTAATTCACATCGGCCGCAAACAAGCCCCGCTCAACGGCAGCATTAAAGACATCCGTTTGGGCGGCCAAGGCGTGGGCGTCAACCTGCCGCTCCAGATCGACGTTACGGTGACGAACTTCGGCGAGAACGAAATCAAGGACGTGCTCGCTCAGCTGAGCATCGACGGGCAAAACCGCGGACAAAAGCTGGTCACGGTTCCGGCCAAATCGGAAAGCTCGGTGAGCTTTCAAACGCATCTCGGTCAACCCGGCGTACACGCCGGACAGGTGGCGCTCAAAAAAGAAGGTCTCGCAGGCAATGCCATCGAAGCTTTTACGCTCGATGCGCAGGACAAGCTCAAGGTTCTGGTGGTCGACGGCGATCCACAGACGTCATTGGTCCAAAGCGAAACCTTTTTTCTAAGCCACGCGCTTGACCCCTCGGGCGAGCGCGACTCCTCGCTTTTTCTCCCAACCGTTATCCTATCGGATGGTTTGAATGCGGCGACACTGGATCAGTACCAAGTTCTGATTCTCTGCAACGTGGCGGCCCTGCCGGATGCGTTCCTAGCCAAACTGCCGAATTTTTTACGCCAGGGCGGCGGCGTGTTGATTTTCGGCGGCGATAAATTTCAGCCGGAGAGCTACAATCAAAAACTCGCGCGCGATCTGCCGGGACAGCTCGGCGAGAAAAAACTCGGCCCGGAAGCGAACGGCGAGAAAATCGCCAAATTCGATGCTGCTCATCCGGCGCTGCAGTTCCTTACCGATCCCATCCTGCAAGAATCGCTCAAATCGGCGCGCGTTTGGGGCTACATTCGGGCCTCCGCCGCCAAGGCTCCCTTAATTTCGCTCGCCAATGGCGATCCGTTGTTGCTCGAGCAAAAAGTCGGCGCGGGACACATCCTGTTTATGGCGAGCAGTGCCGACCGCGATTGGAGCGATCTGCCTGTAAAAACCGTCTATTTGCCGCTGATCCAATCGCTTTCGCAATACCTTGCCGGCGGCAAGCGCGGCAGCTTGGACGCCGGCATCGCCGTCGGTCGCACCAAGGAAGTGGGACTGCCGCCGAGCTACGTGGGCAAGAACTTGCGCGTCACCAAGCCGGACAAGCAAACCGCCGACGTTGCCGTCACCGCCGAAAAGGACCGCGCCGTGGCGATCATCGAGGACAACGATCGCGCCGGAATTTATCATTTGTCCGTGCCCGCCGGCGCGGCGAAGGACGGCGGCCCGCCGGCGATTTATGCGGTCAATCCACCGCTGCTCGAATCGCGCTTGGATGAAATCAGCCAGCGCGAGCTACAGGCCAAGCTCAGCCCGATCCGCGCCGAAGTGATTCCCGTCGAGGCGATCAAAGAAGGCGGCAAGCGCACCGACCTCGCGTTGCCGTTATTGGCGCTGCTCCTCGTAACCTTGCTGATCGAGAGTTGGTTGGGACAAAGGTTTTGAAGAAAGTAAAAAGTAAAAATGCAAAATTAAAAATGAAGAAGGACGTGGCAGCGTTTTTTAATTTTTACTTTTTAATTTTGAATTTCTTATGAATCGCCGCAAGTTCATCCGAA
>DASWCL010000126.1:0-10673 GCA_036390135.1 Binatia bacterium
GTGAGCAATCGCACGGCCGTGCCCGCGCCGAGCGCGAGCCCGAGCTGCTCGGGCACCAACCCGCGGGCGCTCAAAAAGGCAGGCAGGAATGGCGAAGCAACTCCGAACGCCGCATACATCGCGGCATAAAGCAGGATGAATTTTGTCAGCGCGTCCTTCGATGATGGATTGCCGTGGTGGTCCGAAGCGGACATGAAAGACTCCCGAACCCCTTGATCCTTGTGTACACGTGAGGAGTTTACAGGTGAATAGGATCAACGCTTTCGAAACGAGAGATTTTTACGTTAGTTCGACCGCCCCTCAACAAGAACTGCTTTTAGAGCGTATAGCTCGCGATCGATCTCTTCACGCGTACGAAAACCAAGTCTTCGTAGGATGGATAAGGGCGGACACCATCCTTGCACTGCGTGCACCAGAAGAAATGAAAGAACGATAGTCGGGAAGATGAACCATCTTTTGTTTTTCGTTCTGCCAAGAACAAGGCCCGTGAGTGAAAACGATGAAGCCATCATCTCAAGCATACGTTCGATGTCCCACTCGCGTTCCAGCTCATAAAGTCGTTGGAGAATATCAGTTACCCCTTTGACTCGGTATAACTGAATACTCTCATCGATTCGAGAATCGATTTCTTCATTCACGTCGCGCGCCGTATTTGCCCTAACTCTATCGACATCAATGGCGTTTAACATCGTCTTTACCTCCATATTACTGGGGAGCATTTTTAAATTCCCATACAAAAAGAATGCCGCCACGGTAAGTCCTATTATTTCATCGCGTCAGCATCCTGGAAGTCGGAATACATGTCCCATATCCCATACACTTCTTAATCTTCATCTTCCCACATTAGGCTACCGCTAAAACGATTTAGCTGATCGCCGGAAGTAACCGCACTACGAATTGGTTCGAGCGAAGGCTGTAGGACTCCATTTTCATCGAGGAGACGCTCCTTCGCCAAGCAATGATGACCGAGGAATCGCGAAATTCGCGTAAGAACAAACCTGCTCGGCCACGAGACGCGCTCCGTTTGTCGACTATTTCTTAGTGTTTCAGGATGGACGGCTTCTCCCGGAAAGAGAGCTTTGTTTCACGAGCCAGCAGTTTCAGCAATGAGGGGGCTAAATACTTTCTAGTCCCCGAGTGAAAGACGGAAGCTCTCATCTCGATCAACCATCCCGTCAAAGACTGTAAGCAAAAGCCGGTATGCGATCCGTTGATGTGAGGAATTTTAGTAATTCATTCATGCTTTTTACACACATGAAAGAACCGGATATTGAAATCGTTGGCGAATCATCGGGAGATTTTGTGGCATTTCAGTTGCACAAGTATCTGGAAGCTCTGGCGCTCACACGCGGAGGGCGAAATAAACCAGGAGGTTAATCGATGGGCAATATTTTCTACATCATCGGCGTCATCGTCGTCGTGTTATTTATTCTCGGATATCTGGGTCTACGCTAGTTCATGAGTCCGCTAACCGAAGGGAGAAGATGCAATGAATGAGGAAGTATTCACAGGGCAGTGGCGACAATTACGAGGAGCGCTCAAATCATGGTGGGGTAATCTAAGTGACGATGATCTTGAGTGGATAGGGGGACAAAAGGACCGGTTGGTTGGATTGATACAACAAAAATATGGATGGACTCGCGATCAGGCCCAGGAGGAAGTCGACCGTCGCTTCAGTGAATACGAGGACGGCGGAATAGGCGACAGCTCAGCCAACCTCAAAGCAACGACATATGCATTGGGCGAAACTGCCGCGAGCAAAGCTCGCGGAGCATTTTCGGCGGCGGCGGATGGATTGGAAACAATCGGTTCTTACGTGAGAGGAAACAACCTCAATGCGATGGCGGCAGACCTGAGGGAGATTGTACGCAAGTATCCGTTTTACTCAGTGCTAATCGGTGTGGGCTTAATTTACTTGCTGTCCCGAAACAAACATTGATCAACTATAGTTACGCGCGCATTGGCAAAGCAACAAGCCAAACGGAGTAACAACTTCACTGCGATTTTACGCGTATGGTTCCTGTTTGACCGACTTCATGACTCGCAATCTGTCCGAATATCTTAAGCGCATAAACACTTCATCGATTCATGCGGCTAAGAGCTCGGGACTGCGATATACGACTGATCAGATTTCGGGAATCACGCGACGAGGAACAGGCAAGCACGTTCATTTCTTTGGCCCGAAAGGGCGGCGCATACGCCACCCAATTGAATTGCAAAGAATAAAATCATTGGCGGTTCCTCCGGCATGGACAGGGGTCTGGATCAGTCCTTTTCCCGACAGCCATTTACAGGCGACCGGAAGAGACGCGAGGGGCCGAAAACAATACCGTTATCATCCGCGCTGGCGCGAAGTGCGTGACCAAACAAAATATGATCGCTTGATTCTGTTTGGCCGGATTCTATCTAACTTGCGCACGCGTGTGGCTAAGGATTTAGGTCTGCCAGGACTGCCACGCGCCAAAATCATGGCGACGATAGTTAAGCTCCTGGAAACAACGTTTATCCGAATCGGTAATGATGAGTATGCCCGACAAAACCAATCCTTCGGCTTAACGACGATGCGGACTAAGCACGTTAAGATCAGAGGATCGAAAATTCGATTTCGCTTTCGCGGCAAAAGCGGCATCCTCCGCGATCTGGATGTCAGCGATCGAAAGCTGGCGCAAATTGTTAGACGCTGCCAAGAACTCCCGGGGCAGGAACTTTTTCAATATCTTGACGACGACGATGAACCGCGCCCGGTTAATTCCAGCGATGTTAATGATTATCTTCGGGAGATCACCGGGATTGATCTTACGGCAAAGGATTTTCGCACTTGGGCTGGGACCATATTGGCGGCACGCGCGCTTGCCGAGTTAGGGTCTTTTGCTTCAAAGAGTCAGGCCAAGCGAAATGTGGTCAAAGCTGTTGAAATCGTCGCAGAAAGACTGGGGAACACGCGATCGGTCTGTCAGAAGTGCTATATCCATCCAGCGATTGTAAGATCATATGTCGATGGGACTCTAGGCCGAACTTTCAACCGAAGGAGGCCGTCGCAGCTGATCGATCCCCCTTGGATACTAATGCCTGAAGAAGCACGAGTGATGACGATCCTCAAACAAACGTTAAAATCTAGTTCGAATAAAAAGGCCGCATGAGCAGGTGAGGATAAAATCATTTCTATCATTGACCCGACAAGAACGACTAGTTCTCAAGCCCAGACAGTCGGCATTTTTTGGAACAAATTTTGAAATTCTTTTGGATTATTCGGGGACCTCGGAACTTGGTGAATTAAGAAGGAGCAAATCAGTCATGGAAAAGGCCTTTTCCTGGCAGGATGTAACGATTCAACCTACCGCGGCGCAGGTTCATAAATGGTGAAATCGAGTTCATGGTTTTCGGCGTTTGCGCGTTGGGCGGCAAATGCTTCCGGCGCTCCGAGTACCTGCTCGGGGCGAAGGCAGATCAAAATAACGTGACTGGTAATCAGGGATCGCCCGCTAGAAAACAGAATACCCATGCACGAACTGAGGCCGGACCTCAGCGTCGCTTTTTCTGACTCAGATGGTCTTTTCGATTTGGGGCCATGCCTGGATGTCTAAACAAACTGAGCCAGCCTTTCGACTTCTCGACCAAGCGTGGGCTCAGTTTGCATCTTCGTCTCGCAGTGCCTGATCAAGGAACTGATCGTCGTGGCGTCCCGGCCAAAAATACCGCGCCACGTCAAATAACCTTAGACCCATCGCGCCGCACTGGCTTTGCTTTCAGTGGTGAAATGGAATAGCGGTCGAGTCCCTCGTTCACATTCTCCGATCCAAACTTCGATACTGAATCGCCTCGGCGATGTGCGCCGCTTGGATATCTTCCGCGCCCGCGAGATCGGCGATGGTACGGCCGACTTTTAAGACGCGGCTGTACGCCCGTGCGCTCAAGCCGAGTTTGTTGATCGCGGTTTCCAGCAGCCTTTCGGTATCTTCTTTCACCGCGCAGTAGCGTTTGATTTCCCTCGTGCCCATCTGCGCGTTGGCGTGGATTTTACTCTTGTCGAATCTTTGCAATTGAAGGCTTCGCGCTTGGTTCACGCGGGCGCGAATAAGACTCGAAGGCTCTCCCGCTTCTTTGCTGGCGAGTTCTTGATAACGAAGACCAGGAACCTCGATTTGAATATCGATGCGGTCGAGCAGGGGGCCGGAGACTTTCGAGCGATAGCGCTGAATCTGTAGCGGCGTACAGGTGCACTCTTTCTGCGGATCGGTCAGGAAGCCACAGACGCAAGGATTCATGGCGGCGACCAACATAAAATTTGCCGGGTAGTTGATCGATCCCATGGCGCGCGAGACGGTGATGTTGCCGTCTTCCAGGGGCTGGCGCATGACTTCGAGCACGTTGCGCCTGAATTCCGGTAGCTCGTCGAGAAAGAGCACGCCATTATGAGCGAGAGAAACTTCGCCTGGTTTGGGCACGGAACCGCCGCCAACCAAACCGGCGTCGGAGATCGTATGGTGCGGTGAACGAAAGGGGCGGGTGGCGATGATCGCCTGACCATTGAGCGTCCCCATGACGCTGTGGATCTTGGTTGTTTCCAGGGCTTCGGCGAGCGTGAGGTCGGGCAAAATGGTCGGCAGGCGCTTGGCGAGCATCGTTTTTCCAGAGCCCGGCGGGCCGACGAGAATTACGTTATGGCCGCCGGCGGCGGCGACTTCAAGGGCGCGCTTGACGTGCTGCTGGCCTTTGACGTCGTTGAAGTCGGCGTTGTACTGGGAGTGCTGGTTGAAGAGATCGTCAAGGTTGACAACGTTAGGTTCAATCGCTCGCGCGCCGTTCAAAAATTCCACAACTTGCGGCAGGTCGCGCACGCCGAGCACTTCAACTTCCCTGACCACGGCCGCTTCTGGCGCATTCTGTTCGGGCAGAATGACGCCTTTGACGTTCCCTTTTTTTGCGGCCATCGCGATGGACAGCGCGCCGCGCACCGGTTTGACCGAGCCGTCGAGCGACAGCTCGCCGATCAACAGATAATCGTCGAATAATTTTTTGTCGATGACCCCTTCGGCGGCAAGAATGCCAATGGCCATGGGCAGATCGTAAGCCGAGCCTTCCTTCTTGATGTCCGCGGGAGCGAGATTGATGGTAATGCGTTTCGCTGGGAAGGTATAACCGCAGTTTTTAATCGCGGCGCGTATGCGATCTTTGCTTTCTTTGACGGCTCCCTCGGGCAGACCAACTGTGGCGAGTTGCGGTAAACCGGAAGCGAGATCGATCTCAACTTCGACACGAAGAGCATCGATGCCGCAAAGAGCCGCGCTATTAACCTTGGCGAGCATAACCGGATGAGAAGCCGCCGTACGCTACCAAAGGCCATACGGAATAACAACCGCAATGACTTGGGAGGATAGAAAATAGATGATCGCGGACGGTAGAGATCGTCGAATCGGACTCATTCACTGAGAAGTCATCACGATGAGCAAGACTCCTTACCGCATTGACGCGAGAAAATTCCGGGAACAGACTAGCGGCAAGGTGCAAAAAAGGAAATCACCATCAGAATTTGTCCTTCTTGAATGATTTGAGCGACGATGGGCGAGCGCGTAGGGCGTCGTCTTTGGTCACCCGGTCGAAGACGTGCACGCCGCGGTTGTGCAGCAGCGTCGGCTGAGAGATTGCGCGTTTGGCCGAGGCGGCGCAGACTTCGCAGCGCTTAAGCGGTTTGTCCGAAACTTTTTGAATCGCTTCAAAGCGATGCCCTTGGGAACATTGGTATTCGTAGAGCGGCATAATCGCTCCTTGTTGCTATCACACCGATATTAGAGCCTCAAGGTCGCGCGTTCTTGCCGCTCGAGAGTTTTCCTGGTATAAGATTTCATGTTTGCTCGTAAACAATTGAGCAGCGTCAAAAACCCAGGCCGAGGTCTGGGTTTTTTTTTAGCTTCGCTCGGAGGTGAACGATGCTAGAACAAGAAGTCCTGCCCGTGGGCTTAACCTTCGATGATGTTTTGTTGATCCCGGCCGAGTCCTCGGTCTTGCCCCGCGACATCGATGTGTCGACCCGCTTGACCGAGCGGATCACGCTGAGAATACCTCTGGTGAGCGCAGCGATGGACACCGTGACGGAGTCCAAGACCGCAATCGCCATGGCGCAGGAAGGCGGCATCGGGATCATTCATCGCAATCTTCCGGTGTGGTCGCAAGCGGCGGAAGTCGAGAAAGTAAAAAAGTACGAAAGCGGGATGATTATCGATCCCATCACCGTGGCGCCGGAGCAGAAGATCTCCGATGCCCAAGCGATCATGAACAAGTACGGCATCTCCGGATTGCCGGTCACCAAGAACGGTAAGCTCGTCGGTATACTCACCAACCGGGATCTGCGTTTCGAGAAGCGCCATGATCGTCCGGTTTCGGAAGTCATGACCAAAGATAATCTGGTGACGGTGAAGCCCGGCGTCGACCTCGATCAGGCGAAAGAATTGCTGCATCAACATCGCATTGAAAAACTTCTGGTTGTCGACGACCAATTTGAGCTTAAGGGTTTGATCACCGTCAAGGACATCGAAAAAAAGATTCAGTACCCCAACGCCTCGAAAGATGAGCGCGGACGGCTCCGCGTCGCCGCCGCGGTGGGAGTCGGCGCGGACTGGGAAGAGCGGGTGGAAAGCCTAGTACGGGCGGGGGCCGATTTGATCGCTGTCGATACGGCTCACGGGCATTCGAAAAACGTGCTCGACGTGATCGGACAAATTCGCCGGCGCTACCCCGATCTCGATTTGGCCGGTGGCAACGTCGCCACCGCTGAGGGCACCACCGCGCTGATCCACGCAGGCGTCAACGTCGTGAAAGTCGGCGTCGGTCCTGGTTCCATTTGCACGACGCGAATCGTCTCCGGTGTCGGCGTGCCGCAGATTACCGCCATCGGCAGTTGCGCCAAGGCGGCGGCGCGTCACAATGTGCCGATCATCGCCGACGGCGGCATCAAATATTCCGGCGACATCACCAAAGGCCTGGCTGCGGGCGCAGATTTAGTGATGATCGGCAGCCTTTTCGCCGGCACTGAAGAAAGCCCCGGCGAAATGATTCTCTATCAAGGCCGAACTTACAAAGCCTATCGCGGCATGGGATCGATCGGCGCCATGGGACAAGGGAGCCGCGACCGCTACGGCCAAGCGGACGTGAAAGATTCCAATAAGCTGGTGCCGGAAGGCATCGAAGGTCAAGTGCCATACAAAGGCTCGCTCTCTTTCAATATTCACCAGCTGATCGGCGGCCTCCGCGCTGGCATGGGTTATCTCGGCTGCAGGGATATGGCGTCGCTACATACCAAAGCGAGATTCATGCAAGTCACCGCGGCCGGGCTGCGCGAAGGTCACGTGCACGACGTCTTTATCACCAAGGAAGCTCCGAACTATAGAGTCGAATGATCCTCGTTCTCGATTTCGGTTCCCAATATACCCAACTGATCGCGCGGCGGATTCGCGAGTCCAAAGTTTACTGCGAAATCCAGCCGTTCAATATGGCGTTGGAAAGAATCCAAGAGCTCAATCCGGAAGGAATCATTCTTTCCGGCGGGCCGGCCAGCGTCTACCAGGAAAATGCACCCAGAGTCAGCGACGAGCTTTTCAAGTTGCCGGTGCCTTTCCTCGGCATCTGCTACGGCATGGGTATCGTCAACTTAGCTTTCGGCGGTGAAGCGGGCCGCGCGGATCGACGCGAATACGGACCTGCGGAGTTGATCGTCGACGACAATGCCGATCTGTTTCACGGTTTTTCTGGCAACGAACCGACCCGCGTATGGATGAGCCACGGCGACAAGATGACGGTGTTTCCAAAAGGCTGGAGCGTGCTGGCACACAGCGGCAATTCGCCCATCGCCGCTTTCGCCAATCCGACCCGGCGCTACTTCGGCGTGCAGTTTCACCCGGAAGTCGCCCATACGCCGCGTGGGCGGCAGATCTTAGATAACTTTGTTTTTCGTGTTTGCGGCTGCCGGCCCGACTGGACGATGGAACATTTTATCGAAACTGCGGTTCAAAAGATCCGCCACGACGTCGGTGACGGTCGCGTTTTGTGCGCCCTCAGCGGTGGGGTCGATTCTTCAGTGGCGGCGACTTTGATTTATCGCGCGATCAAGGAGCGGCTCATCTGCGTTTTCGTCAACAACGGGCTTTTGCGCAAGAACGAAGCCGAGCAGGTTTGCAGCCTGTTCGCCGAAAGATTCGGCCGGAGTTTTCGCTACGTCGACGCCGCCGAGCAGTTTCTCGCCGCGCTCAGCAGCGTCGAGGATCCGGAGATCAAGCGCAAGCGCATCGGCAACAAGTTTATCGAGGTTTTCGAGGAAGAAGCAAGTCATCTCGGCTCGATCGAATATTTAGCGCAAGGAACGCTCTATCCGGACGTGATTGAATCGGTTTCGGTGCTCGGGCCCTCGGCGACGATCAAGTCGCACCATAATGTTGGCGGCTTGCCGACGGACATGAAATTCAAGCTCATCGAGCCGCTCCGCGAGCTATTCAAGGATGAAGTCAGAATATTGGGAAAACAGCTTGGATTACCAAAAGAAATGATTCAACGCCAGCCGTTTCCCGGTCCCGGGTTGGCGATCCGTGTTCTGGGCGAAGTGACCGATGAGCGCTTAAAGGTCTTACGCGATGCGGACGAGATCGTGCTCGATGAAGTCAAAGCGGCTGGCTATTACGACAAGGTATGGCAGTCGTTTGCGGTTTTGCTGCCGATCAAGACCGTCGGCGTCGTCGGCGACGAGCGCAGCTACGAAAACGTCATCGCCCTGCGTGTGGTCGACAGCCAGGACGGCATGACCGCCGATTGGGTGGCGCTGCCGTCCGACCTGCTCGGCAAAATCTCCAACCGCATCTTAAACGAAGTGCGCGGCGTCAACCGTGTGGTTTACGATATCTCTTCCAAGCCTCCCGCCACCATCGAGTGGGAATAACTCCGACGCATCAAGCCCTTTTCAGGGTTCGTTGAACCGTTCCATTCGATGCGCGATGATAATCATGTATGACGACAAAAGATAATGAGATCATCGCCCTTGACAGTTGGGGAGCAACGCCGGGGCGCCCGAGATGGTGCGTTTTCTCGAGCGCAGCGCGGAGTTCAGCCGTGCGATTCGAATTTTTTTCGAGTTCATGCGCGGCTTTCGCGCGCTTCATTTCGTCGGACCTTGTGTCACCGGCTCGGCACGAGAAGCGGTCGAGCGAATCACAGAGATCCCCATGGGCCAATTCGGTTTATGTTACGGCTAACGCATCAAACGGCGCTGGTTTTTCGGCGAACGGGAGCCAGCGTAGAAATTGCGCCAATGCAATGCAAATTCGCTCCATCGGCCTATGATCCAGATCGCCCAGGTTCTTTTATTTGATCGACACAATCGGTTGCTGATCTATTTGCGCGACGATAAACCGGCGATCCCGTTCCCCAATCATTGGGATTTTTTCGGTGGCCACGTGGAGGAAGGGGAAACCCCGGAACAGGCGTTGGTGCGCGAGGTGAAAGAAGAGCTGGGACTGGACTTGCTGGAATGGCAATTGTTCCGGACCTATGAATGTTTGGCAGGGGATGCTTATCCCAACAGGAAACATATTTTTCGCGCGGGCGTTGACAAAACGCCTGAAGAATTAGTCCTGTACGAAGGACAAAAGCTCACAAGCATCGCCATGGATGAACGGCACCGCTTCAGATTCGCAAATATTCTCGGCGCGATCCTGGAAGATTTCATCGGCGCCGGTTGGTGGCCGCAACCTGTGGATAACTCGCCGGCGAAAATTGCCGCGAAATAATTGTCGAGTCGTCGTCTTTGTGATAGGTCATAAGTAGCACTGATGGAACACTCTCGTTTCGTTCATCTTCACTGTCATACCGAATATAGTCTGCTGGATGGCGCCAACAAGGTAGACAAGCTCTTCGAACGCATCAAAGCGCTCAAGCAGCCCGCCGTGGCGATGACCGATCACGGCAACATGTTCGGCGCCGTCGAGTTTTATCGCGAGGCGGTGAGCCACGGCATCAAGCCGATCATCGGCTGCGAAATCTATGTGGCGCCGACCAGCCGCTTCGAGAAAAAAGGCGCGGACAAGGGTACCCGGGAATATAACAATCATCTGATTTTGCTGGCGATGAACCAGGTGGGTTACCGCAACCTCTGCAAGCTGGTTTCGCTCGGCTACATGGAAGGGTTTTACTACAAGCCGCGCATCGACAAAGAGCTGCTCAAGGAACTCAACGGCGGCCTGATCGCGTTGAGCGCGTGTTTGCAAGGCGAGGTTTCCCAGGCGCTGAACTACGGCGTCTACGAGAAAGCCAAGGCTGCTGCGGAAACCTATGCAAGAATTTTTGGCGACCGCTATTACATCGAGATTCAAGACAACAAGCTCGCCGAACAGGAAAAGGTCAATCCCCAACTCGTGGAACTCGCCAAAGAGCTTTCGATTCCCGTGGTGGCGACCAACGATTGCCATTACGGTGAACGGGCGGACTTCCACGCCCACGACGTGCTGCTCTGCGTGCAAACCGGAAAGACGGTCGACGAAGAGAACCGGCTGAAGCTCGGGACCGACGAGCTCTATCTCAAGTCCGCGGACGAAATGATTCAAGGTTTCGATTATTGCCCGGGCGCGGTCGAACGCACGCTGGAAATCGCCGATCGCTGCAACGTTGAAATCGAATTCGGCAAATATCATTTT
>DASWCL010000127.1:0-15970 GCA_036390135.1 Binatia bacterium
CCGGTGACATGGGCATCGGCAACACCAGCAGTGCCGCAGCCATTCTCTGCGCTCTGACTGGCACCCCGCCCGCCGACGCGGCCGGCCGAGGCACGGGCATCGACGATGCGACTCTAAAAAGAAAAATCGCGGCGATCCGAAAGGGTCTCGATCTAAATCAACCCGATGCCAATGATCCCATCGACGTTCTCGCCAAGGTTGGCGGCTTGGAGATCGGCGCCATAACGGGAGTTATTTTAGGCGCGGCGGCATTTCGCATCCCGATGGTGCTCGATGGCTTCATATCCGGCGCCGCGGCGCTGCTCGCGCAACGATTTAATCCGCTTGTACGAGGCATTCTTTTCGCCTCGCATCTTTCCGCAGAAAGAGGCCATCGGCTAATGCTCGACCAGCTCAATCTAGCGCCTGTCCTCGATCTGGAGATGCGCCTCGGCGAGGGCACCGGCGCTTGTCTGCTCATGGGCATGATCGAAGCATCGGTAAAAATCATCCGCGAGATGGCGACCTTTGAATCGGCCGGCGTGAAGGAAAAACATTCGTGACTTCATTTTTCGCCGCGCTGCAGTTCTTGACCATTATTCCATGGCCTAGGCGCACGGAGCATTCAGTCGATGAGTTAGGGCGAGCTACGATTTTCTTTCCCGTAATCGGCTTTTTACTCGGCCTGATCCTAGTGTTGCTGGATGTCTCGTTGAAATCGTTTGCCAGCCCGGCGCTTTCGAGTGTGGCGCTCGTGACCCTACTGGCTTTCCTGACACGCGGCCTGCACTTGGATGGCCTCGGCGATACTTTCGACGGCTTGGGCGCCGGCGGTGACCGTGAACGCATGCTACGCGTCATGGACGACAGTCACACGGGGGCCTTTGGCTTGATCGCCATTGTTTTGCTGTTGTTCTTCAAAATCCACGCTATTGAGAGCATCGACACCGAGCGCTGGCGCGGGCTGCTCGCGGCGCCGGTTCTCAGCCGTTGGGCAATGGTGCTGCTCGGCTATCGTTCCAAAGCGGCAAAGGCCGGACTGGGTTCGACTCTAATAGATCACTTGTCGACGAAACATGTCTTCCTAGCTACGTTCGTCACACTGTTCTTGGTTGCAGCAGTTTTGCGGGGTACCGGCATTGCCATGATGGCGTGGGTCGCCGTCTTCAGCTTGGCGAGCAAGAATTATTTTCACCGCCGCTTGGGTGGTGTGACCGGCGACACTTTCGGCGCCGTTGGCGAATTGAGCGAGACCTCGGTATTCCTTTTCTTGGCTTTGGGCGCTAAATGAAACACTCGCAACGGTTAATTACCCTTTATTTACTTACCGCAAGCTTGTTTGCCTTGAGCAAATCAGCATTACTCGCGCAAGCCGCATCCGCGCCGCACCCGCAAAGAATCGTCTCCCTCGCGCCCAGCGTGACCGAGACTCTGTTTGCTCTAGGCTTCGGCAATCGCGTGGTCGGTGTGACGACTTACTGCGATTATCCCGCCGAAGCGCGGAAGCTGCCCAAGATCGGCGGCTTTATGAGTCCCAGTCTCGAAGCGATCGCTGCGAAGCGACCGGATTTCGTGATCGGCGTCAGCAGCGCCACCGACCCGGTGAAGGCGCGAGAGATGGAACGCTTGGGTCTCAAAGTGACTCTGATCTCACTGGCAAGCGTAAACGACATTTTGGGTTCCATCAAAAGCATCGCGCGCTTGTTAGGAAACCCTGAAGCGGGCGAAAAGCTCGTCGATAAAATCACGCTTCAATTCGACGAAATAAAAAAACGTGTCGCGCCGGCGCCGCGCCGCGCTACTTTATTGGCCGTAGGGCTACGGCCACTGGTCGTGGTCGGCGGAAAAAATTTTATCGACGAGCTGATTACTTTAGCCGGCGGTGAAAACATCGCCGGCAACGCGGATCAACCATGGCTCAATCTACCGGACGAATACGTCGTGGCCAAAGCGCCGCAAGTGATCATCGAGGCCGGCATGGGATCGGAGCGCGGCGAATCCGCCAAACATTGGGGCGATCTCAAGTCCATTCCCGCCGTGAGGGAGCACCGAGTCTACGCCTATCAGTCGGACAAGATTCTCCGGCCCGGACCGCGTATCGGCGAAGGTCTCGAAGAAATCGCCCGGCTCGTTCATCCGGAGTGCTTCGCGGAAGCCAACCGTGGACTCAATAAAGGAAGTGGTTGTGAACGTCCTCGACCGTAGGAAGATGATTTTCGTCAATGGCGTGCTGCTCACGCTTTTGGCGCTCTCGATTGCCGCCTGCGCTCTAATTGGACCGGTACGCCTCGACCTCTCGCGAGCTCTGCATGATTTATCTTTTGCGAACCCGGACGCGGAAATACTTTTTCGCGCGCGTCTGCCGCGCGTGCTCCTCGGCGTCGCCATCGGCGGCGGCATGGCAGCCTGCGGCGTAGTGCTGCAGGCTTTGCTAGGCAATCCGCTCGCCTGTCCACAGATGCTCGGTGTGTCGGGCGGCGCTTCCTTGGGTGGAATTTTGGGACTGATCCTTTTTCCCAACTGGCTTCTGCCCATCGCCGGCGGGCTGCTCGGTGAAATCTCTTGGGTCCCACTGGCGGCATTTATCGGCGCGCTGTGCAGCATGATGCTGGTCTATCGGTTCTCTCTGTTCCACGGCCGACTGCATCCTTATCACTTGCTGCTTTCCGGCGTGATTTTTAATTCCTTCATTGCCGCCGTGATCATGTTTCTCAACTCGATCATTGATTTCTATCAGGCACAAGGGTTGCTCTTTTGGCTCATGGGTAGTCTATCGACCCGCGCCTATCTCACCGTGGCTTTCATTTGGGCGTACATTATCTTTGGTTTTCTCTGGCTATGGGCGAAAGGCCTTTCACTGAACCTGATCACGCTCGGCGAAGAAGCAGCCATGCAGCTGGGAGTGGACACCGGTGCGCTGCAGCGCCAAATTTTTATTGCATCATCGTTGATGATCGGCGCCATGGTTTCAGTGAGCGGCATGATCGGCTTTGTCGGACTGATGATCCCGCATGTCATGCGTTTAATCGTCGGCAGCGATCACCGTCTCTTATTGCCCGCATCTTTTCTCGCCGGCGGGATTTTCTTGTGCTGGGCCGACACCCTTGCGCGCATCGCGCTCGCCCCCGCCGAGCTGCCGGTGGGAATCATCACCGCGTTTTTTGGCGGGCCTTTTTTTCTGTTCCTGCTTTACCGGGAAGGCGGAAAATCACTCGCTTTATGAGTCCGGCGATCCAAACTCGCAATCTGTCATTCGCCTATCAAGACCGGAGAGTGCTTCACGATGTATGTCTGTCGGTCGATCGCGGCGAAATGATCGGCATCCTCGGTCCCAACGGCTCGGGGAAAACAACTTTGCTCAAAATATTTTCGGCGGTCTTGCATGGGCAAGGCGCGGTCAAACTAAACGGGAAAGACATTCAAACCTATGGTCGGCGGAAGCTGAGCAAACTCTTTGCCGTTGTGGCGCAAGAAAGCCGCGTCAATTTTCCTTACACAGTCGCGGAAGTCGTCTTAATGGGGCGAGCCAGTTATCACAGCCCCTTCGCTCTCGAAGGAAAAAAAGATCTTGAGATCGCCCGGGCGAGCATGGAGCTGACCGATTGCCTGTCCTTCGCCAATCGTTATCTCCACGAGTTGAGCGGTGGTGAAAAACAACGGGTGATCATCGCGCGCGCCTTGGCGCAAGAACCAGAACTCCTTCTGCTTGACGAGCCCTCGGCGTTTCTCGATCTCAAACATCAAATCCAAGTCTTTGAGCTTCTGTGCCGACTCAACCGCGAGCGCGACATGACCATCGTCGCCGCGCTGCATGATCTCAACCTCGCGGCGCTGTTCTTTCCCCGTCTGGTGATGCTCCGCGAAGGAAAAATCTACCGCGACGGATCGCCAAGCGAAGTGCTGACCGAGAAAACAATCGATGAGGTGTACGGCATCCGGGTCCGAGTCGAACAAGATCCTGTCGCCGGAAAACCGCAATTGTTCATTTGTCCAGCTTTGTAAATCCAGACCTACGCCCGATTCGCCTTCCGATACCCCAACGCGTCCTGCGCGATGATCATCTTCTGCACGTTCGAAGAGCCTTCAACGATCTGGTAGGACTTGGCGTCACGATAGTAACGCTCGACGGGAAACTCGGTCGAATAGCCGTACGCACCGAGAATTTTCATCGCCGCGTCGGCAGCGAAGTTGGCGGCCTCCGCGGCGCTGTATTTGCCGATAGACGTTTCTAAATTGTTGGGTTGCTTCTGATCTGCGAGCCACGCCGCGCGGTAGACGAGCAGGCGCGCCGCTTCTTCGTGGGTGATCATCTGCGCGATTAAGTCTTGATTCATCTGAAACTCGCCGATCTTTTGGCCGAACTGAACCCGCTGATTGCAATAGCTCACCGCCGCTTCCTTGGCGGCGCGCGCGACTCCCAACGCGCCCGCCGCGCAATTGAGCCGCGTTTGATTCAATTGCCACATGCAAATCTTAAAACCGTCGCCCTCGTCACCGAGCCGGTTCGCCACGGGAATTGGAAAGTTGTCGAAGATCAGTTCGCCGATCGGCGAGCAATGCGCGCCCATGGTTTCAAGCGGCTTGCGCGTCAAACCTGGCTGATCCCAATCGGCGTAGAAAGCGGACATGCCGCGATGTTTCTGCGATCGGTCGGTGTAAGCGTAAACCAAACCACCATGGGTCACCGGCGCGTTGGAGATCCAGAGCTTACTGCCGTTCAGCAAATAGCGTTCACCGTCCTTCATCGCTGTCGTGCGCAGCGCCGCCACGTCCGAGCCAGCGTCGGGCTCGGTGATCGCGAAGCAACCGATCTTTTCACCGGTGACGAGCGGCGGAATGAATTGCTTTTTTTGCGCTTCGGTGCCGAATTGCAGCAAGGTGAGCACCGGGCCGATCTGCATATTGATCGCCACGCGCATGGCACTGTGGACCCGGGCGATTTCTTCCGTGATCAGCACCATGGCGAGAAACCCGAGACCGTTACCCCCGTAAGTTTCCGGAATCATGGTGCCGTAAAAACCCAACTCGCCCATCTTTTTCACCAGATCAGGACGAAAGTTTTTTTCCTTGTCGTCCTTGGCGGCGGTCGGTGCGATTTCCTTCTCAGCAAACTCGCGCGCCAAATCGCGAACGGCAATCAACTCTTCCGATAGTGCGAAATCCATTTATCCTCCCGAGGCATGCGGAGATGGAGGATCGAGAATAGACGACCGAAACACGATCCTCGATCTCTATCCTCGATCCTCAAGATTTCTTTAACAGGCTGCGCGCAATGATAACCTTCTGTATCTCCGAAGTGCCTTCATAAATTCGCAACGCGCGCACGTCGCGATATAGCCTTTCCATAATGCTGCCTGCGATCAAGCCACTGCCGCCGTGGATCTGCAGCGCCTGATCGACGATGCGCTGCGCCGCTTCTGTGGCATAGTATTTCGCCATCGACGATTTCTGCTTGGCGTCCTTTGCGGCGCGATCATGGGTCCATGCCGCCTGATAAACCAATAGCTTCGCGGCTTCCAGCTCCGTGGCCATTTCGGCGAGCTTAAACTCAGTGGCTTGGAACTCCGCAATGGCGCGCCCGAATTGTCGGCGGACTTTGCTATATCCAATCGCTTCCTCTAACGCTCGCCGGGCAAATCCCACCGCAGCCGCGCCGACCGTACAGCGCAAAAGATCGAGCGTTTCAAAGGCGATCTGCAATCCTTGGCCCTCCCTGCCGAGCAGCGCATCTTGGGTTACGACACATTCATCAAATTTGATGACGCCGATCGGATGTGGCGACAACAGCTCGGTCTTTTCTTTCACCACCAGTCCCGGTGTCTTGGTCTCGATCACAAAAGCGCTGATGCCTTTGCTTTTCTTTTCCGGTTCAGTGGAAGCGAAGACGACGTAGCAATCGGCCACGCCTGCATTAGAGATAAAGCTCTTCGTGCCGGTTAAGCAGAATTCATTGCCGCGGCGCACGGCGCGTGTTTGCAGCGAGGCTACATCGGACCCCGCTTCTGATTCGGTGATGGCAAACGCTGCAACGCAGTCGCCCTTCCCGATCGGCGGCAAAAAGCGACTTTTCTGCTCGCGATCACCGGCCAGCGTGATCGGGTAACTGCCCAATGCCTGCATGGCGAACATCGTGTCGGCAAGCGCATCGCCGCGGGCGAGTTCTTCGCGCAAGATGCACAAGTCGCGCGTTTGGACTGTGGCGCGAATGCCGCCAAATTCTTCGGGCACGGCGTGCTTAAGAAAGCCGCTAGCACCAAGCTCGCGCACCAACTCGATAGCGCGTTCTTCTAAAGTTTTGTCTTGTCGTTTAGGTGAAACAATCGTTTCATCGACCCAACGATGTGCGCGCTCGCGGAAAATTAAGTGATCCGGTTCGAAGAACGGCAGGATGCAGTCTCGATCCCCGGCTTTCGAATTGGACATGGCTAAACCATCACCGCGCCGCCGTCGACGTTGATCGCCTGTCCGGTCATCGCGCCAAGTTTTTCCGAGGCGATGAGCACGGCTAGCGATGCCACTTCAACGGGAGCGATCAACCGATTTTGCGGCGCGCTAGCGGCGAATAGCGCTAGAATCTCGTCGACGTTCTTACCGGTTTTTTCAGCCATGATTTTGGCGTTTTCATGGGTCCGCTCGTCGTCGACGTAGCCGGGACAAATCGCGTTCACGGTCACGCCCAGTCGCGCCGTTTCCAACGCCAGCGCGCGTGTTAGCCCGAGCAATCCATGTTTTGAGGCTGTGTAAGCAGTCACGTGGGGATAGCCGACTTTCGCCGCGGTCGACGCGATGTTGATGATGCGTCCCCATTTGCGATCGATCATTGCCGGTAAAAAAACTTTGCAGGAATTATAGGCGCCGGTCAGATTGACCGCCAAGGTTTCGTCCCACAGATCGTCTGGCATGTCAGAAAAGTTTACAGCGCGCGCCATGCCGGCATTGTTGATGAGGATTTGAACACTGCCCCAAGCTTTTCGAATTTCGCCATCAAGCCTTTTCACTTGTTCTCGCCGCGTCACGTCGCACGGCAATGCGAGCACTTGCCCGCCGTTTAAAGCAATCTTTTCTGCGATTGCATTGAGCTTTGCTTGATTGCGAGCGGCAAGGGCGACGCGGCAACCCTGCGCCGCAAAAGCCTGCGCCAGCTGAGCGCCCAAGCCTCCGCTTCCCCCTGTGATCATGACAATCTTTCGCTCCAAACCGTTCATGCCAAACAAGGATAATACATCCCGCCGGTCGAAGTACAATCGAGAATTTAGCGCCGCTTGTTCTTGGAAAGGCTTTTCGATAAAGAAATGCCGTTACTGTCGCCGGAGGTTACGACCG
Source organism: Binatia bacterium (assembly GCA_036390135.1). Taxonomy (GTDB): domain Bacteria; phylum Desulfobacterota; class Binatia; order UBA9968; family UBA9968; genus DP-20. Next base: position 7,303 of record DASWCL010000127.1, read on the forward strand.
TGAAATTCTCAATCGCCTTGGTAATAGTTTTCTTGGCGCTTCAGCCTGCTGTGTCGGCGGCCGAGGACAAAGTCGGCGCAAACTCTTCCTTTACGTGGCATGATGCACAGCCCACCGCCGAATCGGAACTCGATCGGCTAAACCGCGCCTTTGTTCAGCTCGCCGATCATGCTCGCCCGGCGATCGTGCAGATCCGCGTGACCATGCAGGATACCAAGGCAAAACCGGCACAGCCTCTTGGCAGCCGCGGTTCCGGTTTTATCATCGACTCTCATGGTTACATCTTGACAGCCCAGCACGTCATCGACAAAGCCAAAGATATTGAAATACGCCTGGCCGATTCGCAGCGCCTACCGGCGCAGATCGTCGCCTCGGAAACGCAAATCGATGTCGCCGTCCTCAAAATCAAAACCGAACGACAATTGCCTCTTTTGACCTTGGGCGATTCCGATGCGATTCGCGTCGGCGACTTGGCAGTCGTCTTCGGCTATCCCTTTGGTCGCGAAAGCTCGATGAATTTAGGCATTGTCAGCCGCTCCGGCCGTAGTTATCCCGACTCGGCGAGTTACGAATTTATTCAGACCGACGCCGGCGCTTACCCCGGCGGCAGCGGCGGCCCGCTGCTCAACAGCAAAGGCAATGTGATCGGCATGATCACCATGGCGTCCGAACGCGGCAACATGGGCTTCGCCACGCCGATCAACGTCATCAAGCGAGTTCTGCCGCGGCTGGCGAACGGCGACAAATTCGCCTGGGGCTGGTTAGGAGTCCAGATGTCCGATGTCTCGCTAGAGCAGGCGAAGATGCTCGGCATCCATCCCGTGAAGGGCGTCGTCGTTAGCTCGGTCCTACCCGGGCAATCCGCGGCGCGCGGCGGAATCCAAAAACAAGACGTAATCCTTGCGGTCAACGAAACCCAAGTCGATAGCCCGCGCGACGTCGCGCGCATGATCGGCGGATTAGAAGCCGGCAGGGTTGTGCACCTGACCATCTTGCGCAAGGGTAGAACCCTGCAGCTGTCATTTCCGCTTGGCGTTCGGCCTGAATCGACCAAAACCCGCGAAGGCTGATCGCCGGGTTAATCACTCAGAGTGTCGGAAGATTTGCCGCTCTCGGGAGCGGCCAGTTTTTTCTGCTGCTCGGTGAATTGCCGCAGCTTTTTCTGCACTCTGTCGTTCACCGAGCCGGCGGGATATTGATCCTCGCTGTCGCGTTCGCCCGCTGCCACGCCGGTCAACACTTCAATGCCCTCGTCAATCGTGCCGACAGCGTAGATATGAAACTTGCCCGCTTTCACCGCTTCGACGACGTCTGACCTGAGCATCAGATGACGCATATTGGACCGCGGGATCATGACGCCTTGCTGGCCGGTCAACTCTTTAAGCCGGCAGACATCGTAATGACCTTCGATCTTTTCATTGACGCCACCGATCGCCTGAACCTCGCCATTTTGATTGACTGAGCCAGTCACGGCGATACCTTGCTTGATGGGAATTTCCGAAAGGCTCGAGAGGATGGCGTAAAGCTCGGTGGATGACGCACTATCGCCGTCGACGCCGTCATAGGATTGCTCAAAACAAATCGTGCTCGACAATGAAAGCGAGGTTTGCTGCGCGTACTTGCCGCCCAAGTAACCGCCGAGAATCAATACGCCTTTGTCATGACTCTTGCCGCTGAGTTTGGATTCTCGCTCAATGTTCGTGATGCCGCCGCGACCCATAAAAGTTTTCGCGGTGATGCGCGAGGGCTTACCAAAACTAAAATCGCCCATTTGGTAAACTGCCAGGCCGTTTACCTGTCCGACTGCGGCGCCATCCACATCGACCAAAATAGTTCCCTCGTTGATCAGCTCTTGTAAGCGCTTTTCAATGAGATTGAGACGAAAGATTTTTTCTACGATCGCGCGCTCGACATGCTTTGCGGAAACCAGTTCCGCTTTATCTTTCTCCGCCCAATAATTCGATTCGATCAACAGGTCGACCGTGTCGCTGAAGCGGGTCGATAACTTGTTCTGGTCCTCAACTTGGCGAGCGCCCCGCTCGATCACCCTGGCGACGGCTTCGCTGTCGAAGTGGCGTAAACCGTCACGATTGCAATAATCGCTGATGAAGCAGGCGAACGCCGTGATGTTCTCTTGGGTTCGATCGATTTCAAAATTGAAATCCGCCTTCACTTTAAAGGTTTCGCGAAAATCCGGATCCGCCGACGCCAAAGTCCGATAGAGGTAGGGATCGCCGATCATAATGACTTTGGTATCTGTCGGTATCGGCTCGGGGCGAAGACCTTGAGGGGGAACAAAACCGAAAAATGTTCCTGGCTCCTCGATCCTCAGCTCGCGATTTTTGATCACGCGCTGCAGCGCCTCCCAGACGCCGGCGTTGGCGAGCACGTCCCGGTCGTGGAGCACGAGATAACCACCATTGGCTCGACTGATCGAACCCGCCTTGATCATGGTAAAGTCGGTTATGTAGCCGCCGAGCATCGGCTTCTTTTCAATGACGCCAATAACATTGTGATACGTCGGGTTGGTCTCGACGATGATCGGCGGTCCTTGGGCGTCGCTGTTGTCGACGAACACGTTTACGCGATAGGGCAAAAACGGGTCGCCTGGCACTTCACCCAATGGCATCGCTCCCCCCATCATAGCGGCGGCTGGAACACCGTCAGCGCCTTTGAAACGCCCCAGGTTCTTGAGAATATGATCGCGCACGCCATCGAGATAGGCGACTACTTTGGCATAGTCGCGATATTTTTCTTTGAGCTCGGCAAGCGGGAGCCGCACGAGATAATCCGCCGCTTGAGTCTCCGCCTCTTCTAATTTCTCGGCGATGGCCCGCTCGAGCTTCTTGCCTTCGCGTAAAGTATCTTCCACTTTCTTTTCGATCTCGCCGCGGTTTTCTTCCAGGAGTTTTTTTTCGGCCGGCGCCAGCGCCAGATATTCCGATTCTTGCATCGGCTTGCCGTCCTTCGTCGGCAGGAGCACGATGCCCGACGGCGTCATGCGCAACGTGAAACCGTTGTTGCTCGCTTCTTCCATCAACGCTTCCATCATCCCTTGTTGTTTTTTCTGAATCTGTTCGACCATTTCCTGGCGTTGGTGCGCATACTCGTCACTCTCGAACATCTTCTTGGCTTCGCGCTGCAGGTTGTGAACCAGTTGCTCCATATCGGCTTTGAGCGCTTTGCCCCAACCCCGGCGGATCTTCAGCGCCTGCGGCCGATCGGCATCGATAAAATTATAAACGTAGCACCAATCCTCCGGCGTCGGTGAATCCGCGCTGGGAGTCATTTGTTGACTGGTAATTTTCTTGAGAAACGCCTTGATGATGCTGGTCTTGCCGGTGCCGGTGAGGCCGGTGACAAAAATGTTGAAGCCCGGCTTGTTGACGCCGAGACCGAATTCGATGGCACGCATGGCGCGTTCCTGCCCGATGAAATCTTCCAGCGGCGTCATTTCGGCCGTGCAGGCAAACGGTAAAAAAGACAGATCACAACGCCACGTGAGTTTCTCTGCTGGAAGTTCGAATCGTGTCGACATGTTGGACTCCTAAAAATGGTAATTAAACACAGAGAATATGAACTTGCTCCGAGATCGTCAACGGCAATAGTCGATGTTGAATGGGCTGGCTTTAGTTCCTATAATCGCGCAATGATGAACTGCCCGGGATCGCGCCGCCCATGGCGCGCGCATTGTGCATGGGCAGTTTTAGTCAGCCTTCTCATCAATAATAGCTGCAGTTCCGCTTTGACATCGGTGATGCCCTCGGTGGGACCGCCCAGCGAAGACGAAGAAACCAAGATCAGCCGGGAGTTCCGGCGCGAAGCGAAAAAAATTTTCAAATTCGTCAGCAATCCCGAAGCCGAACGCTATGTCGACCGTATCGGCCGGCGCATCCTGGCAGCCACTGGGCCGCTATCGTTCGATTATCGGTTCTTTGTCATCGAAGAAGACGAGCTCAACGCATTTTCCGTTCCCGGCGGATCGATCTACGTATACACCGGACTGATCGAACGGGCGAAGAGCACGGATGAACTAGCCGGAGTATTGGGACATGAAATAACGCACGCCAAGGGGCACCACATGGCACGCTCGTCGGGGCCCGACGCAATTTCGATTCTGAGCCTGCTGGCGATGGTAGCGCTGGCGAGAAGCGGCAGCGGTGGGCAAGCAGCAGGCATGGTCGGGCAAGCCGTCTCGGCGACGCGCCAGTTGGCCTTCAGTCGCCAACTCGAAATGGAAGCCGATACCTTGGGCACACGATACATGGCCGCGGCGGGTTACGACCCCAAGGGCACGATCGAGTTCCTAAAGATGTTGGATCAAGAACGGGCGCTCAATCCGGTCGATGTGCCTGCGTATATCTTGAGCCATCCGATCTCTCAAGAACGCGTCGCCAACGCCGAGCTGGTCGTCAAGTCGCTCGGCAAAACTCAGCCTCGGCCCGATGATCCCGACGCTTTGAAAAAAGTCCAAATCATCATCCGCATGGATCGCCCCAATCGCGACGATGTCGTTAAGGAATACGAAAAGCTCGTGCAAAAAAGCCCACAAAACCCTGAGTTACTTTATTTGCTCGGATACAGCGAGCAGCTCCAGGGCGACTTGGTGCAAGCGCGAAAGAATTACGAGAAGTCTCGACAGCTGCGCCCCGAGAATCCCGGCCTACAGCGAGATTTGGGCCGGTTGTACGGAGAAATCGGTGAATATAGTGCTGCAAGGATTGCCTTTGACCAGTCTTTGACCAGCGAACCCAACGAGCCGCTGACTTACTTGTATCTCGGTGAAATGCTGGAGAAATCGGGCGACCTGCGAAGCGCAGCGGGCGCCTATCTTAATGCCCAGAACCTAGCGCCGTTCTGGGATCGACCGCCAAGTCGGCTTGGTATGGTATACGGCAAACTCGACCGGCCCGGTGATGGTTACTACTACCTCGGCCACGCGTTCATGCTTCAAGACGAAGATGAAAAGGCGATCGCCAACTTTGAGAGGGCGATCAAAATTATTGGGCCAAGCACGCCGCGCGGTCAGCTCGTTCAAGAAGAGCTGAAAACACTAAAAACCAGAAAGAGATAGCTTAGTAGTGCATGCTCATCGAGGCCAGGGACGATTCTTTTAGACGCACTGGCCTGGTATATTTGTTTTCCCGCTTAAGTAACGCATCCCGCAAATATTCCGGATCAAACCCTAATAAATCGCAAATATTGGTAAAGGAAAACAGCCAATCCGTCCCAGTATCTTGAACCCATTCGATGGCGTTCTCGTAATTGCAGCGGGCCGAGCTATTGCGTGCGCCGCGGTATTTGTCGAGACATTCGACCGCGTCTTTTAATACTGCGATCATAAGCCGCTTTTCACCTTCGAGTTGGCGTGACAAAGCTCCCGAACCATAAAACTGTGAAGCCAGGAAAATGTCCGGTTCAAGTATCCTCGCTAAAAAGTCGTCGTACATCGGTGACCCCCACTCCTCGTTAATTTGAATCGGATTGTATAACATACGCGCTGATAGCGCGCAAGAAAAACCGGACCGAAAGGTGTAGGAAACAGATTTTCAGCCAATCAATTCAGTCAATTAACCTGTCGTGGAGGAAAACCCTGCAGACCGTGCAGCGCAGTCTAGAAACGCGCTAATCTGGCTGGATTCGCCAGCGAGTACCGAGCGAAGAATTTTGCGAATTCTGATGTGCGGGACAAGCTGTTCTAAATTCCGTTCATCAATCCGGCGAGCTTGGTTTTGGCAACGTTGTGATCCCAGATCTTTTGGACCACGAAGTCGTTGCGCCTTCCCTCCATGACGCGCTGGGTTTCATCGTCGTTGTAAACCAGCACCGGACCTAACAGAGCGGCCTTGTAGAATCGCGAAGCGGCTTCCTCCAGGTCAACACAAGCGGCAAATACCCACTCGATCGCCTGCCCGACGACCATCGAACCGTGCCCTCGCAGCATCACCGCATCCGCGCTGCCAAGAGCCCTAGCGACTAAGTCGCCCTGTTCGTTCGTATGGATGAGCGCAGGATCCATGTATTTGGGCAGCGCGCCGCGACCGAAAAATGCTCCTGGGTTCGAAGAGGCCGGATAAAAGGGCTTATCGACCATCGACAAGGTCGCGACCATGTGATTGTGCAGATGAGCGACACTCTGAATGTCACTACGGGCTTTGTAGGCGCGCGCGTGCATGTGAACCTCGGACGGCGCTTTGTACTTTCCTTCAATCCATTTTCCTTCGAAGTCTGTGACGACCATATCATCCGCCACAACCACCGCGCGGCTAACAGGATGAGGGAGGATTAGAAGATGATCCGACCCGGGAACGCGCACGCTGATATGGCCGCTATAATCCACCAATCCAGCATTAAAAAGCATGCGCGACGACATGGCGAGTTTGGTTTTGAGTTTGGCTAATTCCGACACGGGGGCATCCTCTCTTAAGACCGGGATTTTTGTGCTATATCTTTCATTCAAGCAGAGTTCAACAGAAGCCGCCTGCCGTTTCACTCGATGGCTGAATTAGCTTGGATATCGTTTAAAAAACCGGCGCCGAAAAGGGAATACGTCGCAATCCTTTCCTACCTCCCGCTCAAGAGCTTTTGGAGCTTGCCGCAATTCCTCTATTATACTCGGCGCATCCAAACCCAATTGAAGTCAGCGTATGGATTGGTCGGCTACTCGTTGGCGCATGTCTTGGTTAAAAGATTTTGGACAGTCTATGCCTGGGCTGATCTATGCCTGGGATGATGAAATCGCGCTCAGCGACTTCGTCCACAAGCAACCGCATCGAGAAACCATGATGATCCTGCGCCGCTACATGGGAGCACCGACTTCGTGCGCTGGAAGGTCAAGGGAACGGCCGTGCCGCCGAGCTGGCACGAGGCGCTGGAGCGAATCCACGCGCCGGCGCCAAACGGTTAGCGTTGGCCCATAAGACTCCATAGAAAGGAATTCGTCTCAATGGCAACCAGCAGCGCCGAGGGTATCAAATGGGATCTTAGCGACATCTTTGCTGCGCACGACGATCCGCGCATTGATCTGACGATCAACGATTGCCGCGCCCGCGCTGAGAGATTCGCCGATTGTTTTCGTTCCGCGATGCAAAGACCTGAAACACTCACGCCGGACGTTGTTCTTCAGGCGCTCGAGGAGTTGGAAATCATTTATGAATCCTTGGGTCGAGTCGGCAGCTATGCCGGACTCCTCTACGCCGCAGAGACTAGCGAACCGGACTACCAGGACCTGGAACAGAGAGTCGAGCAGCGCTCGACAGAGATTCGCAATCTGCTGCTTTTTTTTGAAATTCAATGGCTCAAGGTCGACGACTCGACAGCAAATCGGTTACTTGCTGACGCCAAGCTAAAAACCTACAGCCACTATCTAAGGAGTCTGCGCCGTTATCGCCAGCACACTCTCACGGAGCCCGAAGAAAAAATCATCAACGAAAAGGACAACACCGGGCGCAATGCCTTCGGCCGGCTGTTTTCTGAAGTCACTTCGTCCCTGTCGTTCCCCTTCGAAAAGGATGGGAGAAAAGACGACCTCAATCTCAGCCAAATCCTTTCGCTGCTCCACGATCCGGATCGCGCGCTGCGCCAGCGCGCCATGGACACACTCTACCAAGGTCTCTCGCTGCACGACCAAGTATTGACGTTTATCTATGACGCGCTCATTCAAGATCATCTAACCATGGACCGACTGCGCCACTATCCCAATCCCATCGCCCAACGTCATCTGTTTAATGAAATCGACGGCGAAGCCGTGAGAACCATGATGCACGTGACCGAAGAGAACTATCCTCTGGCTCAAGACTACTTTCGCCTCAAAGCCAAACTGCTCGAGCTGCCACGGCTCGCTCTGTATGATCAATACGCGCCCGTCGGTAAAGATGTCAGACCGTTCCCCTACCAACAAGCGCAGCAGGTAATTCTCGACGCGTTTGAAGCGTTCGATCCAAAATTCCGGCAAATTGCGGCGGAATTTTTTGCCCAGAATTGGATCGACGCCGAGATTCGCAAAGGCAAGCGTGGCGGCGCGTTCTGCGCGTCACCCTCGCCGCAATTGCATCCCTACATCCTGTGTAACTACGACGATAATCTAAGAGACGTCATGACCGTCGCCCATGAATTGGGCCACGGCCTGCACGGCTCCCTGAGCCGCAAACAAAATTATTTCAATTACGATACGCCGCTCACCACCGCAGAAACTGCTTCAGTGTTCGGCGAGATGCTGGTGTTCGATCACTTGCTGGCGCATCAAACCGATCCGCAGGTGCAAATCGCGCTGCTGGCCGGCAAAATCGAAGATATTTTCGCCACCGTCTTTCGCCAAAACGTGCTGACCCGATTCGAGGAAAAGGCGTTTGCAGCAAGAAAAGAGAAACGCCTCACGCCAGACGCGCTGGGAAACCTGTGGATCGACGCCAACGGCAAATACTACGGCGATGCGGTCGACATGACGGACGGCTACCGTTGGGGCTGGTCATACATTCCACACTTCATTCACTCGCGTTTTTACTGCTACAGCTACGTCTTCGGCCAGCTCTTGGTGCTCGCGCTTTATCGAATGTACAAAGACGAAGGCAAAAGCTTTGTGCCGAAATATCTCACTCTGCTCGAAGCAGGTGGTTCGGATTCGCCGGAGGTATTACTCAAGCCGTTAGGGGTGAATATTCATAAATCA
>DASWCL010000128.1:0-10316 GCA_036390135.1 Binatia bacterium
GGTCGGAAACTCTTGGGCAGCGGCGACGGCTCCAGAGATAAGAATCACCAGCGATGCGAAGAGCACTGCCTTCTTAAGTCCGAGCATACGGCCTCCTTGATCTTCCGCCGGCTTAGCCGGTTACGATGTTTTTACAGCTTATGATCTCGACCTCACTGTCCACTGCTCTGGCCTCGTGCTCTGTGTTCGGTGGAACGAGCGCTGCTTCTCCTGGTCCAAGGATGCGCTGCTCGTTCCCTATCCGGACGCGAAACTTTCCCGAGAGCACAGCAATGGAGTGATGCGTTTAAAACCCAGTACTCCAATACTCCGATACTCCAATTAGCTCACGCCTCCGCTCGACGGTCGGTAAGCTACTATATGTCGCACAAAAACTGCAATATGCTTCACGTTCACTGCAACTTGATCCACGCAGGCATCTGGCGTAGTGTGCCGCCGTGATCGTGAATCGACAGTCGCTCGATCGTTCTGAGGAGAGATAAAAAATGGCGAGTCGCAAGATCAATGTTGGGATCATCGGCACAGGATGGATCGGCGAGATTCGAGCGAAAGTCTGTGCCAACCATCCTTTAGTCGAGAGCGTACACCTTGCCGAGATCGATCCCGCGAAGCTCGCACGAATTGGCGAAGAGACCCGGGCGAAGACAGCGACCACCGATTATCGCGAGCTGCTTCGCCGGGATGGTATCGACGCGATCTTCGTGTGCAGCACGCCGGAGACCACACACTATCCGATTACTAAAGACTGCCTCCTCGCGCACAAGCATGCCTTTCTGGAAAAGCCGATGGGACTTGCTTTGAAAGAGGCGGACGAGATGATGGCGTTGGCAAAAAAAGACAGCCTCAAATTCACGATCGGCTACACCCAGCGGTTCAACCCGAAATACGCTTACGTGAAGCAGTGCTTGGTAAACGGCACTCTCGGACGGCCGGTTACGGCGCTGGTGAGCCGCAACGTTTCTCGCTCCATCGGTAACAAGATCGGCGGGCGCATTCGACTCTCACCGGCCGTGATGGAGGCAACGCACGACATTGATTTCATTCTCTGGTGCTTAGAAGGCACCAAGCCGGTGCGGGTCTATTCCGAAGTCGTCTATCGCATTATGGAACAAACCCACGGTGTGCCCGACTGTCAGTGGATCATGGTGACAATGGAGGACGGCACGGTGTTCACCATCGGTGCGGGATGGGCGCTGCCGCCGGGTTATCCGCACTTCTCAACGACGACGATCGAGTTCGTCGCGACAGAAGGCGCGCTTCTCATCGACGATACCCACCGCGATGTCGTGCTCAACACGCTGCAACGCGGAATGGTCTTCCCGCTCTCGACAATGCCTGGAGAGCAAGTGGCACACGTGTATCAGGGTCCAATGGAAGCCGAAACGATTCACTTTATCGAGGCGGTTGCACTTGACCACTCCGTGCTGGTGACTCCGGAGCAAGGGCGGCAGGTGATGGAAGTGACGTTGGCCGCCGACCTTTCGGCGGAGCGTCATCAGCCGGTGAGTCTTCCGTTAGAAAATTGAAAATGGAAGATTGACGATGGCAATCCCTGATTCTCTCTCCTCACGTCTCAGCGACGGCAATGTCGTATGCGATGGCCTTTACCCTATTTGAAGCAGGCGCGCGGCGTTGCCGCTCAGAATTTTTTCTTGATCCGCACGACTCAGCTTGAGAGCAGTGACGACTTTAACCGGGCGCTCGTAGCCCATGTCAAAGCAGTAGTCGCTGCCCATCATCACGTGATCAGCTCCAACGAGTTTGATCAGGTAATTGAGCGACTCCGGAGCGTGGCTGATCGTGTCGTAGGTAAAGCGTCTGAGATAACTCGACGGCGGCTTCTTCAAGGCCTTGCACTCTTGTCGCACCCTCCAACCATGGTTGAGACGACCGATGAGATAGGGAAGAGCGCCGCCGGCATGCGGGAGGCAAATCTGAAGCTTCGGGAAACGATCAAGCAGTCCGCTAAAGATTATATTGGCGGCAGCCACGGCAGTGTCAAACGGGTTTCCCAGAAGGTTATGCAGGTAATAATTCGTAAGCCGTTGGGAGCCAATAACGTTCAGCGGATGGAGGAAAATCGGCGCGCTTAGAGCGTGAATACGCTCGAAGACCGGAACGAATGATGGGTCAGTCAGCTCTTTCCCTCGAACGTTCGTGCCGAGATAAATACCGCGACAGCCGAGCTCATTGACGGCGCGCTCCACTTCAGCAACAGCGGCTTCAGGATCTTGAAGCGGAAGAGTTGCTAGCGCCACGAAACGATCGGGGTGAGTTCGACTGGCTTCGGCCATTGTGTCGTTGACGACCTTGGCCAATCGCAATCCGAGAGCGCCGTCCGCCCAGTAGACCATCGGTGGCATGAGTGAAAGCGCATGAACTGTCACACCCCGAGCATCCATTCCTTTGAGCCGCAGGTCTAGATTGTGGTAGTGAGGGGTGATGGGACCTATTGCGACTTGGCCCACGGCAATCAACGGTCCGTTCGGACTAGGGCGGAGTCGCACCCCGTAAGGTTCTCCTTCCGCCTCGATGAGCCGGAGATATTCTTGGGGAACGAAGTGGGCGTGAATATCGATTGCGGCCGTCGTGTGGATTGACCGCCGTGCTCGGGCAACGGTGCGCTTTCGTACCTTCGGTGTCTTGGGGCGTCGCTTAATCGAACCCTCTTGTATGGCAGGCTGCTGAAAAAAAGAACTCCATGCTTAGACGGGCTCAGCATGAACGGCGGTTTTTCAGCGACCTGCGAGTCTAGTCGACGACAGTAATCTCTTCTATGGGAAACTGGGTGGTGACCTCGGGACCTTTTTCTGTGACCACCATCATTTCTTCAAGACGCACGCCCCACTGAAGCGGCTTGCCGTGCTGTGTCTCTAGCGCGAAGCTCATCCCCGGCTGGATAACAACTGGGAAGTCAAGGGAGTAAATCCGCGAGATGACCGGAGTATCATATTGCGCCAGGCCGAGACCGTGCCCCCACAGGTTTGCCGCAGCCTGATCTTCTTCCTTGTAGCCCCAGGTGTCCATCGCGGATGGCCAAACCTCGGCGATTTCTTTGGTCGTTGCTCCCGGCGTAACTTTGTCGATGGCGCGATAGAGCCACTCGTAAGCAATGTTGTAATAGTCCCTCTGTTCTTGAGTCGGTTTCTTTCCCACGCAGTAAGTTCGATACATGCAGCTCTTGTAACCGTTCCAGGTCACCGCCGCCATGTCGATGATCACCAGGTCCCCCGGCTGGATGATGCGATCGGAAAAGTGACGCCAGTTGGGCCAACTGTTTGGTCCTGAGGAGACGATGATGTCCTCGACATCCTCGATCCCCGGAATGTTGTACAGAAAGTTCATCGCGAAGGCGGTGATCTGATGCTCTTGCATGCCCGGTTTAATAAAATTTGAGATGGCCGTGTGGCAGCCATCGCAGATAGCGGCGACGATGCGCATTGCTTCCAGCTCATCTTCGTTTTTAATCGCGCGAGCTTCCACCATGGGCGATGCGCCGTCGGTGTAATTTATTTCCGCCTCTTTGAAAGCGTTGATCATGTTGAGGTCGATGAAGTCGACGCCTATCGGGGCCTTCTCGACATGATACTTGCGCAGTTCCTCCACGATCGCGTTGGTGAATTTTTTCACTTGCTGTCGGGAAGCGCCGCCTACTGCTCCTTTGATCCACGAGTAGGCGTAGCGCACATTGTCGCGTGGGATCCACGGGCAGTGGCGATTGATCTGAATTCCAATGTCGCCTTGCTCGAATAGGATGGGCTCAGATCCCTCGCACAGGAGCGCATAGCGCAGACCTGGCTTGAGCCGGCACCAGCCCGGTGTGACGGTGCTGGAGATATAGCGGACGTTTTCATCGTACATTGCGAGCAGAGCGCCCAAGCCATTGCGCTTCATCGCTTCGCGTGCGCGGTCGAGGCGATATTTCCGCAGCCGATCCCAGTTGATGCGCTGCTGCCAGTCAGTGCCGACCAGACCGAAACTCGAAGTGCTGCGAGTTACCATACAGCCTCCTTAATTATTAGGAGTGAAGCAATTCACATCTCGTTTGCAGATACCGACACTTAAGTCATCTCAGCGATCATTGTCAATCTTCTTCCCTTCTCGTTCCGAGTTGTGCGTGGTAGGATTCTGCGCAGTCCGTGTCAAGCGTCCCAACATTCCGCCAGAAGTACGGAGAATCAAGCGATGGTCCCCAAAGTCTTCGTCACACAGCCAATCTCGGAGGCGGCGTTGTCTCGACTCCGGGAGGTCGCCGAAGTCGAATTGAATCCTGATTCAACTCACATCATCACAAAGCCCGAACTGATAGCGGCGCTCAAGCGAAACAATTATCTTCTCTGCCTGCTGCATGACCGTGTCGATGCGGAGATTATTAACGCTAGCCCGGATCTCAAGCTGATCGCCTCGATGGCGATCACGCCCGCCGGGGTTGACGTGGCGGCGGCGACCGCGCGGCGCATTCCTGTGACCACGATCCCGCCCTTCGTTACTGAAGCCACCGCGGATCTCCACTGGGCGCTTCTTTTGGCCGTGGCGCGGAGGGTCGTGGAAGGGGATCGTGCTCTCCGCTCCGGGATTTTTCCCGGCAGCCAGTCGATCCATTTTGTCGGCGGCGAAGTCAACCACAAAACTTTGGGAATTGTCGGGCTCGGTGCTATTGGCGAAGCCGTAGCGCGACGGGCCAGAGGATTCAGCATGCGCATCCTCTACACCAAACGTCGCCGACTGGACGAAACCCGCGAAGCCGCGCTTGGAGTTGAATACCGGAGCTTGGATAGTCTTCTGACAGAGTCGGACTTCGTCTCGGTGAATGCCGCGCTTAGCCCTGAGACCATCCATCTCATCGGCGATCGAGAGCTGCGCCTCATGCGCCCCTCGGCATATCTCATAAACACGTCGCGAGGCCCCATCGTGGATGAAAAGTCTCTGGTGCAAGCGCTGAAAGAAAAGCGCATCGCGGGCGCGGGGCTTGACGTCTATGAGGATGAGCCGATGGTTGAGCCTGGACTCATCAACTTGCCTAACGTGGTGTTAACTCCTCACCTCGGCAGCGCCGCGTTGGACACGCGCGAGCGAACCGCGGCCATTCTGGTTGAGAATGGCATCGCGGTCATCAAAGGGCGCAGGCCGCCGAATATTTACAATCCGGAGATCTATGATTAAGGATAAAGGCAGAAGGCGAAAGGATGAATCCCTCTTTCATCCTTCATCCCTTATCCTTAAGCCTTTCTAACGGCTCGGTACCATTCCAAGATCTCTTCACCCGTCCAGAAGAGGACACCTTTCTGCTTTTTTAAATAGGCAAACGTTTTTTCGAAGTACTTGATCCGATGCGGGACGCCGCTGATATACGGATGGACAGCGATAGCCATCACGCGAGCGCTTTTTGCTCCTTCGGCATAGAGAGTCTCGAACTGGTCCTTCGCTCGGCGAAAAAACTCATCCGCCTCGTGGTGCTGAAGAATCATCATCGGGATGTCGTTCAACTCTACACTATACGGAAGCGAGACGAGCGGGCCGCGGTCGGTTTTGATCTCATAGGGTTGATCGTCGTTGACCCAATCGGCGACGTATTGAAATCCGGCCTCGGCCAAGAGATCCAGAGTCTCTTCAGTTTCAGTGAGCCCTGGGCCGAGCCATCCTGACGGTGCCTTACCGGTAAGCTTGCGGATGATTTCGACGGATTTCCGGATCGCTTCACGTTGATCTTCCACCTGATGCATGGGTTTCTGGATGTAGCCGTGCCCCATGAACTCCCATCCCGCATCGCGCGAAGCTTCGGCGATTCTCGGACAAGAAAGGCAGACCGAGGCGTTGATTGCTAAGGTTGCTTTGATCTTGTGCTTATCAAGGGCCGACTTCAGACGCCAGAAACCCACGCGCATTCCATATTCAAACCAGGCGAAGTTAGGAACGTCAGGAATGACCTGAACTCCGCCCGGTGGTGGGAGCACCGTGCGCGGCATCGGCCCTTGGATATCCCATTCCTCTACATTGACGATGGTCCACACCACCACCCGAGCCGAGTTCGGAAGACGGAGTGCCGGACGATCGATAATCGCCGAGTAGGGAATCTGATCGCTCGGGAAAGCCATGGTGAACCTCCTTGTGAGTTCAGTTTCGAGCGTCTCCGCTTCGGAGTTCGAGTCAACCGAAACTTTTCCGATGCTATGCGACACATAAGCCAATTGACAAGAGCAAGCGGTGAGTGGTAGCCGAAGGGAAGCCATGGAATTCTGGGTGACGCAAGCTTTCAATGGCATCTCATACGGCGCGCTCCTCTTCCTTCTCGCCGGAGGGCTCTCGCTCATTTTCGGGATGATGCGGATCGTCAACATGACGCACGGCTCTTACTATTTGCTGGGAGGATACGTCGGCCTCACTGTCATCAGGCAGACCGGCTCTTTCCCTCTCGCGATTCTTGCTGGGGCCCTGGCCGTCGCTATCGTCGGTGTGGCCGAGTGGAACGCATTTTTGAAGCGGCTCAGCGGGCAGGAACTGGGCCAGGTGCTTACTACCATGGGGTTCGCGCTGATATTCCAGGATCTCGCGCTGATCATCTGGGGCGGTGATCCTTACACGATTCCGGCGCCGGCAATGCTCTCCGGCGCCCACCAGATCGGTGACCTTTATTTTCCGATCTACCGGATCTTCATCATTGTGGTCGCCGCGGTCGTGGCGTTGCTCCTCTGGCTGGTGGTCGAGAAGACGCGGGTCGGGGCAATGATACGGGCGACCGTGGACGATCCCGAGATGGCGCGCGGCGTCGGCATCAACGTGCAGTTGATCTCGATGGTCGTGTTTGCGCTCGGCGCTTTCCTGGCGGCGGTGGCGGGAGTCGTTGCCGGGGGATTCGTAGGAGTCTATCCAGGCGCCGACTTTGAGATTCTACCGTACGCTTTTGTGGTCGTCATCGTCGGAGGTATGGGAAGTCTCAAAGGCGCTCTGATTGGCAGCCTCATGGTCGGGCTTCTCGACAACTTCGGCAAAGCGCTTTTTCCTGAACTGTCGTACTTCACGCTGTTCGCCCCGATGGCCGCGATCTTGGCCGTGCGGCCCACGGGACTCTATGGTCGCGCGTGATGAGATTGGCTCGATTCTCCGTACAGCAGGTGATGGCGGCGGTTATTTTTTTTCTCCTGCTCGTCTCGCCGCCGTTTCTGTCCTCGTTCCTACTGACATTGCTGACCCAAGCATTGATCTATGGGATTCTGGCGATGAGCCTTGACATCATTCTCGGCTATACGGGTCTCGCTTCGCTCGGTCATGCCGCTTACTTCGGCATCGGCGCGTACAGCGTGGGGATTCTGGCGACGAGGTATGGAGCCGCATTCGGGATCACTTTGCCGGCTGGTGTCCTGCTCGCGGTTCTCGTTGCGGCAATCTTTGGCACGGTAGCACTGCGCGCTACCGGTGTTTACTTCCTCATGATTACTCTCGCTCTCGGCATGATCGTTTGGGGACTTGCGCACCGATGGGTGACGATGACCCAAGGGGACAATGGAATCTCAGCAATCTCTCGACCGGATCTTGGCCTGCCATGGTCGCTTTCTCTCTCGCTCCCGTTCTATTATTTTGCGCTCGCAGGTTTTCTGATCGCTTTCTGGATTCTGCGCGTGATCGTGCATTCCCCTTTCGGGCAGACCTTGGTGGGAATCAGGGAGAGCGAATCGCGCATGAGAACTCTCGGCTATCATGTCTGGCTGCATAAATACATCGGCTTTGTCATTGCGGGCGGGTTCGGTGGCTTCGCCGGAGTGCTATGGGCCTACTACAACGGCTTCGTCAGCCCCGTGGACCTCCAGCTCGGCACCTCGGTAGAGGTCCTTCTCATGGTCGCGCTCGGCGGTCGCGGCAGCCTGATCGGCCCAGCGCTGGGAGCGGGCATCATTGTTTTGCTCAAAAATCTCGTTTCCGTCTATACGCATCGCTGGCTGCTGATTCTTGGCGCCGTGTATATTTTCACGATTGTTTATGCGCCTGAGGGAATCCTCGGCGCCATAAAACGACGGACGAAAGAAGTGAAGCCAAGAGCGGTTGGAGTCCACGGCGTGACAGAAGGGGAGATTGAAGGAGGATAGGTATGAGCACCAAACGGATTGCCGCAATTTGTGGATTGCTAGCGTTGGCTCTGACCGTTGACGCCGTACCGGTATGGGCGCAAAAGGGGCCGATCAAGGTGGGCTTTCTCACGCAGATGACAGGTGGCGGCGCTGCCGTCGGCAAGGACATGTCGAACGGTTTCATGATGAGCCTCGAGGAGATCAGCAACCAGATAGCCGGCCGAAAGGTCGAGGTGATTCTAGAGGATACTCAAGGAGACCCTGCTAAAGCGCTGACGAGGCTTAGGAAGCTGGTGGAGAGTGACAAAGTGCAGGCCGTAGCCGGCATCTTTCTCGCGAACGAGGGCTATGCGCTCGCGCCGAAGGTGGATGAGTACAGAATCCCGACCGTATGGGCTGTGGTGTCGGCCGATGATCTTACGCAACGCAAGCCCACGAAATGGGCCGTCCGGACCGGGTGGACCTCGAGCCAACCGAACCACCCGTTCGGAGAATACGCCGCGAAGACGCTCGGCTATAAAAGGGTGGTAACGATTGCGATGGACTACGCGTTTGGCTGGGAGCAGGTGGGTGGGTTCCAGAAAACTTTCGAGGAGGCTGGTGGCCAAATCATTCAGAAACTCTGGCCGCCTCTCGGCACCACTGACTTCGGTCCTTTCCTGGCCCAGATCAAGCGGGATGCCGACGCCGTCTTCGCCGTAATGGTGGCGGCATCATCACTCAGGTTTCCCAAGCAGTACCAGGACGCGGGGTTGAAAGCTAGATTGCCCCTCATCGGAGGGGGAACGAGTTTTGACGAATTCGTTCTCCCCGCGCTCGGCGACGAGGCGATCGGCGCGATCTCTCCGCTGATCTACAGCGCCGCGATTGACACTCCGGTGAACCAGCGCTTTGTCAAAGAGTTCCGGAAAAAATACGGAAAGGTTCCTGGCTACTACGCGGAGGCGAGCTACACGGCCGCGCGCTGGATCGCTGAGTCGGCCAAGGCGGTCGGCGGAAACGTTGAGGACAAGGAAAAGTTTCTGGCTGCGCTCAAGAAAGTGGAGATTTCTGATGCACCGCGAGGACCGATCAGGTTAGATCCTTACGGCAACCCGATTCAGAACATCTATGTCCGGAAGGTCGAGAAGAGGGATGGTGAGCTTTGGAACACGGTGATCCAAACTTTCACAGGGGTCTCTCAGTTTTGGAAGTACAAGCCGGAGGAATTTCTCAAACAACCCGTTTACGATCGAAACTATCCGGCGTGCAAGCATTGTTAGTTGAGGCGTAAGGCAAGGGACTCCCAACGCTTGACCATCCACCGCTCGCGGCCACGCTCCTGGCGTGGCATGAGTGAGAGAACTTAAAGTATGCCTGAATCGTCCACCCTTGCATTGAACCTTGCCAACATCTCGAAAGCCTTCGACGGCCTTCACGCGGTGGACGGTGTGAGCCTCGCCGTCGCACCCGGCGAGCGCCGAGCCATCATTGGACCGAACGGTGCCGGAAAGACGACGCTCTTCAGCCTGATCAGCGGAGAAACCAAGCCGACGGGTGGGCGCATTCATCTCTTCGGTCGAGACGTGACGCGCTTGCCGCCTCATCGGCGCGCTGCGCTGGGGCTCGCCCGGACGTATCAGATCACCAACCTCTTCCCGCGCTTGACAGTTTTGGAGAACTCTCTACTCGCCGTTCAAGCTCTAACCGCTGCCAAGCTCCATCTTCACCGCGCGCTCTCCCGCTATACTGATCATATTGATCAGGCTCGCTCTGCTCTGGAAGCCGTGGGGCTTGGGGCAACGGAGAACGAAGTTGTCCGCAATCTTTCTCACGGCGAGCAGCGCCAGCTTGAGATCGCGCTGGCGCTGGCCGGAGCGCCGAAAGTCCTTTTGCTCGATGAGCCCACCGCTGGACTATCGCCGGCCGAGTCCCACATGATGGTCGCCCTTCTCAAAAAACTCGATCCCGCCATTACCCTGCTCGTAATCGAGCACGACATGGATGTCGCTTTCGAGCTGACCAATCGAGTCACTGTGCTGCACTACGGTAAAGTCATCGCTGACGGCGTCGGTCATGAGGTGAAGTCCAATGCGGTCGTGCAAGAGATTTATCTCGGAGCCGCCATGGAGACTACGTGATGTTAAAGGTGCACGACATTCACACTTATTACGGTGACAGTCACATCCTTCAGGGCATTTCTTTCGAAGTGGAGAAGGGAAAAGTGGTAGGGCTTCTCGGGCGGAACGGCATGGGCAAAACAACGCTGATCCG
>DASWCL010000129.1:0-2253 GCA_036390135.1 Binatia bacterium
CGCTGATCACGGGAGTGAAACCGGCCTAAAAAAGACTGTAGGGGCACAGCATGCTGTGCCCTCTGTTCTCGTTTGACGGTAGTCGACATCATGGCTATTATAGCCATATGAAGAAAGCGGGAATCGCTGAGTTAAAGAACAATCTGTCGCGTTATCTGGACCAAGTGAAAAATGGTGAATCTATTCTGGTGCTGGACCGCAACCACCCCGTAGCTCAGATCATACCGTTGCAGAAGGCAGCGCGCGACGCTGTCGAGCTAGACGATCGTCTCGCCCGGCTGGAGCGCAAAGGACTAATCCGCCGAGGAAGCGGAGGCTCCGGCCAATGGCTCAATAAGCGCCGCCTTGTTAAAGTTCCCGGCAGTGTTCTGCAAGACTTGCTTGACGAGCGCCGGAGCGGCTGGTGAGGTTTTGGGATACTTCGGCCATTATTCCTCTCTGGATCGCTGAGCAAGGCTCTACCCGTGCCAAGGCGTGGTATCGGAACGATCCTGATGTCATTGTTTGGACTTTGACTCGGGTTGAGATTTTTTCTGCTTTGGCGCGACAGCGCAGAGAAGCGCCGGCTGGCGCATCTCGTCTTCTCACTGTTCGGAGAGATATTATTCGCGCTTGGGAGCAATGGTCGGAGGTGACGGCGATTGAGATTGTTCGCCGACATGCGGAGCGGATTGTCGAAGCGTATCCCCTCAGAGCCGCGGACGCTCTGCAGATCGGTGCGGCCGTAATCGCAGCCGAAGATAACCCTTCAGCGCTGGAATTCGTGACATTTGATGAAAATCTCGCTCATGCCGCTGAGCGCGAGGGTTTTCGCGTTCTCGGTCCTTAGGCGAATCTTGCTTTTCAGGTCGGACCTTCGTAAGCCGAGTTGAGCGCATCCCAACGGGAGGAGTTAGAGCTTGAAGAAAGCGGATTTTCGAACCTTTTATCGCGACGCCCACGCGGTCGAGTGCCTCACCGAGCGCGAGAAGATGCTGATCGGTATCACCGTCGCGATGATGCGGCTCTGCGATCCGTGAGTCGATCGGCGCCTTGCGGATGCAAGGAAAGCTGGGATGACCGAAGAAGAACTCGACGCAGCCGTAGATGTGATCGCCGCGGTCGATGCCGGAGTGCTGGAGTCACTAAATCAGCGAATTAAGGCGAGAAATAAAACGTAGACAGACCCTATGGACTACAACAGGACTACAAACACAGTGTCGGTAAACGGTCAAAATTATCGGATTCGACGACGGCCAAAGGAGATCCATTCTCGCGATATGGACTGAAGACCATCGTTCTTTCTCACCTCTTCTTGCGAGCAGTTGGACTTGTTCCTGCGGACGGCTTTTGCGGATATTAATATTGGCAAAAGCCGATCGATAAATTAAGAGTTGGGGCAGTTGTCTTGCCAGGAACCCGTATGCAGCCTGAGTACAGAAACGGAAATGTTAGCGCGCGGTGCCCGGACTGCGGTGGTGCGGTCACCACGTTCGAGTACAAGGACAGCAGTCACGAATACGGCTCCGTCCTCGTGGACAAATCGCACTCTTACGAGGGAGCGCAATACAGCCGCGTACTCTACAAACTGCTCAAGTGTGCAGGGTGTGGCAGAGGTGGGATTGCAAAGATTCATGATAGGGGTCGCGTGTTAGACGGTACGCTTGAATCGTTCTTCCCCACAACTATCGAACGCGCTTGGCTACCCACTGGGGTTCCCCAGGGCATCGAGGCGGAATTTCGCGAGGCAGAGCTCTGTGCCTCCATCGGGGCTTGGAGGGCCGCTTCCGGGTTGCTGAGGTCGACGCTTGAAAAGCTACTGCGCGCCAATGGATACAGCAAGGGATCATTGGCCGCCCGAATCGACGATGCATCGTCCGATGGTGTCATAACAGAGGCGCGCCGCAAGAAGGCGCATGAGGATGTGCGCGTTCTCGGCAACGATGTGCTGCACGAGGAATGGAGGGAGGTGAAGCCAGAGGAGGTTTACCAGTCACACCACTACGTTCAGCGAGTTGCGGAGGATTTTTATGACGATCGCCCATCCGTTGAGGCGATCCTGGTTTCAAGGAAGCGCCTCACTCCTGAGACGCCCTAACAAGACGATGAAGACCGACGCGAAAAGACCATCCAGCTCATCGCCACTACGTTAAACACGAGAAGACGCATGTCGAGCTGTACGATTTCAGAGACGCTCTTCGAACGATTGTGCGTGGCCAGCTCGGTTTCGTGTGAGCCGATCGCCTGTGGACGCGTCCGTACACCTGATTTCGC
>DASWCL010000130.1:0-5291 GCA_036390135.1 Binatia bacterium
GGAAGTCGAAGAGAAATTTCGCGTCAACGCGCGCTTGGCATTACCTGCGGATCGGGTTGACGAAATCGTGCGCATCATCACTCGGCTCGAGGAGTTGCCGGCAATTGCCCTGTTGACTGACAAACTGGTTTCACAGTAATCGACTGACGGGATCTTTCAATTAAGCGTTAGGAGGCAGTATGAAAAAGATCAGTATCGGCTTCATCATGCTCGCTGGCGTTTTCACTTTTGCGCCGTTGGTTGCGGGGCAAGATGCAGCGCTGATCCAGGCGGCGCGCAAGGAAGCCAAGATGGTTTGGTACACCTCCCTTGCGATTCCGTCGTCGACGGCAATCGCGCATTATTTTCAGAACAAATATAAAGGCATTGAAGTCGAAGTGCACCGTACCGGCTCCCAGCGCGTCTTGCAGCGCACGATGCAGGAAGCGACCGCTGGGATCAAAAATGTCGATCTCATTCATACTTCTGATGCCGGTCATTTCGAGCTCTTGAAGGGCAAAGGACTACTCATTAAATACACACCTGCTGCCGTGAGTGGATTTTCCGACGGCTTCAAGGACAAAGCCGGGTTTTACTACGGCATGCGTGCGACGCTATCGGTCATCGCCTACAACCCGAAGCTCGTCACGGAGAAAGACGCGCCGAAAACCTGGAAGGATCTCTTGAATCCCCGCTGGAGCGGTAAAGAGGTTACCGCTCACCCGGGCTACAGCGGGATCATCATGACGCACGTGGTGGCGTTGGTGAACGCCTACGGCTGGGATTACTTTCGTGACCTGGCGAAAAACAAAGTGCACATCACGCAGTCCGCCAACGATCCAGCCGGTGTCGTAGCATCGGGTGAGCGGCCGGTGGGCGTCAACGGCGCGGAGTATTTTTATTACAAAACACAGAAGCAAGGTAATCCGATCACGATCGTCTATCCAAAAGAGGGCGTGCCGCTAGTCGTCTCGCCGGTGGCCATCGCCAAAGACGCGCCCCATCCCAATGCCGCGAAGCTCTTCGCCGAGTTTATTTTCTCCAAAGAGTCACAGCAGCTCTTGGCTGATAAGGAGGGACTTTACACCGGGCACCCTGAGGTCACGTATCCGTCGGATAAACCCAAACTCAAGGAACTGAAGCTTCTGCCGGTCGACGCGGACGAACTGGAAAAGCGCAACGCCGAGATCAAAAAACGCTTCACGGAATATTTCGGTGCGTAGCCTCGAGTAAAAACCTTCATGCCCGCATCTCGAACCGGGACACTCGATCGAGGCCGCCACACGAACTGGCCGGTGCTCCGCTTCAAGGATCCGACCTTGCCGGTGTGGGTCGGCGCCGCTCTCTTTCTCATCTTCTTAATGCTGTTCCCGTTGGCGGCGATATTTCGCGCCAGTTTGTGGGATGACGGCGGCCTTACGTTCAGCCGCTATGTTGAGGTTTTTACCAACGAGCAATTCCTCAAGGCGATCTGGAATACTCTGATCATTTCCACTTGGGTGGGACTGATCGCGGTGGTTGTCGGTGCACTGCTCGCTTGGCTGCTGACGCGCACCGACTTGCCGTGGAAAAAACCGATCCGCGCGCTGGTGATGGCGTCGTTTGTAACGCCGCCGTTCTTGGGCGCGTTTGCCTGGACGCTGCTTGCCGGGCCCAACGCCGGCGCATTGAACAAGCTTTATCGCGCCCTGACGGGGACGGAAGACGCGCTCTTCAATATTTTCACCATGCCCGGGCTAATTTTTGTCATGGCGCTGTATAGCTTTCCCTATGTTTTTTCCATGATCGCCAACGTATGCGAGCTGATTTCGTCGGACCTCGAAGACGCCGCGGAAATTTTGGGCGCAAACAAATGGCGCACGGCTTGGACCGTCACGCTGCCGCTGGCGATGCCGGCACTGATCGGCGGCTTTATCGTGGCGTTTCTGCAATCGCTCTCGCTCTTCGGCGCTCCCGCGATCCTCGGTCTGCCGGCGGGCGTGCACACGATCACGACACAGATCTGGGCGCTGTTTCAATATCCGCCGCGCTTGGACATGGCGGCTGCGTTTTCCGTGCCGCTGCTCTTGGCCACGATGGCGCTCATCGCTCTGCAAAAAAAACTTCTCGGGCGCAAGGGTTTCAGCACCGTCGGCGGCAAAGGTGGGCAGAAGCGCTTGATCCGTCTCGGTTGGGGCCGTGTGCCGGTGCTGTTGGTCGTGTTCGGCATCCTTTCGCTCTCGGTCTTTTTGCCCTATTGGATTCTCCTCAAGGCGGCGCTTTCCCAAGCCTGGGCGCTGCCCTTAACCTGGGATAATTTTACCCTGAAGAATTTTTCATTCGCCTTTTTTGAGTACGGCGATACCCAGCTGGCGATCTACAACACTTTCAAATTGGGCATACTGACGGCGACCGTCGGCACGCTGCTGGCGACCTTGATCGCCTATATCACCAATCGCAATCTGTTTCGCGGCGCGCGCTTTTTGAGTTTTTTTGCTTTAGCGCCGCTGGTGATCCCCGGCGTTGTCCTGGCCGTGGGTTTGTTCATCGCTTATACACGGCCGCCGCTCGTGCTTTACGGTACGATTTGGATTTTATTCGTCGCTTTTCTGACCAAGGAAATGCCGATCGGCTTTTCCCAGGCGGAATCCACTTTCAAAAGCATTCACCCGGAACTCGAAGACGCGAGCCGAATCATTGGCGCCAACCGACTGATCTCGCTCAAAGATGTGACCGCGCCACTGGCGCGCTCGGGACTGATCGCCGCCTGGTCGTTCATCTTCATCGGCGTCATCCGAGAGCTGAGCGCCGCGATTCTCCTATTCGCGCCGCAGTCGAAGGTCGTGTCCGTGGTGATTTTCGACCTCAAAGAGGAAGGACAAGTGGGCGTCATCGCGGTTCTGGGAATTCTTCTCCTGATGGTTTCCTTCGCGGTGATTCTTGCGGTGCAGCAACTCGCCGGCCGGGACTTGATGGGGACGCGGGCATAATCCATGGCGATCGTTTCGATCAGCGGGCTGACGAAAAAATTCGGCGCCGCAGCAGCCGTCGACAATCTTCACTTGCAGATCGGGGATGGCGAATTTGTCTCTCTGCTCGGTCCGTCGGGTTGCGGAAAGACCACGACGCTGCGTTTGATCGCAGGGTTTCTGCAGCCCGACGCGGGAGAAATTCGCGTCGCGGACGCCGTCATGTCTTCGGCTAATCTGTTGGTGCCGCCGGAGCGGCGCAACATGTCGATGATCTTTCAAAGCTATGCGATCTGGCCGCACATGACCGTGGCGCAAAACGTTGCGTACGGGCTGAAATTCAAAAAGCTCACGAAACCAGAAATCGAGCGGAAAGTTAGTAATCTACTCGGCGTCGTGCACCTGGCGGAGTTGAAAGACCGCTACTCGGCCGAGCTTTCCGGTGGTCAGCAGCAGCGGGTCGCGTTGGCGCGGGCATTGGTCGTGGAGCCACAGATTCTCCTGATGGACGAGCCGCTGAGCAACTTGGACGCAAACTTGCGCGAAGAGATGCGCTTCGAGATCCGCCGGCTGCACGAAGAGTTCAAAATTACCACGGTGTACGTTACCCACGATCAAGCCGAAGCGATGGCAACCTCCGACCGAATCGCTGTTCTCGATCGTGGCCGTTTGGTTCAGGTTGGACGGCCGGCGGAAATCTTCGATCGACCCGAGACCCGTTTCGTCGCCGAATTTGTCGGCAAAGCGAACATTCTCACCGGGCGTTTCGACGGCGACGGAATGTTGCAGCTCGGAGATGAAATCAATATACGCGTGAGCTCCGCCGGCGAAATTTCGGCGCCGGGGCAAGGTGCTGTATGTCTACGACCGCATAATATTTTATTGGTTTCTGACGACGCCGAAGCGCGGCGCATGGCCGAGCGAAGCTACAATCTTTTTCCCGGCATCATTCGGCGCTCGATCTATTTCGGCGACGCGGTCGATTATACTGTCGAGCTTGCAACCGGCGGAACGTTACGTGTGATCGCGCCGCCGAGCCAACGCTACGATGCGGGTCAACGGATCTATGCCGCCGCCCATCCGGATGCGTGCGTCATCGTGCGCGACGAGTGAGCACTAAGTGTATATGTGCTTGTGCGGTGGCCGATGTCTTGTCTGCGCGCCGCCCTCAGTGAACCGCGTTGTCGGTAGGGAGCAGGCCAAATACGATGCCGCATAAGGAAATTGCACTCTACCGGTTCACTATCAGACGGTATCAAAGGCCGATTCATGCACCCACACAATAACCATTCCATTGCGGATCGGAGCGCCAAGGGCGCTATCCCGGTTTCCTGCACATGGATGAGGTGCCTCCGATGATTCTTCTCTAGATGATTCTTCTCTAATTGTCTAATATTAGACGACAATCCCTACTGAGGCGCCTATAAGAATTAAATTATCCTAAAACGGCAGATTCAGCAGTGGGGTGTCAAGTGGCGTTAGTTGCGCCCCTTGTGGCAAGTGAAAAGTCGTTCATCGGCGCCATGGGTCATGGTGTTCACCCTTAGAGAGCGATAGAGTAGATACATGCACCAATATAACAATCATCCCATTTACGGGATCGGAGTTCGCGCCCCGGAAAAAAAATGGTACGGCCGGGGCTTGATATTTGACGCTCAAGATAAAGTGACAGAGATCAAAAGATTAGAAGGCACCGAATTAACTTTTGCGACTGAGCGAAAAGCGGAAGATCACGGGCTCAAACTTTGTAAAGAATGGATTGATGAGCAGAAAAGCGGAATCGATTCAAGCAGCCTGCCGCTGAAAGGTGGTGCTTTATCCCTCTAATCTCCAGTAGCACTTGATCGAAGTCCCTCAAACAAAGCACTCGAGGCGACGCCTTCGGGATAAATTCTCATCGCTATGTTGTGATATCCCCGCAGCTTATTATTGGATAGACAGTCCCTGTCGAATCGGCCTATAGTCTTCCAGCAATCCCAAAATTCCAGACTCAACACGGAGGTTCTATATGGCGGCTGTCGCACCTCTTTTGGCAATGTTTATAATCTTGTTTCTTATTTTCAAACTCGCAAAGTGGAGCGCTTATAGAAAGAAGTGAGTAGTTGTTTTGCGGTGCTGACGAATTCTTTAGCGGCACTAACTTCACCAGGTTTGTAGTTCTTGGCAGGGAGCAAGCCAAGAACGCAGCCTGCGCGCGCGGGCAGTGAAATCGATCTCGCCGACCGTGTCGAAGCACGTATTTAAGTTTTCATGCAGTCTATACCAAATAAGCCCTGCGGGATTTGTTAGAGTAATTCGCGCCCACCAATCGTGAGTCATAATCACTCAGCGGCTCAGCGAAAAAGTAAGTTGACACCCACGCCA
>DASWCL010000131.1:0-6015 GCA_036390135.1 Binatia bacterium
CGCTAGATCATTCACCGCTCGCAGCAGCATTTTGCGCAAAGCGATGATCGTTTTGTCGCTTTGCCCGAGATGTTCCTTTGAGCGATCAAAGATCGCACCCATGCTCTCCGTCGCGCAACCGTCCTGCTCGGCTGGGTTAACCGCTTCGATACCGGTGTAGCTCGTCGCTTTTTGCAGCGCGCGGTTCTGCAGATAATTGTTTGCCCCGTTGCGAATTCTCCGGTAGCCGGTGCCAATCCAACGGCGCAAGTTTTTCCGCTCCTCGGCAGCGAACGGTTTCTTGCGCATGTTCAGGATGTAAAGCCATGTCGTCCTATCGTCGATTGGCACCCAAAATCTAAAACCGCGGATATCGTCTTCCTCGAACTTCGACGTCGGTGGCCCGGGCACGATGCTGAAAGACGGCACGATGAAAGGACTTGTGCGAACGTAAACCTGGTCCGCGCCGACTTTTCGGATCGAGATGGCGCGCATTCCATAACCCGTCTCTTCTGTCTCCAACATCGGCGCGCCGTCGCGTTTCAAGCGCGCCGCATCGGGAATGTTATTGTTGTGCAAAAACGACGTATGGGAAGAATCGAAATCGCCCTCCAGACCTTGAAGATAGTTGCATTCAAGGAACGACTTCACCGTAAAAACCTGTTTCTCCCCAAGATCAAACCATTCGTAGCACGGCAACAACGGCACCTTTTCCGGTGGCCCCATGTACGCGAAGATTACACCCGCGACTTCTTGGCACGGGTATGCGGTATGGCGAAGTTTTTTTCGAAAATCGCTATCCAGGGGTTCAGCCGGTGTCTCGAGGACGTTGCCCTCGACGCCGTACTTCCAGCCGTGATAGACGCAGCGCAAACCGCACGCCTCATTGCGGCCGAAGAAGAGCGAAGTGCCTCGATGAGCGCAATGCTCACCAAGCAAACCGATCTTGCCGTTAGTATCGCGGAACGCGATCAAATCTTCGCCGAGTAGCCTTACGCGGACCGGCGCGCAGTCCGGCCCGGGAATTTCTTCCGACAACAGCGCGGGCAGCCAGTAACGGCGCATTAGCTCGCCCATCGCTGTCCCTGGCCCAACGCGCGTCAAAAGCTCATTCTCATCACGCGATAGCATAAGGCCGTTTTTTAGGGGCTCACTTTCGCTTGTTCTCTCTGAACCGTTTGAACGATTTGAACGGCTTGAACGTTTTGAACTCCCAACGAGGTTAAACTTTTAGCTTAAATACCGCCTTGGCGTTGTCCCAAAAGATCTTTTGCTTGTCCGCCGCGCTCAGCCATTCGATGTTGTCGATCATCGGTTTTACGTTATCCATCGAACGGCCGCTTTCCGGATCGACGGAAGATCCCACACCGGGACATTCCGTGCCGAACAAGCAGCGATCGACGCCGACGGTCTTGATCAAAAGCCGCACGGCGTCGTCGGTGTAAAGCACCGTGTCAAAATAGAGTTTGCGCAGCCCGTCGGAAAATCGCGCGCCCGTGCCACGGCGCAGCGACGGCGCTTCGAAACGGCCGAGCTGATAGGGAATCGCACCGCCGCCGTGGCTGACGATGATTTTCAGCTTGGGAAAATCTTGGAGGACCGTGGAATTCACCAGGCCGAAAACCGCGATCGTCTCTTCGTTGATAAAATGCACCGAGTACGGACTGCGCTCGGACCGCGAACCGGTGCCGTGAATGTGCGCCGGGACATCGAGCTCGCAGAGTTTTTCGTAGAGAGGATACCAATAGCGGTCGCCCAGCGCCGGCGCTTCCTGGCCGCTGTTTTCATACGGATCGGGATTCAAGAGACAGCCGACGAAACCGAGTTGTTTGACGCAGCGCTCGAGCTCGGGTAAGACATTTTGGATCGGATCGCCGGCGGTCTGCGGCAAGGCGCAAACCCCGATGAAGGTTTTAGGAAAGAGTTTTATTTGGCGATGGATGATGTTGTTGCATTCTTCAGCGAACCAGTGCACCAGCTTTGCCGGTTTTTCGGACTGCATGAGTTGAAACGGCCGCGGTGAGATTAACTGCAGATCTGTGCCATGGTCTTTTAAGTAATCGAGATGACCTTTGGCCCAGTTCTCCTTGCGGTTGGCGGCCGCGAGGATCTCATCGTCGGAAACATTCACCCCGCCACGACCATGCGATCCCCGCGCCGATAATAGATTGGCTTTATACGCCCATAGCTCGGTCGGCGCTGATACATGACCGTGCACATCGATAATCATGACAATGCCTCCTTATCCTTCCTGCCATCGCGCTCAACGATTATTGATCGCGTAATAATAATTACGGTCGCCTTTGATCACGCTTCTATCTCTGGGCAAGCCGCTAAGCAAGTGGCAAATTTTTGTCGCAGCCGCTACGATGGGACGCAATTGATGGGCAAAATCATGAGGAGAAAACTGATGTGGTATATCGTGCTTTCCCGGTCCCTACCGGAAAAAGAGGAAGACAAGCAGCGCAATTACGAAGAACACCGCCAATGGCTCGATGATCAACATCGAGCCGGCCGTTTGCTCTTCTCGGGCCCGACCACCGACGGCGCTTACGGGGTCTACGTCATGTTGGCGTCGAGCCTAGCGGAAGCGAGAGCGATCGCCGCGCAGGATCCCCATCACGCGCGCGGTATCCGTCAAATGGAAGTCTTGGAATGGCGCGCCCACCGTGCCTTTCGTTTGAGCGGGCCGACCATCGGCGACGTCGAAGAAATGGCCAAAGCCAAATAAGTCCGGCCATTCCTGTCGATTGGCCCACCGATATTTTTAGCCGTGAATCCGACGCTGCCGGATTTTAAGCTACGCATTTTCGCAACTTGTGCTAAATTGAGTCACCGAGCCATGAGACGCTATATGGCCCAGGTATTGCTGACCTTTGATCTTATTTAACGTCATCAGTACACGATACTCAAAGGAGGCAGAACGATGTCTAAAAGAATCTCTCTACGTCTAGCTTCGGTCATCCTCGCAGGAGTGGTGTTTGCCGCTTGTTCTGGGGGACCGATGACGACCCGGGAAAAGGGCGCTGGGATTGGTGCAGTTGGCGGCGCGGCCGCCGGCGGCATCATCGGTGCAACCGTGGGTCATCCCGGAGCCGGTGCCGCCATCGGCGGCGCCCTCGGACTTGGCACTGGCGCGCTCGTCGGCGATTACATGCAGGGTCAGGAACAACAGCAGTATCAATCCAATCAGCAGCAGCTCCAGCAGAATCAACGGACCATCGATCGCAACAACCAACAGATCCAGCGCAGCCGTCAGACCGAATATTAACCGCTAATCGGCAATACAAAAAGGGAGGATTCAGAACCAAGCTGAATCCTCCCTTTCCATTTGGAAGTCATTTACTTCAGTACTGACCACCACCGGTCGTTGTTACGCTTATTTTGGTTTTCTTCCCTCGTTGGCTGGTCTCGTATAGCTGTAGCGCTAGTCTCGTCTTCGGTCCCATCACGCCATCAAATGGACCCGGATCGAAACCGGCATCGCGCAACCTAAGTTGGAGAATGCGAATCTCCTCCGGGGACTGCCCGCGCTGAGATGCGGCGGCCGGCTTGCTCACTTCTCTGCCATTCGCCGGGCTGATCGTTTGAAATTTGTTGGAAGCATTGGTGGTCGCCTGCGCTCGGCCAACTTGCTTCTCCACCGGCACACTTGCCTGATCCAAAATAGCCGCGAAGTCGTTCACTGTCGGACAATTGTTCTTCAACTGCACCAACACGGATCTCGTTCGATTGCCGAAGATCCCATCGCTCGATCCGGGATCGAAACCAGAGTCGCGTAGTTGGGTTTGCATCGCCTGAGTCTCCTGCCTGGAAGGAGTTCTGGTTCCGGCGGGGCTTGCATTTGGGCTATGGGATTCGGATTCTGCAACAGTCTCGATCAGTGTTTTGATCTTGGAGCAACCACTTTGAAAACGAACGAATGCTGCCTTGGTGCGAGGGCCGGCGACGCCGTCAGCGGGGCCGGCATCGAGTCCGACTTCTTTCAGACGTTGTTGCAGACGTCGAATATCGTCGCGGCTTAAAATGCGTGTTGTCGACGCCCGCGTTTCTTTCGCCGGCGTTTCGACGGCCAAGTCGACGGGCTCTGTCTCAACCGCCGCGCTAACCGGAGATTTTTCCGCCTCCATCTCCTGAGTATCCCAGATCGAGCATCCTGAAACGACAAGTACACACAATGAAATCACCAGGCTTGCTTTATTCACGACAGATCTCCTCTCGGTTGTCGGCGGAACTCATGAGCAAGCGACATGCCGTTACCTGGATGGAACCAATCCCCTCGAAAACATCAATTCATCAGCACCGCGAGTGTCCCGGCAGACAGAAACCAGTACAGACTTGTCCGGCAAATCTAGGAATCACTGGACTCTTAGTGTAAAGCAGGTGGTGTTGTTAGGAAGTTAATGGTCAAATGCTCCCAATGATATTTGCGAAACTCCGGACTCTTCTTCGATGCGCAAGCAATACAGCGCACAGCGTAACGTTCGTCCCGACTGCATGCGCGATGTTCCGCGGTTTGTCAGGCGGTCTTCTCCTTTTGCTGGCCACCTTTGCTATTCTGGCAAGCTGCGCCGAGAGCGTGAAGCAAGACGAAACCCTCGCTGCGCGACGCGCCATCGAATTTGCCCAGGCGGCATTTGTTGATCAAAATCTCGAAAAGGCCTACGAGCTTCTCTCCGACGGCGGCAAACGCCACCTGTCCTTCGACAAATTTAAGGATACTGTCACTCGCATGCATCCGCGCGGCTTTCCCACGAAAGTTACCGCAAAAGAATTTCAACCGATGCCCGGCGAGAATGCCATTTGGATTTATTTGACCGGGCGCGACTCCGAAGATCAGTTCGGCTATCGATTGACGTTGGAACGCGACAGCAAGGCCGACTATAGAGTTTTAACGTTCGACAGCGGCGTCGTGGGTCGAATGTTTTCGCCCTTGAGCGAGAAGCAGCCATTCAAGACGGACTTCAGCACGCGCTAGATACAAGATGAACCGACCGCCTTGCACCGCAGCGAAATAACCAACCGAATATTTTTCGTTTGCATAAGCGGGACTGTTTCGGCTATTTCCCTGGTTCCAGCTTTAACGACACAAGCGAGAGTTCGCCATGAAAAAGCCGTTCGTCGCGATCTTCCTCTTCGCGCTCCCTTTCAGCCTTGGTGCGCTTTCACAGGCTCGTGCCCAATCCGCGCAAGCTCTGATTGCGGAAGCCGCCAAAGCAATGGGCGGTATGGCAGCGCTGCGCGCGGTGAGAAATCAAATTATCGAGAGCGAAGGCAAACAGTTCGATTCCTCCTCGACGCCCCAGCCGCTCGGTCCCACCCGACAGATCAGCACTTTCCGCTATACGTTGATTCGGCAACTTGGCCAACCCAAGCTTCGGCTCGAATGGGAGAGCAGAAATTCAGCGCGCAACGAAACCATTCGCTTCGTCGAAGTCATTGACGGCGCGGTCGGCCTGCTGCAGGAAGGTGAATCCAAGACCGCGAAGCAAAGCCGACTCCACCCCGGTCGTTTGGCTACCCGGCTGCGGGAAGAGAAACGCGCGCCGATCGATCTTGTTTTGACCGCCAGTACGAACAACACTTTGCGGCGTCTTGCCGATGTGCAACGCGACGGGCTCAAATATCGAGTGGTTGGATTCAAAGACGGCAAGGATGAGTTCCATGTCTATCTTGATCCCAAAACCAAGCTTCCGACGCAGACTGATGTCCTCGAAGACGATCCTCTCGAAGGCGACAGCAGCTATCTTCTGCGCTACGGCGACTGGCGCAAAGTCGATCAAATCATGATGCCCTTCAGCCTGCGCTACGAGCTCAACGGCCGCGCATTGCAAGAAGAGCAGATCAAATCCGTAAAGAACAATGTAACGTTCGTCGCCGATCCGTTTAATGTCCCGCAGGCGATTCGGAATGAAAAGAGCGACGTCACGCCGATCGCTTCGCAATGGATCCTGCGCCGCGTCGCGGGCAACGTGAGCTACCAGGATCTCGGCCGGCCGGCGTCGATCGAATGGACTCAACTCGCCAATGGGGTCT
>DASWCL010000132.1:0-5923 GCA_036390135.1 Binatia bacterium
TGGCCGTTATTTGCTTAGCCAACGAGCCGCTTTTCGCCGCAACCGCAGAAAAGACCAAAGATGATCGCGTCGTTAAAGACGGTATGTTAGTGACATTGGATTTCACGCTGAAGAGTCCGGACGGAAAAGTGATAGAAACAAGCAAGGGCAAAGAGCCGCTCAAATATATTCACGGCAAGAAGATGATCCCTCCGGGTTTGGAAAAAGAGCTGACTGGCATGAAAGTCGGAGGCGAAAAACATGTCACGGTCAAACCCGAGGATGGCTTCGGTAAGATTAATCCTAACGCCGTTCAGGAAGTCCCCAAGGAAAAACTCCCTCCCAATGCGCTCAAGGTCGGCGCGGTCCTGGCCGCGAAAAGCCCGGAAGGAATGATCGTGCCGATGACTGTTCGCGAGATCAAGGAAAAAACGGTCGTCATGGACATGAATCATCCGATGGCGGGAAAAACTCTGGTCTTCGATATTAAGGTCGTCGACATACAACCGGCACCGCCGCCGCCAGCGCTACCCTCGACGCCTGCCGCGCCGGCTCAACCCAGCGCGCCCGCGCAACCGGCGAAACCGGCAGGTCCGGCACAGAAAAAATAAATCGCATTGAATGTGAGAAGCGCGTGAAGCTCGATGAATTTGCAACAAGGCTGCGACAATCTCGGGCGATCGTCTTTTTCACCGGCGCCGGCATCAGCACGGAGTCCGGCGTGCCGGACTTCCGCAGTCCCGGCGGCATTTGGACGAAATATCAGCCGGTGCTCTTTCAAGATTTTCTCGCCAGCGAATCGGCGCGTGTGCAGCATTGGCAGCTCAAAAAAGCGACCTACGAGCTTTTCAAGACGGTAAAGCCGAATCTCGCTCATTACGCGATCTGCGAATTTGAGCAGCGCGGCCAATTGCTCGGCCTGATCACTCAAAACATCGACGGCCTGCACAAGCTCGCCGGCACTTCCGAGGCAAAATTGGTCGAGCTTCATGGCACCGATCGCCACGTTACCTGCCTTCAATGCGGCAAGCATTACCAGCCTGCCCATGTCTACGAGGCGTGGCGCGAGAAATTGCCCGCTCCGACTTGCGATGACTGCGGCGGTTTTTTGAAATCGGCGAACGTCTCGTTCGGCCAGTCGATGCCCGTCGAGGCGATGCAGCGCGCCCAAGCTTGGAGCGAACAAGCGGATCGCTTCATCATCATCGGTTCTTCCCTGCAAGTGCAGCCGGCGGCGAGCTTTCCCGTCATTGCCAAACGCCGCGGCGCACTCCTGGCCATCGTCAATCGCGACCCGACCCCGCTCGACGATCTGGCGGACTTCGTCCATCATGGCGCCATCGGAGAGTTTTTTCAGGGGCTAAAACCATTGCTCAGCGATGCTTCGAACTGAGTTGGCTTTCCCATCTTTGGTCGGCAAAACTTAGTCAACGAAGCGATGGAACTCATGCGCGCGGCCGAAGTGCCGTCAGGTCCGCAAGACCGCAACTTCTACTACTCCAGGTTTCAGGCGTTAGGTGGCGCGCTGATGCTTCTCGCAATCGCGGTTGGCTTGACTGTTTTCGCTCGTCTGAACGGTGTTTGGCCCGCCTATTTCGTGGCCGTGTTCACCGTCGTTTGTTTACTCATTTATCAAAAGGTCGTCACCGCGCGGTTTCGTCCGACCAACTGGCTCGTGCGTATGACCGACGGCGGACTCTTCATCAAATTCCGCTCGTATTTGAACTTTGGATTTCCCGATCAAGATCTCACCGTGGCTTTCATTCCTTATTCTGACATCCGCTCGGCGAGGTACGTAAAGGAGCGGCAAGAACTGCCGAGCCAAGATGGCCAAGCCCGAGGGGCTCCGACCGTGCGAACACGCCGCTTTATCGATCTGGAGCTAGCCGTTAACTTGGAACCACTGGCGACCGCGTTGACCCATGAAACTAAACGCGTATTCGCGAAAGCAATCGACGGCGGCGCCAACGTATCCACTCGATACCAACACCTTCCCGTGAAAGGGTCGGATCCTATTCTAAGGATCGAATGGAACGTTGTCCCGAGCGCACAAGTTCTACTCGATGCGCTCACGCGCCATACACTCGTCCAACCGGCCGGCAAAAGCGCCAAAGACTTCACTAATCTTGAGACTCTCGAGCGCAAAGAGCAGGAAGCTCGTTTGCTCGAGCTCGCCGAATCGGGAGATATTATCGCCGCCGTGGCGATGGCGCGAAAGCTGTATGCTTACGATTTGACCACGGCGAAAGAGTTTATCGATTCGTTGATCCGAAAATAGCAGAGTCGTCGATGTCAGGCGGGCCGAAGGAAAATTTTTCGCGCTCCGCGAGCGGCATGCGCAACCGCGGCTACCCCGTCCTTCAAAGGGTAAACCTTCTCGATCAGCGGTGTCACGGCAATCTGTTTCGCCGCCAGCGCTGCGAGCGCGTCGGGAAACGGCCCGCAGCGCGAGCCGATAACATTGATTTCGTTGATCACGATGGGCGCCAGCGACACTTGATGATTGCCGGCGATGGTGCTTTTGAGAATCAAAGTCCCGCGCGGGCGCACGGCGCTGAGCGCCAGCTCCAAGCCAGAAGCGGAACCTGTCGCTTCGATGACGACATCGAACAATCGCGGTTGCCAATCGTGCAGAAGAATTGTCCGCACACCTGCCTTCTTGATCAGAGCGAGTTTGTCGGCATGTTTTCCCAGCGCGGTTATTTTCGCGCCGGTAAGCCGCAGCACCTGCGCGCAGAGATTCCCTAACTTGCCGTCGCCGAGCACAAGCACATCGTCGCCGGGGCTGAGTTGAATCTGCGTTAAGATCTCCAAGGCAGCGGCCAGCGGCTCAGCAAAAACCGCTTCCTCGTCGCCGACGTTGTCGGGAACAATATGAAGATTTTCTGCGGGTACCGACACGTACTCGGCAAAGGCGCCGTCCGCGTTGAGAATCCCCATGACCTTTCGATTCGGACAGTGACGGGTGAGATCGCGCCGGCAGGCGTCGCACTGCCCGCAACCGAAATTGATCTCGCCCACGACGCGTTTACCCACAAGCTCGCGCGGTCCTTCGCTGACGGAGCCGGCGAATTCGTGGCCGGGCACGCCCTGGAAATCCATGTAGCCTTTGAAAATTTGCAGGTCGGTGGAGCAGATCCCGGCGAGCTCAACCTTGATCAGGGCAAATCGAGAGTCAGCGCGCGGCGCGCGGTAGGAAGAGTTGAACGCGAGTTGGCAACCGTCCCAGTGAAGAGCACGCATCTTGACGGTTGCTCAAATCAACTTCTTAACGCCTGAGCCCATTTCGTTTGCGGCGTCGGCACCAATGCGCCGTCGACGCAGATATCGCAGCCGCGCTCGTGGAAGAAGCAGAGCAGCCCTTTGATCTTCGGACACTCGGGAATCGGCTCCATGTAACCCCAGACCAAATCGGTGAACGTCTCGCCGCCGATTTTCACCGACCAGTAGGAAGCGGGCCCTTTATACGGGCAGCGCGAAATCGTGGCGCTCGCGACGAGCATGTCCATGCGCACGTCTTCCTGCGGGATGTAATAGCGCACCGGATGATTGGTTTCGAAAAGCAGATACGGCCGGCGCGTTTCCGCGACCGTATGTCCGTCGATCACCACGCGCACATGGCGCTTGCTCGGCATCACATCGACGCGCTTATATGGATCGCGCGCATGCTTAAAAATCTCCTCGTCTTCTTCCATCCACTTGTCCATCTTGGGCCAATCGAACGCAAAGTGGTCTTTCAGAACCGCCGCCTCCGGAAACGGACTCGTATAACTCCACGCGGCGTTTTCCGCGCGGCGATCGCCGACTTGCAGCGACCAATACGAAGCGTCACCCTTGACCGGGCAGTGACTCTTATTCTGGCTGGCAACGAAAAGGTCGGTGCGCACCTCTTCTTTGGGAAAATAATACGCCGGCAATATTTCCGCTTCGCGTAAGAGCTTGGCTCGTTTACTATCGGCGATCGTCTCACCGCCGAACATCACGCGCACGTGGCGCGGGCTTTCGCTCACATGAATCCAATGCCCCGGATCGCCATGAATCGGCACACGCTGTTGAGTAACATTACTTTGCATAGCTATCTCCTTGGCTTGGCTACCCGCCGGCCGGTCCTACGACAACAACCTTCGGGACCTTCGTGGCGAGTCTCTAATTCAACTTCCTGAGCTTCTGCAAACTGCGCAATTCGCGCGGCGGCTTTAGATGCTGTCCCATGATCGTCCACGAAACTTCGCCGACGTAGATATCGCCGCGCGAATCGATCGCGAGCCCGTGTGGCGCGATGAATTGCCCCGGTTTTTCTCCGGCGAGAATATCGCCGAGACGTGCCAATCGTTTACCCGTTTTATCGTATATGTCCACGCGGTTGCCCAGGTTCGGCGCTTCCTTATTGACGCCCAACCCCGGACCCAGCTCGCCGACGTAGCAGATCGGCTCCTTTTTGCTCGTATCCATATAGAGCGCGCAGGGCCGGTGCAGGTTATTCCACTGGGTCTCGTACTTGCCGTTGGCATCGAAAACTTGCACCCGGTTATTTTCGCGGTCCGCGACGTAAACCCAACCGTCTTTGTCGGTTACGATGTTGTGCACGATGTTGAATTGACCGGGGTCGGAGCCCGATTCACCCCATGACAACAGCAGCTTTCCGTCCGGCGAATATTTGTGCACTCGCGAATTGCCATAGCCATCGGACACGTAAATATCGCCCCGCGGCGAGAAGGCGACATGCGTGCAGCGATTGAACGGTTCGCCGGCTTGATAGGGCGCCGCCTTGCCGGGAATACCGAGCGTCATCTGCACTCGGCCGTCCAGCGTGCACTTGCGCACCGTGTGGTCGCCGTCATCGGTCAAAAAAATCGTATCGTCCGGCCCGATCGTCGCGCCGTGCGCCCGCTTGAATACGCCGTCGCCCCACGCGCGCAAAAAATTGCCGTCACTGTCGAAGACGATGACCGGGTGTTTGCCGCGCGTAAAACAGTAGACTTGATCTTTGTTATCCACGGCCACGGCCGCGACTTCATGGAAAGTCCAGTCGTCCGGCAGCTTGCCCCAACCTTCAGCGACTTCGTATCGGAATGCACCGCTTCCAACAGTGACGCCCATAGGAACCTCCTGCTTTCTTCATTCGGCGATTCTCAATCCTCGATCCTCGAAATCCTCAGGCCGGCTCGTGCTCGTACACCTGCCGCCACGCTTCGAATCCGCCGCTCATGCTGGCGACATTTTTAAATCCATTCTCGATGAGATACGCCGTCGCGCCGAGGCTGCTGTTACCATGATAACAGTACACGACGACGCCTTTATCCTTGTCGGTGTTTTGTACAAACTCCTGCACGTTACTGTCGTGCAAACGAATCGCGCCGGGAATATGCGCCTGTTGGTACGAGCCGGGATCGCGGATATCGACGAACAGACATTGTTTTTGATCGAGCTTATTCTTTGCGTCGTGAATTGGAATCTGCGGGATCTCCATGCGCTAGCTCCTTGTCACTGTCGTTTTATCAAGCTCGATTCGAGCTGTCCACAGGCGAAAATCTCGATCCAATTTGTATGCGGCGAAACGACTAGCTGCTATACTTCAGCGCCATGAGACTTTCGCCGATTACGCTTTACGTGTTGGCCGCCATCTGCCAAACCGCCGGATCATCGGGCGCCGCCATGTTGGCGCCGTTTTTTATGAAAGAACACGGCTATTCCATGGCGTTGGCGGGAATCCCACTGGTCGCCAACGGCGTGGGACGAGTTTGTTCGGACGTTCTCTCGGGTATCATGGCAACTTATTTCAGTCCCGGCCCGCTGCTTTTCCTCGCCATGATCATCGGGCTCGCGACCAGTGTGATCGGGTACGCGTTCATCGGCACGATGCCGGTTTTCGTCGCGGCGTGGATTCTGTTCGGCTTGACCGAAGCGATGTTCGCCCTGTCGCTGAGAAAGATCGGCTTCGATC
>DASWCL010000133.1:0-7327 GCA_036390135.1 Binatia bacterium
AGATAAACCCGACAGTAAAGTTGCCGATGCGTGCGCCAAGCATCTTGCCGATAAGGCGTAAGAACTCCTGGCGGCGATAGGTCCGAAGAATTCTGCCGCCAAAGTCCGTTCGGTAAGTCATTCGGCTCTACAACGTGGTCCTCCCGGCGAACGCCAGGACCACGTCACGGAATTCTAGGATTCCAGGGCACGCCAGCGTTCGCCAGCTTGCCCGGCACTACTTGTTCTTACCGCTTTCATTCTTGGAAAAGCATCGATCCAGAAAAACTCCCAGCGGACCGCGCGCCTGCCGTCGCAAAATCCCGGCGAGCTCGCCTTTGTTGAGCCAGATCCCTTCACAGTTTTCACAGCGTTCTAAATCGAATCCCGTAAATCGGAACTTGGCGAATTGTCCTGAACATTTAGGACAGGTGACCCTCTGCGCTTCGCGCCGGCCCTCTTCAGCCTTGTGAAATTCGAACTTCATATCTTCGACCAGCTCGTGTTCTTTCTCGGCAAAATAAATCTCTTCGTTGGCGTGCTCGTCGAACCGCGGTTCATCTCCGGGCCGTCGCGTTTCGCCCTTCATGTTTCGCTCTCCGCGTTTGGCTGATTGATTTCGCTACCCAGCGCGTCCGGTGATCGCTTCTTTTCATTTTTTTCTTTGGCGCTGTCGATTCTTCTGACTTTTAGAATCGCCTGCAGCGCCGGCCTGTCGACAACTTCCTTTTCCAGCAGCAGCTTCGCCAATTCCTCCAGCGCCGTTCGCTGTGTGATCAGGATATCCCGGGCTTTGGTATGCGCGTCCGACAATATTTGCTTTAGCTCGCCGTCGATGAGCCGAGCGGTTTCCTCGCTGTACTCTTTGGCACTCTGCGTGGGCACCATCAGGAACGTGGCATGGCGCGGTCCTTCGAGAGACGCCAGGCCGAGCTTCTCACTCATGCCGAATTGGGTGACCATCGTCCGGGCAATTTCGGTGGCTCGCTGAAGGTCGTTCTGAGCGCCGGTTGAGATGTCGCCGAAGACAATCTCTTCCGCCACTCGTCCGCCGAGAAGGACGCAGATCCGCGCCAGGAGTTCAGACCGTGTCATGAGATAACGGTCCTCAGTCGGCAGCTGCGTCGTGTAACCCAGAGCGGCGATTCCCCGCGGAATAATAGAAATCTTGGAAACGGGATCAGCGCCCGGCACGAGTTCCGCCAAGAGAGCGTGACCCGACTCGTGATAGGCAACAGTTTTCTTCTCCTTGGGATTGATGACGTGGCTCTTCTTTTGTAGTCCCGCGACCACCCGTTCGATCGCCTCGTCAAATTCCGCCATATCGATCGACTCTTTGTCCTGCCGCGCTGCCAGCAAAGCAGCCTCGTTGACGATGTTGGCGAGATCGGCGCCAACGAAGCCCGGTGTTTTGGCTGCCACGACAGCAAGATCGAGATCCGCCGAGAGCTTCACCTTCTTCGCGTGCAATTGGAGAATCTTGGTGCGGCCCTTGATGTCGGGACGATCCACCAGGATCTGCCGATCGAAGCGGCCGGGACGGAGCAACGCGGCGTCGAGGATCTCCGGCCGGTTGGTGGCGGCCATGATAATCACTCCTTGATTCGGATCGAACCCATCCATCTCGGCCAGAAGCTGATTCAAAGTTTGCTCCCGCTCGTCGTTGCCCGTGAGCATGCTCACTCCCCTAGCCTTGCCGATGGCGTCGAGCTCATCGATGAATATGATGCTGGGCGCATTCTTCACCGCTTGCATAAAAAGATCCCTGACCCGTGCCGCGCCGACGCCGACGAACATCTCGACAAAGTCGGAACCGGTCAGGCTGAAGAAAGGAACTCCCGCCTCGCCAGCAACGGCGCGGGCGAGCAGGGTCTTTCCCGTGCCCGGCGGCCCGACGATCAACACACCTTTGGGAATATGGCCGCCCAATCTTTGATATTTGTCCGGATCCTTAAGGAACCCGACGACCTCGGCGACCTCTTCCTCGGCTTCGTCAATGCCCGCAACGTCGGCAAAGGTAACCCCGGTTTTTTTCTCGATGTAGACTTTCGCTTTGCTCTTGCCGATCTGCATTAAACCGCCGCTCGCCGAGCCCATCTTCCTGCCGAGATAGCTCCACATGAGAACAAATAGCACCACGGGAACCACCCAGGATAGAATCGTCGGGAGCCAATTGCTGGTGACCTCTCCGCGAAACGGTATTTTCGCCGCTTCGAGTTCGGCTGTGAGGCCCGGATCCTCCACTTTTACCGTTTGGAAGGGAAGACGGGTTTTGCCTGCCAGTACGTCCGGAGACATCTCTTTCAATTTCTCCGGCGGGAAAATTTCTTTCATTGCCGTTGCCTTCAAATTGCCATCGATGGTCGTTTCACGAATGACAAGATCGTTGATCAAATCCTGCTTGGCGAGGGATTTGAATTGGCTATAGCTGATGATCTCAACATGAGAGCGACCGAGAAAATTCTGCACGAATAGGACGAGGAAAACCGTGGCAAAAAAATACCAGATCGGGGACGGTCGGTATTTTTTGTCGTTGGGCGCTAAATTCTTCCTTTTCTCAGCATACTGCTTGCGGATATCGGCGATGAAATTTGCCACGCGCTTTCGCGGCCCGGGCTCGTGCGAGGTTTCGGCGAAGTGCCGGTCGGGTAGAACTGGAAGGATTCGGCTGGCAAATTTGTGAATTGGTATTTTCATGTATAACTCAGCTTTCTATTTGACGGACTCTTGGTCACCCGAAGGCAGGTTCTTACGGAATGATAAGAACGATAGAAGGTAAATCCGCTGCGACACCCGTGAAACGTTCGGGGCCGCGCTCATTTCTGACGCGCTCGCTAACTTCCGCTCCTATTCCGTTCAGATGAAGGATGCTCTTCGCATCGAGCAAGACCGCGCTGCGTCTTTCTCAAGAATCTCGTCTTCTACCAGGGTAAATCAATCTCCATTTTGTGCTCGTAACCGGAGCAGCCGACCTCGACGACTCTGGATCACAGCACTCAGGCCGATACCTGGGTATTTTTTACCAGCCATTTCTCCTGCCGGATCTTGTCCTGGATTCTTAGAAGCCCTTCGGTCAAAGCTTCGGGGCGCGGTGGACAGCCGGGAACATAAACGTCGACGGGAATGATTTTGTCTACGCCTTTGCAAACCGAATAGGCGAGCTGAAAAAGCCCGCCGCAGTTGGCGCAGCTTCCCATCGAGATGACGTATTTCGGATCAGGCATCTGATCGTAGAGGAGCTTGGTGCGCTTGGCCATTTTGTAGGTCAGAGTACCGGCGACGATCATCAGATCGGACTGTCGCGGCGTGGCGCGGGGCACTGCGCCGAAGCGATCGATATCGGCGCGCGGACCTCCGGTCTGCATCAACTCGATCGCGCAACAGGCCAAGCCAAACAGCATGTACCATTGCGACGAGGCGCGACCCCAGTTAAGCAGCTCGTCGACCTTGGTCGTAAAAGCGGTTTCCGGTAACTGGTTCAATAACGACGTAAAAACCTCCTGGTCATCTTTTCTACTTGATAACCGTCAATTCTTATCGATCCAACGCATGGCGTCTTGCAAGGCAAATTCGTCAGCTTCATTTTCACTCCAAAACGCTTTGTCGAGTTGAGCGTGATGCGATGGAACGCAACTGGTCTCGTTTTTGGCATCCTGGCACGTCACGGTATACTGTGGAATCCAGCTGCCTTTGGTTTCTCGCTGAAACGATTCACTGCGAATGAGGCAGTTCTTGTAGGAAATGCTGCTTTTCATTTGTCGCTCTTTTGCCTCATCGTCGATGACCATCGTCTCGTGTTCGCTAGGTACGTGCGGCTAGCCCCGGCAATCGCGGCATTCCACTCAACAACCCTTGCCATTCAATTCGAAATTCTCAGAGCCATACCAAGGGGCACTCTGGCATCGCCCACATTGACCGCTGTTCCCGCGCTCG
Source organism: Binatia bacterium (assembly GCA_036390135.1). Lineage (GTDB taxonomy): Bacteria > Desulfobacterota > Binatia > UBA9968 > UBA9968 > DP-20. The sequence continues at coordinate 3,913 of DASWCL010000133.1, forward strand.
CCAGTTGCCAGTTCTGCAGGATTTCTGCTGAGGGCTCAGCTCGCTTGGGTAATTGTACGATGTAGGGTTCTGATGCTTTGACGACATATTTAACGTTGCTGCCGTCGCTAAGGGTCAGGGACAACACCCCATCTTTGCTGTCGGCGACCGCGAATGTTTGGATCGAGCTGATTTGCTTTGATACCGTAGTGACTCTGACGGCGTCGGAATAGAGAAACCATGAGGATGCGACAAACACCGCCAGGACTAACCACGCATATTGGCCGACTCTCTTTTGGCGTTTCAAAAGTCGCGATCGCTGCAGTTGAAAAAAATGATAATTCGCTTGGCGCTCGGCTGCCAGTTTATGGGTGGGATCCTCTTCGAATGAAAATGCCGGTTGATCATGGACAATGTGAATACTGTTCAATAGGATTCCAATGATTATCAAAGCCATAGGGATGGCAATAACGAACAAAGAACTCAATCTATTTCCCCTTATGGCCGGAGCTGACGGCCGTTGGCTTGGAGGGCTGATGAAGAGAGGCCTACTTGAAGAATTTCAAGTAACCGCGGAGGAGAACCCTACGACTGTAGAGGAGCATTAAGCCTAGGTGATTTATGTCATGATAGCAACTCAAAGTTTGCAGCCACTGCCAAACTCCAAGAATTACTCTAGCCAGCGAATCTGTGCAGCAGCGACTCAGGAAAGCTCGCGAACCAGAAACCGGAGCATCAGATCATGTTCCGGTCACCAACGAACGGAAACTCACCAGTTTTTTGTTTTTCTCGTCGTACAGGCCCAGCCGTAACAATTTGATACTTGTCCGCAATGTGATCGCTTTGACTGTCTGCAAGGCGGGAATTTCATCCTGGCATTGTTGTAAGTTGTAATTGGGAATGGTCGGCCGAACGTGGTGAATATGATGCAGACCGATATTGCCCGTGAACCACTGGAGGATTTTCGGCAACTTGAAATACGAGCTCCCGTCCAAGGCAACGCTCATCGGATCCCAAGACTGGTGCCGCATCCAATAGGCATCTTCAAATTGATGCTGGACATAGAACAGCCAGAGCCCGAGGCCTCCGCCGATCAGAATGACGGGCAATTGGATCAATAGATATGTCTGAAATCCGATCGTCCAGGCTGCCACCCCGACAACGAGCAAGAGTGCCGCGTTCGTAACCAGCACGCTTTTCCGCTCTCTCTTTCCACCGCCTTTCTTGCAAAATCGCTGCAGGAATAGAAACAGCAGCAGCGACCCCGGACCGAATAAAATAAAGGGATTGCGGTAGAACCGGTAGGCGAATCGCCGAGCTAGCGGCGCTGCCAAATACTCCTCTGTCGTCATCGTCCAAACATCGCCGATTCCCCGTCGGTCCAAGTTTCCCGCCGTTGCGTGATGCCGGTTGTGGGCGTGTCGCCAGTCTTCAAACGGCGTAAAAGTCAGAATACCCGTTACGTAACCTAGCACGGTGTTGGCCCGGCGCGACGCAAAGAAGGAACCGTGACAGCAATCGTGGAACAGGATAAAAATCCGCACCAGGAGGCCTCCTGCTACCGACGCCAGTGTTAGGGTAATCCAATAGGAAAATTGCTGTTGAACCGTATAGACCATGAAAGCCCAAAGAGTTAAATAAGGAACAAAGGTATCAAACAGTTGCCAGAGCGATTTGCGCAGATCCGAACGGCCATACCTGGCAGTAGTCTGATACAAAGCGGGCTTGGTCGTTTTAAGTTCGGGAGAATTCGTATCAGGAAACATTTCCTGCCTCGTGATGTACGGAATGATATCGGTACGCATGGGTAACAATTGTGATCTCCAACAAAATATTGCGAAATTGAGAACTAGAAACGCCAGGTCGAAACTAGCCCGCGCTGGCGCCTTTGAAGCTTCTTAGCGGTTTTTTCGGTTTTGTTTCATCGTTCGGCCAAACACGATGTCTGCTTTTCTTCCTTCTGCCGTTTCTTAAAAGTTTCGCTTGCCATGGTCTTACTCGGCTTTGTTGCCAACACGGCGGCACTTCACGATAGTCCGGTTTTCAGGTCACGGCCTCATGCTCCTTCTCGCCTTTGGAGCGCGTGATCTATCTGCTCCGCCACCGCGCTCTTGGTCTTTCCCGTCACTTCGGAAATTTCGCAAACCAGGATTTTTCTCGCCCGCTCCAGCATCTGCCGGTCGCGCAGCGACAGCGGCTTCGCCGCGCCCAACTGGGTGAGCGACTCCACAATGTTGGCCAAATCGAAGGCCGACCCCGAGGCGAGTAGTTTCGTGTTATCAATGACGCGTTGCTTCCAGTTTTTAACGGGCGAGGCAGATTTTTTTAGCTGCGCTAGCAGTTTTGGAATCTCGGACTTTTCCAGTAACCGCCGGATACCCAAGTCTCTCATGTTGTCTATGGGGATAAACAGCTCGCCACCGCCATCATCCAGGACAGCCAAGCGGTAAAAGTTTTTCGGCATGCCGCCGATCACCTTTTCAACAACCGCGCCGATGAGGCAAGGACCCTGATTTGGATAAACAACCTTAGTCCCAACGCTAAGTGTCAAGCGATTCTCCTTACCTGTTTAGCGACCGGAGTTCTTTAACGCGATCCGTTGCGGTCAAGCCACTCAAGCATCGCTCGCACGCTGCCGGTGGCCATCGCAATGCTTGTATCGGCGGCGCCGTAATAGAGACGCAGGGTGTCGCCATCGGGAGCGATCGTCGTGCCACAGGGAAAGACGACGTTGTCGACGTCGCCGCGCTGCTCGTAGACTTCGTGCGGACCGAAGACCCACTCGTCGCTGCGTTTCAGGCAATGCTCGGGAGCTTGTAAATCAAACAAAGCAAGCCCCAAGCGATAAATCGCGCCGGCGGCCGTCTGGCGCACGCCGTGATAGATCACTAACCAGCCTTGAGTTGTTAACAAGGGCGGCGGTGACAAACCTATTTTATTAGCGTCCCACCAAGCGCCGCGCCGCGCTTCGAGCATCAGCTTGTGCTTGCCCCAGTGGCAGAGGTTCTCTGAAAAAGAGATCCACATATGCGCGCGCGGGGCGCTGACCGGGCGGTGGATCAAAGCCCACTGACCGTCGATGCGATGGGGCAGCAGCGCGGCGTCTTTGTCTTCGGGCGGCATGATCACGCCGTATCGCTCGAAGTCGCGGAAATTCTCCGTGAGCGCCAGCGAGACGCCCGGGCCGTCGCGCGTGAATGCCGTGTAGACGACGGCGTATTTTTTTAGTTCCTCAATGTAAGTGATGCGCGGATCTTCGATACCCCACAACTCTTCCGGAAAACGTTCGGGGTCAGCCGGCATCGTCGGCCGGGAATCGATCTCCCAGTGATCGACGCCATTGGCGGAGCGGGCCACACACAAATGGGAAAGCCCGCGGCGATCTTCAACGCGACAAAGCAGGAGCGTCGTGCCGTCAGGCAGCAACGTCGCGCCC
>DASWCL010000134.1:0-12011 GCA_036390135.1 Binatia bacterium
ATTGATTCTCTAACAGGTCACGTGATCACGCAGTGCGAGGGACAAACAAAGCCGCTTTTGCTGTCTGTTTTTAACCGGTGACGACGAGGCGGCGCGTGCGTCAGCGTTGCGTTTAGTAACCGAGCCAGAAATACAGCAGCGGAACAGTTTCGCACTTGTCAAACGCCCTTTGTGTTTGCGCATCGAAGCCAAACGAACAGCGACGCCATCCAAATTGAGGCGAAAAGCATTGACCGCAGCGGGTATTCGACGCGTCCGGTTCCACGATTGCAGGCACACGTTTACGAGCCTACTGTTGCAGCAAGGTGAGTCGCTGACGTACGTCCGTGACCAGCTCGGCCACTCATCTATCCAGATGACCGCGGACGTTTACGGGCACTTAATACCGGGCTTAAACAAGCAAGCCGTCGATAAACTCGACGACCCCGCCAACTTGAGCAACGTTGACGGCCAAATTGATGACCTTGAGGCCCAAAAACCCGACTCTAACGCCTCCGTTGGTAGCAAATCGGTTGCAGACGCCCAGCCGTCGACTCGTAAACCCTCTTAATCTATGAACAACCGCTTACCGCGCCGCAGTTCAAGCATTTATAACAGGCGCCGCTGCGAATCATGATGGCACCGCAGTCCGGACACGGCGGCGCATCTTGTTGATACAAGCTGGTCACGCTGCTGATCGTGGTCACCGGCGCGCTGCCGCGCGTCGCATGGGCGGCGATGGAGACCACTTTTTTCTGGTGAACTTCCTCGACCGGCTCTCGCTTGACGATCCCGGCCTCCTGCTGCGCATCGCCGTCGAGAAACTTGCTGGCGAGCCAGCGGAAAATATAATCCATGATCGACTTGGCCATCGGAATATCCGGGTTCTTGGTGAAACCGGAGGGCTCGAAGCGCATGTGGCTGAACTTATCGACCAAGACTTGGAGCGGCACGCCGTATTGTAGCGACATAGAGATCGCCGTAGCAAAGGAATCCATCAGACCGGAGATCGTCGAGCCTTCCTTCGACATCGTGATAAAGATTTCGCCCGGCTGACCGTCTTCATACATGCCGGCAGTGATATACCCTTCATGCCCCGCAATATCGAACTTATGAGTGATCGAGCGCCGCTCATCGGGCAGCTTATGGCGCAGAACTCGCGCCTCCTTGCTCTCCACCGGGCTAGCCTTCTTTTCGTCTGCGTCCTTCGCGGTGTTGAGCGGCTGTGTCCGTTTTGACCCGTCCCGATAGATGGCCACCGCCTTGAGTCCCAGTTTCCAAGACTCCGTGTAGGCATGCGTGATATCTTCCACCGTGGCGTCGGTGGGCATATTGATGGTCTTGGAGATCGCGCCGGAAATAAACGGCTGTACCGCGCCCATCATTTTTACATGACCCATGTATTGAATCGTGCGGCTGCCGTTGACCGGCTTGAAAGCGCAGTCGAACACCGCGAGATCGTCATCCTTGAGATGCGGCGCGCCTTCGATGGTTTCGTGCTCCTCGATGTATTCAACGATCTCTTGAATTTGTTTGACGTCGTAGCCCAAACGCCGGAGCGCCCGCGGCACCGTGTTGTTGACGATTTTCAAAAGGCCGCCGCCGACTAATTTTTTGTACTTAATCAGCGCGATATCGGGCTCAACGCCGGTCGTATCGCAGTCCATCATGAAGGCGATGGTTCCGGTCGGCGCCAGAACCGAGATCTGAGAATTTTTCACGCCATGCTTTTCTGCTTCGGCGCACGTTTGATCCCACGCGTCGCGAGCCGCAGCGAGAAGATCCAGCGGCACGTGGGCCGGGGAGATCTTGTACGCCTGGGAACGATGCTTGTTCAGGACTCGCAGCATCGGCTGACGATTCACCTCGTAACCGTCGAACACACCGGTAGCCGCCGCGACCCGGCTCGATTGCAGATAGCCTTCGCCCGACATCAAAGCCGTAACCGCCGCCGCATACGCTCGCCCGCCGTCGGAATCGTAAGGCAGCCCCAACGACATCAGCAATGCGCCAAGGTTGGCATAACCCAAACCGAGTTCGCGGAACGCGTGGGCGTTCGCGGCAATCTCAGCCGTCGGGTATGACGAGTTATCAATGAGAATGTCCTGCGCCAAGATCACAATATCCACCGCGCGGCGGAACGCTTCAGTGTCGAACACACCGTCCTCGCGCAGATATTTAAGCAAGTTGAGGGACGCTAAATTGCACGCCGAGTTGTCTAGATGCATGTATTCCGAGCAGGGGTTGGAGGCATTGATCCGCGCCGTGTTCGAGCAGGTATGCCAATCGTTGATCGTCGTATCGTACTGCATGCCGGGATCGCCACAAAAATAGGTGCTCTCGGCGATCATGCGCATGAGATCGCGCGCCTTGTAAGTATCGCACGGCTGGCCGTTCTTGACATATTTGGTCTGCCACTCACGGTCTTCTTGCACCGCGCGCATGAACTCGTCGGTGACACGCACCGAATTGTTGGCATTTTGGAAGAACACACTGCCGTACGCCGGGCCGTCGAGGCTAGAGTCATAGCCGGCTTCGATCAGTGCCCAGGCTTTCTTCTCTTCTTCAACTTTGCATTTGACGAACTCTTCGATGTCGGGATGATCGACGTCGAGAACGACCATTTTCGCCGCCCGCCGAGTTTTGCCGCCAGACTTGATCACGCCCGCCGAAGCATCGGCCGCTTTCATGAACGAAACTGGTCCGGACGCGGTGCCGCCACCGGCCAGCTGCTCTTTGGAAGAGCGAATCTTCGACAGGTTCACACCGGAGCCGGAACCGCCTTTAAAGATCACCCCTTCTTTGCGATACCAGTCGAGAATCGAATCCATCGTGTCTTCCACCGCTAGGATGAAACAAGCAGAACATTGAGGCTTTTCCTCGATGCCGCAGTTAAACCAAACCGGACTGTTAAAACAGGCTTTTTGATTTAACATGATGTGCGTCAGCTCATCAGAGAAAGCGCAGGCATCATCCTCACTGGCGAAACAACCGTCCTTTTTACCCCAGCCCGTAATCGTATCCACCACGCGACCGATCATCTGGCGCACACTATGCTCTCTTTGCGACGTATCGAGCGGACCGCGAAAATACTTCGACACGACCACTTGAGTCGCCATCAGCGACCAAGCCTTGGGGATCTCGACATTGGTTTGTTCGAAGACGACTTTGCCCTTCTCGTTGGTAATTGAAGCGGTACGAAGCTCCCATTCGACCTCGTCATACGGGCTTACCCCAGCGCGGGTAAAATACCGTGGAATTTTCAGTCCGCCGTTCGTCGCCACTGCTCCTTTAGAGACACCTGTTTCGGCCACTTGAGAGATACCCGTCGCCATTTTTCGCTTTTCTCCCTTCCCCGTATAATTTCCCAATATATTGTGTGATTAACTCAGAAATGCACTAGATTTTGTAGTTGTAAGAACAATTAGCCACTTTGTCAATAATAATTTTTCAATAAATTTCGGGTAGTGATTTGTCGTGATTTTTCGCTGGTTTTTGGGACTTTAGGGAACAGTCGCGAATCGCTATCGACAGGCTGGAGTCGCTGAGTAACATTTGGTAATTTGCTGGTGTTAACTTGCTGGCCACAGATGGCAAAGAAAACCCCGCAAATCGAGAGCATCGGCAACGTACTTGATCAATCGCTCAAGCGCTTTGATCTCACCTCACGTCTGGACGAGTACGGTGTGTGGCCGATTTGGCGCGAGATCGTCGGTCCTGTGATTGCCCGAAACGCTCAGCCGGAAAAGATTCGCAATGGCACGCTGTTCGTCAAAGTTTCCAGTCCCGTGTGGATGCAAGAGCTGCAGTTCATGAAGGATATGATCGCCGACAAGCTTAATCATCGACTTAAAAGCGAGCTCGTCAAAAATATTTTTTTCATGGTGGGTCGGATCGAAGAAACTGCGGAAGACGCGGTAGCGCAGGCGCCGCAAAGCGATAGGGCAGAAAAATTCGCGCATCAGATTGATGAAGAGTTTTTACAGACGATCGAAGATCCAGAGGTTCGCGCGGCGTTCCAGAAGCTGGTGAAAAGCTACTCACGCCGCAAAGCAAAGAGTTAACCTTCAGCCGTCATTTTTTCGCGCGTCGGGTCAGCTTTGCTCCCGCTCTAGGCTGTGGGATCGCTGCCGCCGTTCCGGCAATCATGACCGCGACTTCAGCGCTGTATTGCTTGCCGCGGTGGTAAATCACCAGCGGCGCTAGCACGTCCATGCCGCTCCTGCCGCCTTTGACGCCTTCTACCAACACCAATGAAGCTGGCGCTCCGGCGAAAGAATGAACCATACGCAGTCGCTTAGGTTCGAGCCGCGCTTGACGCATTGCCGTCAACACATCCGCGCAGCGGACGGCCGGATACACCAACGCCAATCGACCCTTGCCCCGGAGCAAGAACACTGCGGCGCGAAGAAAGTCGCTCAGTCCGCCTTGCATCTCGTGACGCGCGATTTGCCGCTCATCGTTCACACTGAGCCGGCCGCTGCTTGGTTTACGATATGGCGGGTTCGAGACAGCGACGTCGAAGCTCGGGCCGCTGGCAATTTGTTCATAATTCCGCACATCGCCGCGGAGAATTTGTATTCGCGCGGTGAGCCCGTTAAGATCGATATTACGTCTTGCGCGTTCGATCATGGCGGGTTGCAGTTCGACGCCGGTCACGGTGACCGATGAATGAAGACTCGCAAGAACCAATGGCATGACTCCGTTGCCGGTCCCCAAGTCGATGATCCTGTCGGTTGGCTTCACCGCAACGAAGTAGGCCAACAACAGGGCATCGAGTGAGAAGCGATAGCCGGCGCGGCTTTGATAAAGCGTCAGCCGGCCATCAAAAAGCGCATCGAAAGTCTCACTGGAATGATGCACTCGACCTTCTCCTCCATGCAGTCAGACGGTGAAGTCTGCGCGACGGTTCAACTCGTGGGCACGACGAACCGGTGGCTTAGTCGCAAACTAATTTATCGATTCCCTAAACTTGAAATAGCGTCAACTATTCTGTAATAGCCTGTTTCTAGTAGCACGCATCACGCCAAGACAAAATATGCTTTCCTTACTCGGTCAAATCGGCCGTTACTCGATTCAACACACGGTCGGCATGGGGCGAACCTTTTTGTTTCTGCTCTCAGCCTTTGCCTGGGTGTTTAGACCACCCCCACGGATTCGTCTGATCATTCATCATATTCGCACCATCGGAGTCGAATCGCTGTCGGTCGTGATTCTCTCTGGCGTTTTTACCGGCATGGTCATGGGGCTTCAAGGCTACTATAGCCTGCGCAAATTCAACGCGGAAAATTTTCTCGGTTCGGCGGTGGCCCTCGGCATTCTGCGCGAGCTTGGTCCGGTGCTTTCCGCGTTCATGGTCACGGGCAGAACCGGCTCGGCCATGGCGGCGGAAATCGCCAGCATGAAGGTGACCGAGCAGATCGACGCGCTCTACTCGATGGCGATCAGCCCGATGCAGTATCTCGTTTCGCCGCGCATTATTGCTGGTCTGATTTCGATGCCGCTGCTCACCGCGATCTTTGACGTCGTGGCGATTTACGGCGCCTATGTCGTCGGCGTCCAGCTCCTCGGCGTGAGCTCGGGCAGTTACTTCGCCGGCATGGAGCTTAGCGTCGTATTCAAAGATGTGCTGAGCGGCTTTTTAAAGTCGGTGAGTTTCGGACTTATCATCACCTGGATTTGCTGCTACAAGGGCTTCAACGCGCCCCCCATGGCCACCGGCGTTGGCCAAGCGACGACGGAAGCGGTCGTGCTTTGCTTCGTCATGATCCTGGTTTGGAACTACTTCATGACGTCGGTCATGCTTTAACCGATGATCCGCGTCGTCGACTTGCACAAGACTTTTGGTCATCAAGAGGTGCTCAAAGGCATTAACCTCGAGTTTGAAACGGGAAAAATTACCACGATCATCGGCGGTAGCGGCTGTGGCAAAACGGTCTTGTTGAAGCATTTAAACGCGCTCTTGCTTCCCGATCGCGGTAGCGTGCTGGTCGACCATCAGGATATCACCAAGCTCGGCCAATCCGCGCTGAACAACGTCCGGCGCAAATTCGGCGTGCTGTTTCAAAGCGCGGCGTTGCTGGACTCCATGACGCTCTATGACAACGTGGCGTTTCCGTTGCGGGAAAAAACCAAGCTCAAGGAAACCGAGATCGATAACAAGGTCAACGACAACCTTGCTCAGGTCGGCTTATCGGGCATGGGTTACAAGTATCCCGCCGAGATCAGCGGCGGCATGAAAAAGCGCGCCGGATTGGCCCGAGCTTTAGTAACCGAACCTGAAATCATGCTATTTGACGAGCCGACGACCGGTTTGGACCCGCTCTTGGGAAAGAGCATCCATGAATTGATCCGCAAAATGCACGCGACGTTGAAATTTACCGGTGTCATCGTCAGCCATGATATCCCGGACGTCTTTAAATTCTCCGACCACGTCGCCATGCTCGCCAACGGCGTGATTACCGAGATGGGCACGACGGAAGCATTCATCGCTTCGCAAAACCCGCTGGTCAGGCAATTTTTGCAAGGCGATACCGAAGGGCCGATCAGCGTGCTATAGGAGATCACTCGTGAATCACACGCGCACAGAAATGGTCGTTGGTTTGTTCGTCGTCGTCGGTATTGCGTGCCTCGGCTATCTCGCCATAAAGCTCGGCAAACTCGAAGTTTTCGGCGCCGGCGGTTATACGGTGATTGCCGATTTTCCTTCCGTGGCCGGTCTCAAGGCCGGCGATCCGGTGGAAATCGCCGGAGTTAAGATCGGCCGCGTGGAATCCCTCGGTTTATCGGATGATGATCGAGCCCAGTTGACTCTCAGGCTCGGCGACGGTGTGAAGCTTCAGGATGATGTGATCGCCTCGGTTCGCGCCCGCGGCTTGATCGGCGACAAATTCGTGCTCATTACGCCGGGCGCTTCGGATAAAATCATCCCGCCGGGCGGCAAAATCAGAGAAACGGAGTCGCCGCCGGATATTCCCGACCTGATCGGCAAGATCGTCGGCGGTGACGTAACCTCCAAGGGTAGCAAGAAAGATGAAACTCAAAAGTAAGCGGTTGCTAAAGATTATTGGATTTTTAGTCGCGTTTGCTCTGGTTTCCAGCAGCGCATTCGCCGGACTGCCGACCGAGCAGATCAAGTCCACCGTCGATAGGGCGCTGGTGGTGCTCAAAGATCCAAGTCTTAAACCCGCCGCGAAGCTCACCGAGCGACGCGACCAGCTCAAGCAGATCTTGTTCGCGCGCTTCGATTTTACCGAAATGGCCAGACGCGCTCTCGGTGCCAATTGGCGCCGGCGCACACCTGAGGAGCAGGAAGAATTTGTTCGGCTTTTCACCGACGTCCTGGAGCACGCGTATGCCGGGATCATCGAGTCCTACACCGATGAAAAAATTGTCTACACCGTCGAGCGGATCGACGGCACCTACGCCGACGTCGGCAGTAAGATCTTCACCAGCAAGGGTGAAGAGTATTCAATCAATTACAAGGTGCATCTGGTGAGCAATGAATGGAAAGTGTATGACGTCGTCGCCGAGAACATCAGTCTGGTTAACAACTACCGTTCCCAATTCAACCGCGTCATTTCCCATGAATCCTACAAGGAATTGGTTCGCCGGCTCAAAGACAAGGCCGAATTCACCCCAATCAAACAATAATCGCGGCCACCGTCCCGCGTCAGCTTTGACTCGACGTTCGCCGTGCGACTCGACCCGCCTTATAAGCTCGCTCCGCACGTGCCGTAACGCGCCACTAGGTCCCAAAGCTTCCCTTGACTCGCTGTCACACCCGCAGTATTCCGGAAGTGAGAGTTCCGACGAAGGAGATGAACAATGGCAACTGTAATCGATTGGCATGCACACCATACCGCACCCGAAATCGCCGACCAAATCAAAGAGCTCACCGGCAAGCGACCGCATATCGACGCCTGTGATTCTCCGGATCTGTCAAAGCGCATCAAAGAGATGGACGAAGTCAGGCTGGACGTTCAGCTGATTTGCCAGGGCGCCGGTGTTTACGCCGATCAACTGCCGGCCGATCAAGCGCTCGACGTCGTGCGCCAGTCCAACAACGTTTTGGCGCAACGGATCGCGCCGCATAAAGAGCGGCTGTTCGGCGTGACGGCGCTCTCGCTCAAGAACATCGATGCCTCTGTGCAAGAAATCGAGCGCACCGCGGCGCAAGGATTTCGCGCCGTGCTGCTCTATCCTCACGTCGATGGCGAGATGTTGGTCGATACGCCGGCGATGGATCCTATCTTCGCGAAGATCTCCGAGCTGAATTTACCGATCTTTATGCACGGCGCCGGCACGGCGCAAAGCCCCTCGCTCAAGCGTCTCGAAGACGGCGGCGCGGGGGTCGCCTATGCCGTGCTCTCCGACGGTGAGGTCGCCGAATGCTGTTTGCGCATGATCGCGAGCGGCCTGTTCGATCGCTACCCGAATTTGAAAATCGTCATCCGCAGCTCCGGCGGCGGCTTGCCGCTTTTGCTGCATCGTTTTTTCTGGAAGCACAAAGGACCCAGCAGCGAACAACGCTATTCGGATATTTTTCTCGAACACTTCCTGATCGACTGCGCCAGCTCCGATGCGCGCACGCTCGCCTTTCTCATTGATAAAATGGGTGAGAATAATATTGTTTTCGGATCCGATTACTGCGGCGGCTTGGGTCCGCTGAGCAAAGGCTTTGCGGCGATCTCCGCGCAGGCGAATCCGGCGCACTTCATGAGCTTCACCGAAAAAAACTCACGCCGCCTGCTGCACATTTAGCCGTTCAAAGTTCAAGGTTCCGGGTTCAACGTCAGAGCTCGGTTTTCGACCTTGAACTTTGAACTTTGAACCTTGAACGGTCTGATGGCCTCCCAATACGACCTGACGATTGTCGGTGGCGGCATCCTCGGCCTCGCCACCGCGCTCAAAATCACTGCGGCGCATCCAAGTGTGCGGCTGCTCCTCCTGGAAAAAGAAGCCGAGCTCGCGCGCCACCAAACCGGCAACAACAGCGGCGTCATCCATTCGGGACTTTACTATCGCCCGGGCTCGCTCAAAGCCCGCTCCTGTGTCACCGGCCGCAAAGAGTTAATCGCATTCTGCGACGACAACGCCATACCCCACGAAATCTGTGGCAAAGTCGTCGTCGCGACGAGCAAAGAAGAACTGCCGCGCCTGGAAGAACTGCACCGGCGCGGCATCGCGAATGGGCTTCAAGGGCTGGAAATCATCGGACCCGAAAGGCTGAAAGAGCTCGAACCCCACGCCACTGGCATCAAGGGTCTCCATGTTCCGCAAACCGGTATCGTCGATTACCGAAAAGTCGCGGCGGCTTACGCCGAGAAAATTCGTGATGCGGGCGGCGACATTCGCCTGTCCCAAAGAGTGGTGGGCATCCTCGATCGTCCCGAGGAAATTGTCCTACAAACCTCCGGCGGCGATTATCGCAGCAAACACTTGATTAACTGCTGCGGCCTGCAATCGGACATCGTCGCGGAGATGATGGGCGGCGCTAACAACAACGAAGAAGAGCACCGCATCATTCCGTTTCGCGGCGAATACTACAAGATCGCGCCGGAGCGACAATTCTTGGTGCGCAATTTAATTTACCCGGTCCCCGATCCGACTTTTCCGTTTTTGGGGGTTCACTTCACACGCATGGCTCGGGGCGGAGTGGAAGCCGGTCCCAACGCCGTGTTCGCCTACGCCCGCGAGGGTTACCGTCACACTGATATTAACCTCGGTGATCTGTGGCGCACGATTTCATTCAAGGGTTTTTGGGCGATCACGGGAAAGTATTGGCAAACCGGCTTCGGTGAGCTTTACCGGTCGCTCAGCAAATCGGCGTTTGTGCGCGCGCTGCAAAAACTCCTGCCGGAAATCCGCGAGAGCGACCTCGTTCCCGGCGGCGCCGGCGTGCGCGCGCAAGCCGTATCCGCGAGCGGCGCGCTGGTCGACGATTTCGTCATCCGACAGAGCCGCAACGCCATTCACGTGCTCAACGCCCCATCGCCCGGCGCCACGGCGTCGCTTGCCATCGGTCAGCAAATCTGCGAGATGGCAGAGAAAAATTTCCAACTGCAATGCTGATAGAAATCCTACGTAACCTTGCTTCCTTCTTTTTCGAGCCAGAAGTTTGCAATGTCGATGCAAGGGTAAAACCGCGCGCCATCGTGGCCTTGGACATAGCCGATGAAATGATCGAGCAGCTTGCTCATTCCGGATCTACCGCTGACGTGCACGTGGCAGGCGTAACAAAATTTCATTGGATGCCTGCGAGACTCCTCGTAACTGGCATCGAACGCGAGCTGCAATTGTTTTAGTCCCGCCTCCAGGCCTAGCGGCACGAGGTCGTTGTCGGTGTAATTCGGCATGACATAACCCACCGACACGATTGTTTTTCCGTTGACGTCAATGAGATAAGGAACATCCGAGTCGGAATAGTCGGCAGTCCAAATAAATCCTTGCTCCGCGCATATCTCCAGCGTGTTCGGCGTCGGCCGCGGGCCGGGGGACATGTAGCCGACGATTCGCTGCTGAGCGACCTGTTCCAGCGCGGCGACGGATTTAGCCACGGAGTTTCGTTCGTCGTCCTTGGTCTTGAAGACCGGAGGGTGGATCGCCTGATCCCACCCATGGGTGGCGAGCTCGTGTCCCCTGGTCTTCACCTCACGCACGCTTTCCGGGAACAACTCGGCAACCAGTCCGCTCGTAACCACCGTGGCTTTGACTTGGTGCCGGTCGAGTACGTCGAGGAGACGCCAGACGCCGAATCTGGCGCCATATTCCCGGCCGCCCAGCGCAAGGGAGTCAAATGTATGATGCGCGCCTTTGGGCATCGGTCTGGCGATGGCCGGCACGGATTCCCATTCGTGCAGCAAGATGAGCATCACCGCCATTCTGGCGCCGCCGGGCCACGCCGTGAACCATTCGGGTCGCCTGGGATGCTGCGGTCGAAAATTCCACTGATACGGCGCCACGAAATCGGGGAAAGCCATGAGGTCACACTCCTTTCACATTCGAATTTCCTCAACGCGTCTGGATGCGCAGCTGGGGCTATCCCTAGGTATGTTATTCTTCACTGCGCCGGCTTGAAAGTGTCGCGAAACAGCGCCACGTATTTGTCGAAGTCGTCCATCACCGATTGCTCGAACGGCAAGAGTTTGTACGGTTTCAAATAAGGTACGGTCACATCGGGGCGAGTGGGAATCCGCCGGCTGGCACGGATCGTCTCCATGCCGGGGCGCGACAGAAGAAAATCGTAGAACAACGCCGAAGTGTAAACGTTTGCCCCCGTGCTGGTGATCGCGGCGGCCACTTTGGAAATCGGAATCACGCCGTCCAACACCGACCACTCCACCGGCGCGCCCTGCGCTTTGGCGCGCTCGACCGTGTGCACTTGCAGCTCCGCCGCGAGCGGAAATTCACCGGCGGCCATCAGTTGTCCAATCAGGGAATGCCCCTTGCGCCACTGCATTTGCTGCGCCGCGAGTTTTTTCATGAAATCCAGCGCCGCCTCTTTGCCGTCGCGCCGCTCTAAATAACGCAACGAAACCACGAACCAGTTGTACGGCTCGTTATCCATGGCGATGCCGCCTTTCCACTTCGGATTGAGCAAATCTTTGTACGATCTAGGCGCGGCCTCTTTGGAAACCATCTTGGTATTGTGCGCCGGCACCCAAGCTGAAGTGTACAGTCCGGTCCAATAACCGTGTGGATCTTTGCTTTCCGGCGGGTAGAGAGAATTTTCCACGCCTTCATATCGCACCAACAGCTTGCGCTTGATCATGATCGAGAGCTCGAGCTCCGGCAGCGTGACGATATCCGCCTTGAACGCGTTGGCGCGCGCTTCGGCGAGAATCCGTTCGAGCAATTTTTCACTCGACGAGCGAAGGTGTTGGATCTGAATCGACGGATGTTGCTCGTTGAACTTCTTGCTCAACGCCAGCGCGTCTTCCGCCGTCGTGCTCGAATACCAAACCAAGCCACTTTCTTTTTTTGCTCCTTCCACCAGCCGCGCGTGGCGCTCGGCTGGCGGCAACTTCATC
>DASWCL010000135.1:0-13836 GCA_036390135.1 Binatia bacterium
TCGCCGGTTTTGTTTCCAGCACGATTCTTCATGCTCTCGGCAAACCGGAATTTCTTCGCCGTAGCTGATGGTCGAAAGCCGGTCGCCTGCGATGCCAAGCGTCGTCAAGAATTCACGCGCGGCTTGGGCCCTTTTCGCGCCAAGGGCGAGATTATATTCGTTGGTGCCGCGCTCATCGCAATGTCCTTCGATCTCGACCCGGGCCGAAGGATTGCTTCTCAGCCAATCGGCATTGGCGCGCAACGTCGTGCGTGCGTCTGTGCTCAACTCATACCGGTCAAAATCATACAGTACGTCCTTCAACGGACTGGATGCGGGGGTGATGGCATCCTTGCCCTCTTGCATCTGTTTCAAGCTGCTAGCGCCGGTCTCGGCCTCCTTGGTCCCGCCTCGCTGACCTTCTCCGGCTCGCTGATCGGCACCTGCATCCGGCGATCGAGTCGCCGACGATGCGCTATCCGGCTTATTGGTCGCCGTCGGAGCGCATGCCCCTAAAGCGAGCACGGCGATCGCGCCACAAATGTACCGTGCGATTCTGCATTGAGTTGTCATCTTATCCTCCTGCATTCACCAGGGAGCTCATTGAAACGGAACGGGCGTGGCGGAATTGAAAAATCAGTCTAATCGAGGGGACCAATGGGGTTTTGTATCATCCCCCCCTGAGCCTGTCAATCTACGTTGGTTATCTCCGCCCGCTTGCATCACATAAAGATGATACTTGCCGGCGCGATTTGATGAAAACGCAATGAATCTGCCGTCGGGTGACCAAGTTGGATCCTCGCTGTCGGACGACTCGGCAGTGAGCTTGCGCGCTTCACCGCCGTCCACCGAAATCGTAAAAATCGCGAAGCGATTACCGACCCTTCCGGTGTAGACAATGCGATCACCCTTTGGCGACCACTCGGGCGAGGTGTTATAACTGCCGCTGTAGCTGAGCCGGCGCGCGCTGCCGCTCGCCACATCCATAATGTACAACTGCGGCGAACCGCTGCGATCCGAAACGAATACTAGTTGCTTACCGTCCGGCGACCAAGAGGGTGAAACTTCAATACCAGGATTATTGGTTAGCCGGCGGATCACATTACCGCTACGATCCAACAGGTAAAGGTTGGTATTCCCTCCTGACTCCATGGTCGCTGCAATGGATTGGCCATCCGGGGAAAATTTGCCGCTCAAATACCTGCCGCCGCCCCGCGGCGTGAACTTAATTTCTTTGCCGCTGTAAAGTTCAAACAGGTATAAAGTTTGATTACGGTCCTTAAACGATGAATAGAGAATGGATCGGCCGTCCGGGCTCCAGACGGGCGATAGATTGATCGTATGATTATCAGTCACTTGGAATTTTTCACTGCCGTCCAGATGAGACACGAAAATTTCCTTAAAACGGCCACCGCTGTTAGAGACGTAGGCAATCCTGGTATTGAAGACACCGGGAACGCCCGTAAACTGGTTGATGATTTCGTCGACGAATTTGTGCGCGATGCGCCGAAAGTCTCGCACTCGTCCAGTGTAACGCTTCCCGATTCGCTCTTTGTTCTGATATACGTCGAACAGACGAAGTTCGACCGAAACCTCATCCCCTTGGACGGAAAAACCACCCTTCACCAAGCCTTCGGCGCCGATGGTCGACCAGTTTTTGAAATCAAATGTCCCCAGAGTAATGCCGCTTGACTGCGCATTCTCGAGGTAAGCCGAACGATCTAAGACTTTGAACCAGCCGGATAGTTCAAGATCGTGTACCATGGCGTCGGCAATCCCGGTGGACAATCGGGCGGCGTCGGCGGTATCGCCGCCGAGGTTTTTTAGCGGCGACACAGCGATCGGAAACCGCTGGCCGCCTTGACCGACGATTTCTCCGGTAACCGCCGCCCGCGCCACCCAAGGGGTCGTCAGCAAAGTCAATATTGTTAGCCAAATTCGCAGTTGCATGTGCTAAGCCCCCAAATCTCGCGGCCGAAAAGTCAACTCAACTTCGGCAAAGTCGCTCCGATAACTTTCCGGCGTCGCTGCCAACGGACTCGATTTTTTTACAGCGCGGAGCACTGACTCGTCGTAGGACGGATCGCCCGATGGCTGAACGATTCTCAAGCCGACGATTTCCCCGTTTTCTTTTATCCCGAAATGAACCACCACTCTTAAATTGCTGCGTTGCCCAACCCACGCCCAATTATCTTTGATCGTGCTCAGCATACGGTTCTGATAAATAAGAAAATCCATACCCTTGACGGTCCCTGGTCCGCCGCGACCGCCGGGTCCGAGCCCCGCCGCACCTTCACCTTCGCCCGGCCCGGTGCTCAACGCGTCGCCCTTGGCGGGCTTGGGCGGATTTTCGGCACGCGCTTTGGCGCGCTCCAAGGCGGACTGCAGTAACCGCTCACGCACGCTGTCGGCCGACGCTGTATCCGGCTTCGACTCCTCTTTCATTTCTTTCGCCTTTTCTTTTTTAGCGATGGAAGGCTCCGCTTTTGTGGGCTCGTTTTTAGTCTTTTCTTTGAGGACGATTTTTTTCTCCTCAGACGCTTTTTTTTCGTTCGGCTTGCTTTTTTCTGGAATCTCTTGTTTGGTTTCTTTCTTCGGCTCGCGGATTTTCGCGGCTTGCGCCGGTTCCGGCGTCTTGACGGTTGGCTGGGGAGGTGGCGCTATTTCAGTCCCGAGCTTGTTGCCGCCGATCTTCTCGCCGCCGACAAGATCGACAACGTATACCGGAGCTTGTGGACGGGAACGGGAGGGTAACATCGGCGCTAAAAACAGGATCGCGATCAGCCCTAAATGCAGAACAAATGAAAACAAAAGCCATTTTGGCAATTGCTCCACGGAACTCGGGAACGCAAGCGACCGTTCGCGCAAACTAATCGTCGGTGATGCTTTTTCCGCCACGAATGGCTATCCCTCGTCGGACGGCGGCCGGCTAACCATCCCTAATTTTTCGATGCCCGCCTGCTTGATCTCGGCGATGGTCTTCATCACGAGGCCATAACGTACGTCCTGATCGGCACGCAAATAAACCTGCTTGTCCGCTTGAAGCTTTTTGATCGCCTGAAGCTTAGTCCCCAACTCCGCCAGCGTGACCGCGTTGTCGTTGAGATAAACCTTACCGTTTTTTGCTACCGTTACAATTAGCGGCTCTTCGGCGCCTGGGATCGCGCTGGATTTGGTTTGCGGCAAATTAACCTGCACGCCCTGTTGTATGATCGGCGCGGTGACCATGAAAATAACCAGCAACACTAACATGACGTCAACGAGCGGAGTCACGTTGATTTGCGAGATTGTCGCCGCCTCACGCGAAGATGAAGCATCAACTGCCATAATGACCTCTCTTTTTGGAATTGCAGTTTGCCGACTCGTGCCGGATTCCGATCGCCACCAAATCTGCGATAAAGGCGCCTACCAGATCGTGCATGACGCTAATTATACGCTGTTATTTGATTACTTGAAGAAGTGACGTTCGGCGATATTGAGAAATTCATGCTGGAAATTATCCATCTCGACCGCGAGGAACTTGATTTGCTGGACGAAGTAATTATACGCCATCAAGGCCGGGATTGCTGCTGCCAACCCTGCGGCGGTCGCGACCAAAGCCTCGGCAATGCCGGGAGCGACCGCTTGAATGCTCGACGAATGGGTGACACTGAGCCCTCGGAACGCGTCTATGATGCCCCAAACCGTGCCGAACAAGCCAACGAACGGTGCCGAGCTTGCAACGGTGGCGAGAAATGAACAATTTTTTTCCAACTTGGTAGTCTCGACGCTCGTTGCTCGCTGCATGGCGCGGGAGACGTTGTCCACGCCGCCTAATTCCGTGGTTAAATTATCCCCGGGTGAAGATTCTTTTTTGGACCGAGATACTCGCACCAGCTCTTCATAGCCGGAACGAAATACCTGTCCCACTGGACTAGCCGCGAGCTCACGGCTGGCATCGTGGATCGATGAGAGATTGCGCCGCTCCCAAAAGGTCTCGATGAATTTTATCGATTCCCGTTTGGCGCGGTGGACTTGGCGGTACTTCTGGGCAATGATTCCCCAGCTCACCACCGAAAACAGAACCAACAGATAAAGAATCCCTTGGACGACCAACCCCGAGTCGCGCACGAGATCGAGAACGCTATGCTGTTGCGTCGTTGCGATACCATCCTGGAGCAATATTTGGAGAGACCAAAAAGAAAACATTACGGGTTTCTGTGGAGCTAATTGAAAAAGTATTACAAGGCCTGTAATTAGTCAATTGTGAAAGGCGTTTAACCAGATTAATAGTCATAATATAGTCCAACGGGACAAAAACGATGATTCGGAAACTGGTTGATTTAGAACTGCGCGGCAAGACTGTTTTCCTGCGCGTCGACTTTAACGTGCCGATCGCCGGCGACAAGGTCACCGAGCCACATCGGATCGACAGCGCGTTGCCGACCATCCGTCTCATTTTGGCCAAGGCGAAGAAAATTGTGATCGCCTCCCATTTAGGACGCCCGGATGGGCAAGTGATCTCCCAATATAGCCTCGCGCCGGTGCGGGAGCACCTTCAACAGGCCTTGAATGAGCCAGTTATGCTCGCCCCCGATTGCATCGGTGCCGAAGTCGAGCGGATGGTCCGTGACGACCAATACCGGGTTATTCTGCTGGAGAATTTGCGCTTTCACAAAGAAGAAGAGAAAAACGACAAAGACTTTTCGCGTGCTCTCGCTTCTCTCGCCGAGGTGTACGTCGATGATGCCTTCGGCGCCGCTCACCGAGCGCACGCATCAATCGCCGCAATGACTGGGTTTTTCAAGGTCAAAGCAGCAGGGCTCCTGATGCAAAAGGAGCTCGACTATCTAGCGCCGATCCTTACTGACCCCAGAAAACCA
Organism: Binatia bacterium; assembly: GCA_036390135.1. Taxonomy (GTDB): domain Bacteria; phylum Desulfobacterota; class Binatia; order UBA9968; family UBA9968; genus DP-20. Next base: position 4,842 of record DASWCL010000135.1, read on the forward strand.
TTCGTGACGATTTTAGGCGGCGCAAAAGTTTCCGACAAAATTGGCGTCATTAAAAACCTGCTTCCGAAAGTAAGCTCCCTGCTGATAGGCGGCGCCATGGCTTACACCTTTTTAAAAGCCAAAGGAGCCGCCATCGGCAAATCGTTGGTCGAGGCAGACAAGGTAAGCCTCGCCGCTAATCTAATGTCCGATGCCGCCGCCCATGGTGTAAAAATGATTCTTCCGATCGACCACGTCACCGGCGATGCGGACAAGAAAAATCCCGAAACCGAAAATGAGATATCCGCGGAGCGTATGGGACTTGACATCGGTCCTCAGACTGCGGCGCTATTTGCTGAAGAAGTAAAAACGGCCAAATTGGTCCTGTGGAATGGCCCCGTCGGACTATTCGAGGTGCCGCCTTATGATCAAGGTAGTCGAAGGCTCGCCAATGCGCTCGCAGACAACTACCCGCGCGTCGTTAGCATCATCGCCGGAGGAGACACGGTCGCTGCTGTGACCGCCGCAGGTGTCGCGTCAAGAATTACCCACTTGTCGACCGGCGGCGGAGCAACCCTTGAATTCCTTGAGGGCCGAGAACTTCCGGGCATCAAGGCACTCGAGGACAGTGAGTAATGCCGCCCCTGGTGGTAGGCAATTGGAAGATGAACGGCACGCAATCGGAGTGCCGGCAGTTGGCGCGCCAGATCGCCAGCGACCTGCGTAAAAAATCTGCGCGCGTCGAGGTCGTGCTTGCACCGCCGTTCACTGCGCTTCCCTCGGTGGCCAAAGTCATCAAAGGTGGTCAAATAAAATTAGCGGCGCAAAACTGTCATTGGCAAGAGAGCGGCGCGTTCACCGGTGAAATAAGTCCGTCCATGGTGGCGGAGATCGGCTGCGAGTTCGTAATCCTCGGTCACTCGGAACGGCGCCACGTGTTTCATGAAGATGACGAGATGGTCGCTAAGAAAATCGCGCCCGCGCTTGCTCAGCACCTGCGGGTGATTCTCTGTGTCGGTGAAACTTTAGAAGAACGCGAGCAGAAACTCACCACCAAAGTCATCACTCGACAGTTGCGCGTCGCGTTGAAGGGGTTGGTGAAAGATGTTATAGAAAAACTCGAAATTGCCTATGAGCCCGTTTGGGCGATCGGCACCGGACATAATGCGACTGGCGAGCAAGTTCACGATGTTCATACTCGGATCCGCCGGTTTCTAAAAGATTCTTTTGACGATTCGACCAGCCGCCGTGTCAGGATTCTTTACGGCGGGAGCGTCAAGCCCGAGAACGCCGGAATGCTGGGGCAAATCGATGAAGTGGACGGGCTATTAGTCGGCGGCGCGAGCTTGCAGGCGAATTCTTTTTTGTCGATCGTGCGCGCCTTTTCGAGAAAGTAATCGTCTATGATAATCGCTATAACTCTCGTGCATGTGCTTGTCAGCATCGGATTGATCCTGGTTGTGTTGCTACAAACTGGGAAGGGCGCGGAAGTCGGCGCTGTATTTGGCGGCTCAAGTTCGACAATTTTCGGCAGCAGCGGGGCGGGCAATTTCTTGACCCGGTTAACAACAGGGATGGCGATCGTGTTTATGATTACTTCGTTGACGCTCGGATATTTTGCCGGCCGAAAGCCGACGGCAACGATCTTCGATAGTCGCAGCCCTGTCACCGAGCCGCATCAGCCGGCACCACCGCCGGCACCCGCGCAGCAACAAACCGCTCCGTCCGGCAGTGCACAACCTGCGGCGCCGGCTGCACCTCCACAACCGGGAAAATCGCCTGCGCCTTGATGGTCAAATTGCGAGGGTGGCGGAATCGGCAGACGCGCTAGTTTGAGGGGCTAGTGCCGGAAACGGCGTGCGGGTTCAAATCCCGCTCCTCGCACCATCTTATTACTTGCGGTAATTTCTGAAGACTTGTTTCAGCCTCAGAGTTTTTTTCACCTGCTTAAAGCTTTCTTCTGTTTCGTTGAGTCAGAGTCACTCTTGCCGGCGATATCGTAGCGGGCCGTTTCCGTTGAGTTTCTTTACTGAATCACTACTTTTTTATTGGTCACCAAATTTGTCCATCTCGCCATTTTTGTCCACCTAAGTTCGATGGTGTCCATTTTTGACCAAAAATACAGTTTTTTTGATCGTTTTATTATCCAAAGGCTTTTAAATTTAGTGGCTTCACATAGCTCGGATGATGGCATACGGCTTGCTTTCCCCTTTAGGTTGTTTCAGGAGACTGAATCTATGAAAAAAACCGATATGGCCATCAAACTTTTGACTCTAGCGGAAGCAGCCAGTATTTTAAAAATTTCCAAACGAACATTGCACCGAATGATTCAAAATCGGCAAATTCCCGCGTTCAAAGTTGGGGGTCAATGGCGCATCCTCGAAAGCCGATTTCAGGAATGGGTTGAAGAGGAAGAGCACACAACCCCAAAGGCCGGCTAGTCTTTCACCTGAGCGTTCACACCAATTCCCAACCACAAATTCCCCGGCCATATCACTTGGCTGGTTAATCTCGAAATGTACAGATTCTGATGGCGGTTTTCTGCTGGAAGGTCCTCAGAGGACGATTAAGTAGCCGGTAAGGCGACGGTGAATTCCGTCCCCCTCCCCTCGACGCTACTTACTCTAACGCCGCCGCCTAGCAACTCGGTAAAAGCTTTGACGATATACAATCCCATACCGATACCGCTCTGGGTGCGTGTACGGGCTGAGTCGAGCTGCCAGAATTTATCAAAAACTAAAGGCAGCTGCTCGGGCGCAATGCCGATCCCCGTATCCGATATACCGAACACCATCTTGCGATGCTCAGGCTCAAGACGCGCGCTGACGCGGATCTCGCCCTGATCGGTAAATTTTATCGCGTTATTGATTAAGTTCAGTAAAATTATCTTGAGTTTTCCGGGATCGGACATGACCACCGGCATTGGCCTCGGATAATCCCAGACAAGAGTCACGTTGGAATTCAACACATTGCCATCGCAGTATTGTTTCAGCTCGTCAAGAAACTCCGAGAGCACAAGCTCCTCGCGATGCACCGCTACCGCGCCGGTTTCCACGCTCGCTGATTCCAAGATAACATTGACGATATTCTCCAAATTTTCCGTCTGGCGCAGAACCTTCGCCAGCGCTTGATCTTGATCCCTATTGATCTCTCCGAGTGCTGCGCTTTTCAGCGCCTGGGTGTAACTTGCAATCACGGTGAGCGGCGTTTTGAGCTCGTGGGAAAGAATATTGAGTAGCTCGGTCTTGGCCTGGCTGCGCTGCTCGGCCCGTTCCGTTAAGACCCGCTGGGTGCGCACCAGCTGAGAAAAATGACCGTAGAAAAGTCCGGCGACGAGGAGAAAAACAAGCTGGAGGTAACTGCCCGGATTGTAGTCTGTCGCGTCCAAAAAAAATCCCGCGTACGCAAACGGTGCCATCAGTGAAATTACTGCGATCATGCGCGGATTTTCGAATATGGAGCAGATGATGATTAGTAGAAAATAGGCAAGATAGAAATTGGTCTCGACCCGCCCGTTGATCATCAATGAGCCGGTGAGCACGAGCGTGTCGACGCCGATCAGCAAAACATTGAACTTTAGGTCGCGAAAACGCGATTCGCTGACGAAATACAGGTAGATATTTGACAAAGCATAGAGGCCAACAAACACATCGAGCAGCGGCGATAGAGGCAGGATGCTGGTGCGAAACAGAATCAATGCGCTGCTGATCAGCACTACGGGCCAGCGAATCAGTATCACGGTCGATTTCGTCGGCATCCTCGTCGGCGCGCTCGCCGGAGCGCTGCTTATCGCCGGCGATAGATCTTTTTGCGGGTCATATTGCATTGTTACTCTTTACTCTCGGTTCGAACGGAATTGCAGCGCGGCGCGTAGGTGCTCGCGCGGTAGTTGCCGCGTTGAAATTTTTCTATGACTCTCGCCCAAAGCGGAATTTAGCAGGATCTTTACTCAGCGAACGTTTTTGCCGTCAGGCTTGCTGAAGCCATAGGTTTCCCAATTTTTCATCACGCGTTCTTGCACGTCGGCCGGCCAAAGATTTTCGAAACTCGCCTTTTCCGGAATGCTTTCGCTCGGCCAGTCCTTCGGCCAAGTGCAATCAAAGATCACGCCCGCAGCATCGCCGATCAGCCGTTCTTTTGGCGGCAAGAATGGCAGCAATACCGGGAAGCCGGGAATGTGCGGCACCTGGTGAATGCCGTTGACAGGGTGGCACTTGGTAGTCATTGCGTGCAGCACTTCGTCCATGTTCGTCGGATCGACATCGGGTTCGACGATAACCATATAATATACGAATAGTCCGGGTTTGGTCGCCCACACCGCATGTGCCACGCGGCGAGCAAAATTGACGAACGGCACTTCAGTCGACACAACGCACATATGACCGACGCCAAACGGCGGACAGAACACAGCTTTGACAGGCAAGCCAAATTTTTTTAGCTCGGCGTAAATCTCAGCGCCCTTGATCAGCGCCGTGGCGGTCTGCCCTTCGTGCACCGGCATGCCCATATTGGAAAACGGTAAAATCGGGTTGTTGCGATAGGTAATCGCCTTGATCTTCAGAATCGGCTTGGGAGAAGACTTGCCCGCCTCATAACCCATGTATTCGCCGAACGGACCTTCGATACGCCGCTCATGCGGTAACACTTCTCCTTCGATAACGATTTCCGCCGAAGCGGGAACTTCCAGGTCCACGGTTTCGCATTTGACCAAAGCAATGGGCGCGCCTTGCAAAGCACCGGCGACTTCAACTTCGTTGACGTACGGCGGCAACATGACGCAGCTCACCAAGGGAATAACCGGCTGCCCACCGATGGCCACGGCAACCGGCATTGGCTTATTCATGGCTTCGTACTTTTGATACATTTGACCGATATGCTGCTGCATCGGAAATAAACAGCCCAGCGTGTTACGATCGTGAACCATTAGGCGGTACATGCCCCAGTTCACCCAGGAGCTTTCCGGATCTTTGGTAATGACCGTGTGCCACGTCCCAATATAGCGACCGCCGTCTCCTCCATGAATTAACGGAATCGGAAACTTGAGTACGTCGACGGCGTCGCCGACATCGATATTCTCCTTACACGCCCCAGTCTTGACCAGCACGGGAGGAATCAGTTTTTCTTTACGCTTCAGGTAGGTCGACATAATGTCTTTGGCGGAAGATGTCGGCGGCATGTGCATTGCCAGCGCCGTGCGCGCAAATAGCCCGTGGCCCGGGTGTTTGCTCGCCCCAAGTGGGGCGCCGAGCGCACGAAAACCCTTCGGGTAACCCTTTACATTTTCAAACAGGGCCGCCGGCGCGCCAAGATCATAGACGCGGCGGGTAATCGCGCCCATTTCCAGATTCCAATCCACTTCAGCATCTATTCGTTGCACCTCGCGGTACTCTTCGAGAATATCGAGATAGTCCCTGAGGTCATCCATTTGCATAGAGATAAACTCCCGTCCGCCGATGATGAGCTAACATCGGCCTGATCGTTAATGTTTTAATCATTTTATATCAATCTAAGTGGTTGAAGGCAAAACAATTTGCTGGATCGGCTGGCAAAACGCGCGCGCAAAAAATGTAGACAAGACTTGCATTGTGATTTATAGTTTTAAATTCATCGGTACGACGAAAGGGGACATTATGGCAGAAACTAATAGACCCAGCGGATTGGCGGCAGATTTAGGCGCTTATCTCGGACCCGGGACGAAGATAAACGGCAAATTGCACTTTGACGGCCAGGCAACCATTGATGGCGAAATTGAAGGTGAGATCGTCGCTCAAGGTCATGTGACGGTCGGACAGCAAGCAACGGTTAAAGGTAAAATTTCCGCCGCTTCGATTTTGGTTCAGGGCAAAGTCATGGCGGATGTGGCCGCGGATAAAAAACTGGAAGTTCAGCCCCCAGGTTCCGTCATCGGCGACGTCACGACGCAGAGTCTGGTGATCGGCGATGGCGCGATCCTCGAGGGTCATGTTTCAATGAAGAAGAACGAAGGCCGAGTCCTGCCGCTGCGCCAAGAACCCAAAAAAGAAAGCGCGTTGTGAGCCTGCTCATTCCACGAATAACGACACCACCCTTCGCTCCTTTACGTTAATCAACCCGCGCGCGGTGATCCGGAGCGCGGGCAGAGTAACGAAAGGTAAAAAACTCAATGCAAAAATGGGCTTGTCGAAAGACGAGCCCATTTCTTTTACCCGGTTTTGGATGAGCCGCAATCTCTGCCCTACTTTCTGCCACGGCAGTAACGAGAAAATTCCACCGCAGGGAAAATCGAGCCGCTCTAAGATTACGCCGCAGTTAACGATCGCGATGCCGCCACCCGCTTCCAATAACACGTTCGCACACAGCGCCATGTCGTCGTCGTCGCTCCCGACTATCATCAGAGTGTTTTCATCAAGATTCGTTGTTAATCCGACAGCTCCCACTTTCGTGCCGAGTCCCTTGAGAAAACCGAACGCGACTTCAGTGGCACCGTGATGCCTGTCGAACACCGCTACTTTCAGAATATCATCGTCAAGACTGGCTTCGACGATATTGGATAACGCGCTGAATTGGCGAATTCTTTCTGCGGTAATGGTTTGATTCACGAGTTCCATCACGCGAACTCTTGGCGCAGGGTTAGGCGCTGCAATCTTGAACGTGTCGGGCGAGATCGTTAGCCCGACGCGAAGCGCATGCATGATATTATCCGGCAACTTCATGGCATCGCGTTTTACTTCCGACACACCGCTTCGCGCCACCCTTTTGCCGCCGATTAACACCTCGCGCACATGACAGCGCTCAAGATCGTCAAGAAGTGCGATATCCGCGAAGCGACCAGGAGCGATGCCGCCGATTTCCTGCTCCAAACTGGAATAGGTAGCCGGATTTATAGTCACGGCTTGAATTGCTTGCAGCGGCGTAAGCCCCAATGAAATAGCGCGCCGGACGACGTGATCCATGTGTCCGCGCTCTTCGACATCATCGGGGGACATGCTGTCAGTGACTAAGATCAAGCGTTGAAGGCTCGCCCCCACGGAAATTAGCGGCGGCAGCGTCGATTCCAAGTCTTGCCGCAATGATCCCTCGCGCAACATCGTCCAGTAACCGAGGCGCAAACGCTCCAGCGCGTCCTCGAAGCGAATCGGCTCGTGACAAGAAGAAACTCCCGCCGCAGCAACGGCGCATAACTTTTGATCCCGCGCGCCGGCCGTGTGGCCGTGAATGATCTGTCCGTTCTGGTGCGCCAACGCCAACCGGTCGAGAATTTCTTCGTCGCACTGCGTCAGCCGCAACCACGATACGATTTCGCCCATCCCCAATACCCGCGGATCAGCCAGCGCTTCGGCGACTTCGGCGTCGGTAAACGTCGCGGTGTTGCACAGCAGCGGGTCCTGTGGCGCAGCCATCGAAACAAGCGTGTAGACCCGCAGCGGATGGCGTTCGATTTCTTCGAGAAATAACTTGTGGCCGCGGAAACCGAAAACACTCGACAGTTCATCGCACGACGCCACGACTGCCGTCGTCCCATGCGGTGTAAACGACTGGAGGTTTTCAAACGGCCGAGCGTAGTGGCCGATGTGGGTGTGACCGTCGATGAACCCCGGCGAAACGTAACTTCCCGACGCGTCTAAAATCTCCGTTGCGTTGCCGCGTGTATGTTTCGCGCTTGCGCCGACGTAACAAATCCGCCCATCGAGAACCGCGATTTCGATCCCTTCCAGGATTTCACCGGAATAAACGTTGATCAATTTACCCCCGGTGATAATGAGATCGGCTTTCAGCTCGCCCATCGCACTGCGAATGAGCCTTTCGAGTTCCGCTTTATTGCGAGTCATGGCGCGAATGTTACATGAAGCGGACGACGTTACCAGAGACGCACCGGCCGGCGCTACGGCGCATTGGAATCATCTTGTTTGCTGAATCTTGGACTCCTCTCGGCTCGCCTGTATTATTTTAATTGTCGCCGGCATCATTGCCCCTAACCTGACTTCAACCTGCCCAGCGCGGCCGCCGCGTCAGGTTCGATTAATGCGAAAGGGGTATGAAGCGGCACAGAGTATTGATGTGATTCCGCTAAGTATCCGACCTGAATTTAGCTAAGGAGAAACCGTATGATGGCCAATGAAAACGAAAACGTCACAGTTCTCACATGACGGTTGAACGTAAAAGCCGACTTCCATAAATTCCGCGCCGGGAAAATCTGCGAGTTCTTCGAATTTTATGACACGGCTCAGGCAATTACGGTGGCGATAATTAAATAGTGCGGAAAAGGATGTCCATTGGTGAAAGCGATTTGAAGATACCCTCTAAGTTGAAGGTCAACAATCACAAACGGGCCGACGTTCGGTCACTCAATCCAGTGATATTCTGAGTTTAACGGTAGAGCCCGTCGATATAGCCTGAACGATCCAACTCTTCGAGAAATCGCCTGTCGACGAAATCCCTCGGGTCGGCGGTTTTCGCCGCGGGAATTTGCTCGGCCAGTTCGGCGAAAACCATCTTGAAGCCGTCGAGAGTCGGGTAGGGCTTTCTCGGCATGAAGCCGCGCAGGATCTGGTAGGCATCGTCGAGATCCCGTTCCTGCTGCAGACGCATATGTTTGCGCAACGCGCGCTTGGCGACTTCCGGGTTGACGGTCGCGAGTTGAATCCCTTCGACGAACGACTTCATGACCCGGCGCGCGATGTCCGGTGACTTTGCCAAATGCGCGCGCGTCGTTACCAGACCGGTGTGCTGGAAGGGGATGCCCATTTCCTCCATGTTGGCCAATACTCTCATGCCTGCTTCTAAAGCTTTCTTATGATCCGGCGGCTCGACAATGGTGGCATCGATGGAGTTGGCCGCCAGTGCCGCCAATCTCGTCGGCGCGCCACCGACCTGTATAAGCACGACGTCTTTTTCCGGATTGAAACCGAGCTTCGTCAATAGAAATCTCGTCGCCCGATCCGCGCCGGCGCCGAAGCGAGACACGGCCACCCGTTTGCCCTTCAACTCGGCTATTGTTTTGATTTCAGGCCGCGCGACCAGGCGGTAGATAAGCTGA
>DASWCL010000136.1:0-34115 GCA_036390135.1 Binatia bacterium
TAGCGAAAGCGAAGATGTTCTTGGCGGCAACGCTACAGTTCTTCGTGTCAATGATTCATCGGTCAAGAGATTGTCTGAATTCGGCATTGGCTCAGGGCCATAATGAGGTCTCGCTCTATGGGACCGACGATTTAGCAGAGATCCTATATGATTTAACCTTCGAGGTACCTGTCAAAATAAAAAGCGTTTACGATGATTGTGATGGAAAAAGATTTCACAGATTTGCAGTGTTGCCCATTGAAAGGTACGTTTCCAGTAACGAACCGCTAATTATCACGGGTTCAGCTCAAGTAGAAAGCAAAATCAAACGGTTGAGAACTCTGGGCGTCACGGCCGATCGATTGATCGTCATGGTATAATTTATCCCCTTCTCAGTCCCCGCGCCACCTTGGCGGTGAGAGAGGGGCGGTTCCTGACTGGTTGCGTGGCAACACACGAATGATTACCGTATGCGATGTGTAAGGTATGCTTATGTCGAACTGCTTTTGTTCAGGACCTTTATCAAGACCCTTGTTTGGCAGCTATATTTGAAGCTGACTAAGTTTACCCGACGTTCAAGCGGTCCAAAATCATTTTTGCGAAAATTCGAAGCCGGATATGCTTTCCTCAAAGACATGTCGGAGTACAATTTGGACAATATTAAACGCTGCCGTCGTTGCGTTAAAAACTTAACTGCCGAAAACGTTCCGGCTGTTTTTGTCTATGGTGAGAAAGACGTCATGGAGATTTTGTATGATTTAAGTTTCAAGACACCGATGAAAATGCGAATCCTGCACGAGCATTACGAAACCGATAAAAAGTTTGGCTGGGAAGCGATTTCGTTGGAGACGGGCGCTTCGGGCACTGAAAAAATAATTGTTGCATCACTGGTCAATACGCAAGAAAGAACCAGACGGCTTCGAGAACTAGGAGTCGATAATGAAAGGATTATTCTCCTTACTAATGGGTGACGGTTGACGGAGAATGTTGGCATGTATGTTTCGTTGCTGCTTCCCACTCGCGGGCGCGTCTCATTGGTGCAGCGATTGTTTGACAGCGTGGTCGAAACGTCAACTGACCTGGAACGATTAGAGGTCGTTCTTTATGTCGACGAGGACGACCGTGAAAGCAGGGAGATTTCACATTCTAAACTTTCTCTCGTAAAACTGGTTGGGCATCCGGGCGAAACCATGGGGAATATGACTCGCAGGTGTTATGAAGCAAGTCACGGGCGTTATATCATGTTGCTCAACGATGACGTTGTTTTTCGGACACAGGGCTGGGATCGGTGCATTCGCGAAGCAGCGACCAAATATCCCGATGAGATTTCGTTAATTTATGGCAACGACCTGGACCAAGGTAAGGCAGTGCCGACGTTTCCGATCGTATCCCGGACTGTATGCGGAGTGTTGGGCGAAATTTGTCCCCCGGGTTATCGAAATCTTCATATTGAATCCCACCTCCTTGATATTTTTAGACAACTGTCCCGAATGGGCCATGAGCGGATTTGCTATCTGGACGATGTCATTTTTGAGCATATGCACTATGCAGTGGGCAAAGGCGAGCCAGACTTGACTTCTGTAAAGAAGAATAAGCGTGCCGATGATCTGTTGTTCATCGCTTTGAATGATGAGCGCGCTTTTAAAGTAAAGCTACTTGCGCAGTACATTGACGCCATTGATCGCTCTCACTCGAACCAAGCAGTGGACGGATCTGGGTCGGTCCGAGGGATTCGTGCTTGGGAAAAAATTCGTCTCATGGCGCGGCTGCGGCGAATTTTTCCATTGCGCTAATCGCCGCCCTACCATCGAAATGGTCGACCTCGGCCGATGCCTCCACAGTCGCGGTCGAAGCCTTCTGGCGCTTTCCATAGTTCTTCGATGAAAGTCGCGTTAATTCATGATTGGCTCACTGGCATGCGAGGCGGTGAAAAGTGTTTGGAGGTTTTTTGCGAGTTATTTCCGGACGCCGACTTATACACGTTGGTTTACGATCCGGACGGCATCTCGCCGGCGATTCGACGGATGCATGTCAAGACTTCGTGGATCGATCGTTTGCCGGGAGCGCAAAAGCATTTCCGCTATCTTTTGCCGCTATTTCCACATGCCGTAGAGCATTTCGAGCTGAGCGATTACGATCTCATTCTTTCCAGCAGTCACTGCGTCGCCAAGGGAATATTTCCGCATCGGGCGCTTCATATCGCATACATTCACGCACCGATGCGCTACGTTTGGGATTTGCGGGATGCCTATCTTAATGGCGGAACATCTTTTATTGCCCGAGCCGGTCTAGCTCTAAGTCGTCCATATCTTCAGCGGTGGGACCTCAGGAGCACCGCGCGCGTGGATGAATTCCTTGCCAACTCGAATAACGTCGCCGCGAAAATCGAAAGCCTCTATGGGCGCTCGGCGAAGGTGATCTATCCGCCGGTGGGTATGGACCGGTTTCAATTGGGTGAGCGCCAGGAGCCTTATTATCTCATCGTCTCGGCGCTGGTGCCTTACAAACGAATTGACCTTGCCATCGATGCCTTTAATGCGATAAGACTGCCGTTAAAGGTTGCCGGTGACGGGCCACTGCGGCGATTCTTGGAGCGTAGAGCGAAATACAACATTGAATTTCTCGGGTGGGTGGACGACAAAGAGATCGCCGAACTTTACGCGGGATGTCAGGCGCTGATTTTTCCCGCTGAGGAGGATTTCGGGATTGTCCCGCTGGAAGTCCAGGCGAGCGGACGGCCGGTGATCGCCTATGGCAAGGGAGGAGCGCTTGAAACGGTCGTGCCGCTTGATGTTACCGGAGCCACCCCGCCGACGGGAATTTTCTTCGCGGAAGAGACCCCAGAGCACTTGATGGCGGCGGTGCATTTATTCCAGGAGAACCGGCATAAATTTGAACCCGCTACGATTCGCCGGCATGCTTGCCGTTTCTCGCGCGATCGATTTAAAGCTGAAATTAACGACTACATAACGGCCCGTTTGCGCGAACACGCGGTGGAGAAACAAGGGGATGCTGAAGCGCTATAGCCAATTCTTCAAAAGTCTCATGTTGGTCAATGACCTCATGTTTCTGACGTTGTCATGGTGGCTGGCTCATTCGCTGCGCTTTCATGCAAATCTGCCTTTTTTGCCTGAGACCCGTGTTTTTCGCCATTACGTCATCGCCTGGATTTTGATCCTGACGGTTTACGGTGTGGTTTTTCAGCTTCTGGACCTTTACCGGCCGCGCCGGATCTCCACGCACTGGCATGAGACGGTCGAGCTTTTTAAAGGCGCCAGTCTTGCGATGTTGATCTTTCTCAGCATTATCTTTCTCCTGCGTGAAGTAATTCTTTCCCGGGCCGTCGTCGTTTTTTTCTGGGGTTTCAGTGTGACATTTCTAAACCTTAGTCATTTGCTGGTTCGGGAGGGGCTGCGTTTTGTGCGCAGGAAAGGGAAGAACCTGCGCTACGTCGTCGTTGTGGGCGCTCCAGTCCAAGCAAAGCGACTAGTGCACAAACTTGAATGGTATCGTCATCTTGGACTGTCGGTCGTTGGCGTGCATCTGATGGGCCAGGATGACTCCCTTGAAGAACCCCTGGGAGTTTCGCTCATTAAAAATCAAGACGATCTCGTCGACATGATCCGTTCCGGTAAGATTGACCAGGTATTTGTTGCGTTTCCGTTGCAAGAAGCGGCGCGCCTGGGAGAAGTTCAAAGTTGGCTTGGCGATGAACCTGTGACTCTGTTCTATGTTCCCGATTTAGGAGAATTTGCCAAGCTACGGGGCAGGATCGAAGAATTTGAGGACCTTCAAATCGTGACGCTGCAGGCTTCGCCGCTCGACGGATGGAATGCCATCCTCAAATGCGCGGCGGACATCGTGGTAGGGGGGCTGGCGCTGATTATTTTTTCTCCCGTGATGGCTATCGTCGCGGTTGGTGTGAAGCTAACGTCTCGAGGGCCCATATTCTACCAACAGGAGCGCATGGGGCTGGACGGAAACAGATTCCAGATGCTCAAGTTTCGCACGATGGTTGACAATGCCGAACGATCGACCGGACCGGTGTGGGCGGCCCGGAATGACCCGCGCGTGACCTGGTTGGGACGCTGGTTGCGCCGCACGAGCCTGGACGAGCTGCCGCAACTCTTCAACGTTTTACGCGGTGACATGAGCTTGGTCGGCCCGCGGCCCGAGCGGCCACCGCTCATCGAAGAGTTTCGCAAATCAATTCCCAAATACATGTTGCGGCAAAAAGTGAAGGCCGGCATGACAGGTTGGGCGCAGGTGAACGGCTGGCGCGGCAATACTTCCCTCGAACGGCGCATTGAACACGATATCGATTACATCGAGCATTGGTCCCTGGGGCGGGATCTAAAAATTCTTGCCCTTACGTTCATGCATGGCTTCGTCCATAGAAACGTTAGCTAGACATGACTGCGGTGGGGGCGGATCGGACCGAAGTATCCGCAAGGCTGGTGGATTGGTGGGGAAATGGAGTTTTCCTTTTTCTGTGTTTTTCAATCCTGCTTTTGGGTGTCGGCCGTTTCGAATTACCGCTCTCGGGTGCAAGGTTCAGCGCGTGGAGCATCTCGCGCACGACGTTTTTCTTCTGGCTCATCTGGAAGATTCTCATCTGGTTTCGGCTCGGGCGGCAAGGTCTCGGGCTAAATGAAAGTTCCTTCCCGCTTGCGCTGGTCGCGTTTTTTGCCGCAGTTACGGCGTCTCTCTTGCCGGATTTTCACGAAGCGGATGATTACCGCTATCTCTTATTTGCCGTTATGCACTCCGTCATGATTTTGGATCTCTTTGGCACCGGCAAGAACCCGAAGCTTCTCTTGATCTTGTTGGGTGTATTGCCGGGGATGCTTGTCATACGCGGCATCGTGCACGATCCATCAGTGCTGAATTTTAGTCGAATGAATCGCTTTAAATACCCACTAGCACACCCTAACTCGGCCGGATTAATCCTTGCGATGAGTATCCCATTAGCTTTGACAATTATCCTCAATCAAAAGGGATGGCTCCGTGGGTTGACGCTCGTATCGCTCGCGGCGCAGTTCGCCGGTTTGATACTTACTTACTCCAGAGGCGCATGGCTCGGCTGTGTTGTCTCGTTAGTGGTCATTGGTTCGCTGGAAAGCGGCCTTAGAAAAGCGGTCTTAGCGCTCGGGCTTTTGGGATTGGGCACCTTTCTCACGGTCGCGCCGTTGCGCGGCCGCCTGCTGACGCTGCTGAGCCCGACGGAGGATATTGCGATCGAGGGGCGGCTTCAGTTCATGGCCGATGCGCTGGCTGTCGGACTGGAAAACCCCGTCCTTGGCGTCGGGTATGGAAGAGACCGCCTTCGTGAGGGGTTCAAGAAAGGGATAGCAGGCTCCACGCAAATCGAGTTCATTCCTCACAGCCATAACCTATACACCGAATTGCTCGCCGAAACTGGGCTGGTGGGCCTAAGTGCTTTTATGTGGATGGTTTTGTCGAATTTTAGCCGCCTGGTTCGCAGGGGACGGAGCGAATTTTCGGCGCCAATGCGAATCCGCTATTTCTGCTTGGGCGCATCACTCTTTGCCTTTCTGGTGGGCGTCCTGGGAGACGCGCCGTTTTACAACCACGACACCCGAATATTTTTTTTCACTCTTTTGGCTTTGACTTATCTCTTTTTGCGCCCCGCCGTCCCAGATTGTATCGATACAAAATAAACAGTTTTCCCCCTTCTTCACAATCTGCTATCATGAAATTGTTCAACCATGAAAGAGTTATTTCATAGCGGGCAAAAAGTCGAAAAGCCCTGGGGGTATGAGCTCATTTGGGCTCATACCGAGCGTTATGTCGGCAAAATTCTTCATATCAACAAGGGCGAGTCCTTGAGTTATCAATATCACGTGGTGAAAGACGAGACGATTCGTCTATTGTCCGGCGCGCTTGAGATGGACATCGAAAGCGAAGGTAAACGGAGCAAGCTTCAGTTCGCGCCCGGAGAGTGTTTGCACATTACTCCAGGGATGAAGCACCGCATGATCGCAATGGAAGATTGCGATGTCTTGGAAGTGTCGACGCCGGAGCTCGATGACGTGGTTCGTTTAGAAGACCGCTACGGCAGGGCGACGCCGGGAGCGAGCAAATAGCCTCCAGCTCATCGAACATGAACGGGCAGTTGAGTCTTTCGGAGCGGTTGATCGAACGGCGGCTCCTTTCCAGTGACGAGCTGGAAAGGGTCAGGAAGCTGCAGCAAGAGCAGCAGACGCCCTTGACCCGTTTGGTTGTCGAATTGGGCTTTCTCTCCGAAGAAGATTTGTTGCCCGTCTTACGCGACCACTTCGATATTCCCTTGATTTCGCTTAAAGATGTATCCAATACACCGCTCGCTATCGAGCTACCGCCCGGCATCGGTGATTTCTTCAAGCTCGCTCGCATAGTGCCGGTAAAAATCGACGGGCGCGAACTCTTGGTCGCGACCACCGATCCATTCGACCTGTCGCGATTGCATGCATTAGAGCTCGCCGTCGGATTAACCGTTCGCCCGGTTCTAGCGCGGGAAAAAGAGATTGCTGCGCGCATCGATGCGCTCTATAGCAGCGCCTATGCGGCGGAAGTTAACCAAGACGCCGCGGCGCCGCAGCTCGACGGTATCGGTGATGATGAAGATGTCGCGCATTTGCGTGACATGGCGTCCGAGGTGCCAGTCATTCGCATGGTCAATCAAATGCTCGTGCGGGCGCTTGAAAGCCGTGCTTCGGATGTGCATATCGAGCCCTTCGAAAATCAACTCAAAGTCCGCTACCGCATCGACGGCATTCTGCACGAAGTCGAATCGCCGCCACGGCAATTGAAGGGCGCGGTTATTTCGCGTCTCAAGATTCTTGCCCAGCTTAATATCGCGGAACGCCGCTTGCCGCAGGACGGCCGCATCAAGACCCGCCTTGCCGGCAAGGACGTCGATCTGCGTATTGCGACCGTGCCCACCCTTTATGGGGAAAGCGTGGTCATCCGGCTTTTGGAGCGAGGACAGATTTTTACCGAGCTCGATACTCTCGGATTTCCTGCCGGGCTTCTGGCCACGTTCAACGAGATGATCAAACGACCCCATGGCATGATCCTGGTCACCGGTCCGACCGGCAGCGGCAAGACGACGACGCTCTATGGCGCGCTGCAAAAGATCAACGATCCGGGAAAGAAGATCATTACCATCGAAGACCCGGTGGAATATCAATTGAGCGGTGTCAATCAAATCTACGTCAAGCCCCAAATCGGTTTGACCTTCGCCAACGGGCTGCGCTCAATCGTGCGCCAAGACCCCGACGTCATCATGGTGGGCGAGATCCGCGACGCCGAGACCGCCGAGATCGCCGTGCAGGCGGCGCTCACCGGTCACTTGGTGCTTTCGACTCTGCACACCAACGATGCCGCAGGCGCGATTTCCCGTCTGCTAGAAATGGGCGTGCAAGATTATCTGCTCTCGTCATCGCTTTTGGGCGTTTTGGCGCAACGGCTGGTGCGTCGCCTCTGCCCGGCTTGCCGCAGAGAAGTTGCGTTCGCGGGATTGGACGTTACGACAGCTGAGTTGGAGTTGCAAAATAGCAATGGCGTGCAGAACGTGTGGGAAGCCACCGGGTGCGAAGCCTGCAACCAAACCGGCTACCTCGGGCGCGTCGGGATTTTTGAGTTACTGCCGGCGACTTCGGAAATCTGCAAGGTCATCGTGCAGCGCGCCGATGCCGGTGCGATACGTAGCCTTGCCGTGCGCCAGGGGATGCGCCTGCTCCGAGACGACGGCTGGGATAAAGTGCGCCAGGGCGTCACGACTTTGGCTGAATTGTTACGAGTGACGCGAGAAGAGTCCTGAGAGTAATTTTCGATTTTGGATTTTCGATTATCGGTCAAAAACCTCCGACGCAATCCACACGGTCCTGCTTTTGACCCCCGCTCCGACAATCCAAAATCGAAAATCTAAAATCCAAAATAGGGGGGAGCCAACCGGTTGGGCTGAAAGATGGCATTTTTTCAGTACCGCGCCGCAGATCAAGCGGGCAAGGTCGTCGAAGGCGTCATGGAAGCCGACGCGGAGCAAAACGTGATCTTGCGTCTGCGCGACATGGGTTGCGTGCCGTTGCGCATCGCGCTCCCGAGCGAGCGCGCGATCGGCGCAGTGCGCCATCAGCTCGCGTTCTCATCCCGGCGTAAGATCAGTCAACAACAGCTGCTTCAGTTTACTCGTGAGCTGGGCACAATGCTCGGCGCCGGGCTGCCGCTGGATCGGAGTTTGTCTATTCTTGGCGGACTGATTGAAGGCGCTGAATTCAGCAAGATTTTGCGCTCCTTGGTCGAGGCGGTACGCGCGGGGAAATCCTTGGCTGCCGCGATGGGCGAGCATCCCGACGTGTTTCCCAAGATCTATGTGAACATGATCCGCGCCGGCGAGGCGGGCGGTATTATGGAAGGCGTGCTGCGCTACTTGACCGAGTATCTGGAAAGCACGCTGGCGCTTAAAGAAGATGTGAAGTCTGCGCTGATTTATCCGGTAATATTGGCGAGCGCGGCTGGCGTGTCGTTGATCGTTTTATTTCTCTTTGTCATCCCAAAGTTTGCGACGATTTTTCGAGATAATAGTAAGGCTCTGCCGCTGATGACCAAGCTTATTATCGATCTCAGCCAAGTTTTGGCGCACTACGGCTGGATCATCCTGCTCGTCGTTTCCGCGGCTGTTGCCGGCGGCATCTTCTATATGAAAAGTCCGGAAGGAAAGAACGAATGGGACCGATTCTGTCTGCGTATTTGGTTGCTCGGTGATTTGGTGCGAAAATTCGAGACCGCGCGCTTTTCCCGCACCCTGTCGGCGTTATTAAAGGGCGGCGTGCCGATGCTCGACGCGTTGGGCACGGTTCAAGGCGTGCTCGGCAATCGTTTGCTCGCGCGGGCAATCGCACAAGTTCAGGTGCGAGTGCGCGAAGGTAAGGGGATGGCACGGCCGCTGAACGAGAGCGGTCTCTTCCCGCCGCTGGCGCTGAACATGATTGCCGTGGGAGAGGAAACGGGTAAGTTAGATGCCATGCTTGCCGAGGTCGCGAATTACTACGATCAGGAAGTCAGACGAGCCACCAAAAGACTGACATCCTTGCTGGAGCCGATCTTGATCCTGGGGATGGGGTTGATTATCGGCAGTGTCGTCATCTCCATGCTGCTGGCGATTTTTAGCATTAATGACTTACCCTTCTAAAAAAATTCTCCAAGACGCCGACGGCTTCACGCTCATCGAGCTGATCGTGGTCGTGGTTATTATTGGCTTGCTCGCGGGATTAGTAGTGCCGCAGTTCATCAAGCAAGAAGAAAAGGCCACGGCCAAAGCGACCAAAGCGCAAATCGAATTGTTTGGCACGGCGCTGGACACCTTTCGTCTCGACGTCGGGCGATATCCCACAAGCCAAGAAGGCTTACAGGCGCTGACGCAGAAACCTGCGGGCGCCGAACGTTGGGATGGGCCGTATCTTAAGAAAGATGTGCCGCCGGATCCCTGGAACAAGCCTTATATTTATAAGAGCCCGGGCGATCATGGTCCTTACGATATTATTTCTTATGGCGCGGACGGAATTCCCGGCGGTGAGGACAATAACCGTGATGTTACCAGCTGGGAAAGGTAACCGTGGTTTTTCGCTCCTTGAGCTCGTCTTGGTGCTGGTTCTTATCGGTGTCAGCATGCTCATCGTCCTGCCCAATATCGCGAAAGGTCTGCAGGACCGCGAGGTGCGCAGCTCGGCCATAGGTTTGGCCGCGGTGGCGCGCGATTTAAGAAGCCGCGCGTTGTTTGACGGCGAACCGCAGCAACTCGAGGTCGATCTGGGGCAAAACAGTTATCGCGTTGCGCGTTTGAGAGAAGTGTACCTGCCGCCGGAGGTCAGAATTGTTTCCATCGATGGCGGCGAGGCGGTGGATCGTGATCACAGGAGGTTTTACTTTTTTCCCAACGGCAGCAATCTTGGCGGACAAATCGTCCTGGGCGATATTGTAAAATCCATTTCGTATCTGATTCGACTGGAATCTCTCACCGGTAGAATTGAAGTTTCCCGTGGAAATTAACTATGCGTCGCTGTCGTTCCATATCGACTAGAGGGTTCACGTTACTCGAAGTTTTGGTGGCTTTGACCATCCTTGGCTTGGGCGTGGTGACGTTGTTGCAAATTTTTTCTTTGGGTCTGCGCTTGGGCGCGCGCAGCACCGCACGCACGGAATTCGCGGCCGACGGCGCACGGGTGATGGATGAGCTGTTAGCGCGAAAGAAATTAACGGCGTCCTCGGAAAACAGCGCCCTCGGCAGCGACGTCAGATGGCGGTCCCAGATTCAGCCGGTCAAAGATGCGCCGTCATCCCTGGGATTGACGAACAACTGGGAGCTCAAAGAAATCACAGTCGAGCTGTCACCCTCCGGTGGCGGTCGCGAGCGCATGGCGGAGCTAAAAACCTTTCGACTCGCGAAAAAGACCAACCCATGAGCAGCGTACGCTTAGCGCAGGTGGCGCGCAAAACCTTGCCTAACACAAAACGAATCGGCGCTGGCGCCGCCGGGTTTACGCTGATCGAAGTTGTCTTGGCGCTGACGATCTTCGCGCTGATGAGCGCGATCCTTTACGGCGCATTCGCTCTCAGTCATAGCGCCGTGGCGAAATCCCAAGCGAATGCCACACGCAATCAGAAACACCGGTCGGTCGGCGATCTGGTCGGGAGCTACATTCACTCTGCCTTTCCCTACCGTGAGTCGCCACAAGCCGCCGCGCCCTTTTTTGTCGGCGAAGCCGACAACCTCACGTTTGTGTCGGCCTATTCCCATGGGATGGGTGGGCGCGGCATGGCAAAGATTCAAATCACGGCTGACGAAGATAAAAACGGCCGCACGGTGCTCCGGCTGGAAGAGACAACTCCGGTGCGCATTAACGTGGAGGCTGGCGCAACGGGACAAATTCACAGCGTGATACTTGAAGACGGCATAAGGGCATTCCACTTGGCATATCTGGATCCGCAGGGCGAGGAAGAGACCTGGGAAGAGCATTGGGATGGAGGAGAGCGACGCGCGCTGCCGCGCGCCGTGCGCTTTACCTATTTGGATGATCAGGGCAAGGAAGTGCGCCGGATTTTTCCAGTGATGATGATGGTGCTCGCGCCATGAAGCCGAAAGACAAATTCTCGTCTTGGCGAGGTCAACTCGTCGGTGAACAGGGAGTCGCGCTGATCATGGTGTTGTGGATTTTTATTTTCCTGTTCGTGGTGGCCTTCGAGTTTAGCACATCGGCGCGCGAGGAAGGCACCGCCGCGCAACGGTTCAGCGACGAGACCACCGGTTATTATCTCGCTTTGGCTGGTTTTGAACGGGGTTTGTACGAGTTTTTGAATCGCCAAAGCGCCGCCGGTTCAACGGCTCCAAACGACTCAAATAAGGATCTCTTCGACGGCTCCTTTCAAGAAGAAACTCTCGGCGCAGGCCTGGTACGGGTTCGCTTGATGGATGAGAGCGCCAAGATCAATCTCAACCGGGTCAATGAAGAAACTCTGCGGCGAGTTTTCACCAATCTCGGCATCGATGAAGCGCGCAGGGATACCTTGGTGGATTCGATCATGGACTGGCGTGATACGGACGATCTGCATCGAACCCATGGCGCGGAGAGCGAGTACTACGAATCTCTCTCACCCCCGTACAGCGCAAAAAACGGCCCGCTGGACACCGTTGAGGACCTGCTCTGGATCAAAGGCATGACGCCTGAGTTGTTTTATGGCTACGCCGAAGACAATGGCCCATCGAGGAACGATGGACCGCCGCGCATCGCGCTACGCGATATCTTTACGATCGATAGCCCCATTGACCGGGTCAATCTGCGCACGGCATCCGCCGAAGTGATTCATGCTATGATGGGGATTGCCTTGGAAAAATGCCGCAACTTTGTCGAGGAACGAAAAAAACTTTCAGAGAAAACTCTCGCCGATTTGCTGCCGCTTTTGGGCATCGGCGCCGGCGACACGGCAATGCAAATGTTTATCTTTACCAATCCGTCGGTGGTTGCCGTAGAAGCGGAAGGCCGGCCGGTGGACTCCCGCTTGGCTCGCCGGGTCAAGGGAATCGTCCGGCTGGGTGGCGCTCAAGGATTCGAGCTCTTGCGTTGGTTGGATCGCGACATGGCGCTACCCCGGAGCTAGAGGATGGGTTATCATATGCCGGTTACAGATTTGGGCATTCTCAAGTTTCATCACCGAGGGCAGGGACGATGATCGGTCTGCGTCATTTACACGATATCTCGCGTGCTGATTTTCTCACCAGCGTTGGGCTTTATATCCTCAGCGACCGCGTGGTCATGGTGCGCCTGCGCAAGAGCTTCCTCAACGTGTCCATGGTCGATCAAGAGACGCGGGAGCTGCCCGAAAGTGACAATCGTCAGTCGATCTCCGAGCTCACCGGCTGGGTCGCCGAAGACGTGCGCGAAATCGCGCTCAAAGCGGAAGACGATTCGCGTGAACGGGCGCTGCGACAGGCAATCATTTCTCTCTTGCCTCACTTCAACGCCGCGCGTGATGCCATCTACATTTGCGTGCCGCAAGAGCAGACGATCGTACAGGAGGTCTTTTTACCCCGTGCGGCACAAGACAATCTTCAGCAAGTGCTTGACTACGAGCTCGAAAGACAATTGCCGTTCAAGCGCAACGATGTTTACTATGACTTTGTGCCGGTGGGGCCGAAGGGTGAGAAGTTCAGCGTCTACGTTTTTGCGGTCCCTAAGAAAAATATTGATGGACTTCTCAGTTTGCTGGAATCTTTCGGAATCAAGCCAAGCGGTGTCGAAACCACAACCACGGCATTGGCAAACTATCTATTATTCGCAGATACGCCGAATGGCGGCGGTATGGCCGTCGTGACCGCTAATCCACGTCATTGGGAAATGATCGGTGTCAGAGGCCAGCCGAATGGTTGGCAGCCAGCGGCTCAGTTATTATTTTGTCATCAATTGCCCGCCGCCGAATGGGCACAGGGTGCGGGCAACGAACTCCTGCAAGAAGGTTTGAGCCAAGTGCCAAAATTCTATCGTTGCGGCGATCTGGCTCCTCTAAACGGCCTGGCCGCCGGCAAACTTGCCGAAGCAGAGGACGTTACCGCTCTTGTCAATCCGCGCTTGAAGGGAGTCACGCAGCGGGTGGAGGCATCGGTGTTGCCGGCTATCGGGGCCGCTTTGCGGGGTGTCCGCGAAGCTTCGCTTGGCGCCAATTTTTTGAGCCACGAGGACGACGATGGAAACCGGAGCCAGACCTTGTCGTTGCTCAATACGGTTCTCATAGGCATGCTCTTGCTCGCGCTGGCCGCGTGGGGCACGAGTTTTCCGATCAAAGATGAGCTACGGCTCCGGCAATTGCAGAGAGAAAATCAAGCGCTCGACCCCGCGATTGGTGCCCTCCGCCGCGAGGAAACTCAGCTCGAACAGTTGCGCAAAGAGGCGAGCCTGATCAAAGAGCAAGAGCAGCGCCGCGGCGAGGTCCTACGGGTGCTCGACGAACTTTCCAAGATCGTCCCAAGTGCCGCTTATCTTTCGAACCTGCGCTACCACGCCGGCGTGTTGGAAGTGCAAGGCAACGCGGAAAATGCATCGGCTCTAATTCCGCTCTTGGAGCGCTCGCCCGTGTTCGAGAATGTCGGCTTTAATGCGCCGTCTAATCGCGGCCGCGATAATCGCGAGACTTTCTCATTAAAGGCGGAGCTGGAAAAGGTGAAGCCAGCCGCTAAGGAAACGAGCAAGGAAGTGAAAATCCAGCCGAGGAAAGAATCCAAAGTAGGTCAATGAACAATCTTTGGCAAAGACTTTCTAAACGGGAGCGGGCCCTAGTGGTCTTGAGCGTGGTCATTCTCGTTGGTTTTATCGGCAAGTATGCGATCGTTACGCCGTTTCTCGAGCGGCGCCATTGGGTCAAGAGCCAACTCGAAAGCCAACCCCAGCTTCTGACTAAAAATCGCCGTTACCTCGGTCAAAAAGAGTCGCTATTAGCTGGATTGGAAGCGGCGCGAGTTGAGATCAAGGGGCAAGAGCCAAAACTGCTGACCGGCGACACGCCATCGGTCAGCGCCTCCGATCTCCAAGAAACCGTGCAAGCGCTGGCCGGCCGGGAAGGGACGCAAGTGATTACCACTCGCGTGCTTAATCCTGAAACGGCCGGCTCGTTCTCGAAAATCGGCATTCAGATGGAGATCGGCGGCCAAATCCAGCAGATCGCCAACCTGATCAAAGGTCTCGAAACTTCGCCTAAATTGCTGGTCATCGACGAAATCAACGTGCGCTCGCTATTCCGTCCGATTGGGTTTCCTCAACCCCAGGGAGTGCCGCAGTTACCCGCGCAGAACCTGCGCATCAGCCTTACGGTGACTGGTTTTGCACGCGCTCAAGGCGGCGCTCCGGGCAAGGCCGATAATCCAGGAAGCTCGACCAAGACGCTCTCTGAAAAAGGTGTTTGAAGACATTGGCTGGCGTTACGAAAAACCGCAGAGGCTTGATCACCGATCGTTTGACGGGTTGACCCTCCCAAAATCATCGTCTGATTTAATCCGAATGTAACAATTGGCTGGCCTAATGAGCGTCGCAATCGACGAACCAATTATTCGGTCAGTGGCAGGATCAAAGCCACGCCAGCAATTCTTCGCGTGCCATGGGAATCTCAGTCGTGACAGGGACAAAAATTACTATTCCCCAATCACGATATGAGGCTTATAATTCACAATTGTAATTGACGCTGGTGGTCAACGAGCGTACATTAGATCATTTTTAACGCTCAAGACCGCTCGAGGAGTAGCGATTTTAACACGATCTTCCCTATTGAGTATTTTTCTCGCTGTGGCCATCGGACTCATCGGTTGGACCACGTATCGATTGTGGCACGATAGTCCGGAAATCATGCCGACGCCGAGCAAAGCCGGCCCAGTCGGGACATCGTCCGAAAAACAGCCTATGGTGACGCCTCGAGCAGCGGTCAGCACCGACGTGATCGTGAGCAAGAATCTCTTCGATCCCGAAAGGGGCGCCAGCGCGACCCGCGAGGCCGAGGAAAGCTCCCGTTCCTTTCAGCGCATCAAGAATCTGATTCTGCTCGGCACCGTGATCATCGGCAGCAACCGCACGGCGATCGTACAAGACGGCAGCAACGTGAATCTCGGACAACCCGTACCGGCGCAACCGGTCGCACCCATGAGATTAAAGCTTGGCGATAATATCGAGGGTTACAGGTTGGCGGAAATCGCCGACAAAAGAGTGGTGTTCGCAAAAGATGCCGCGCGGCTAGAAGTGCCGTTGGATTATTTCCGCAAAGTTGATGTGACAGCGCCGCGGACGCAACCTTCGGGTCAGATTGTTCAGCCGCCAGGCGTTGCTCCGCAGCCGCGCGTTTTGCCCAACCTGCCGCGCCGAGGCCGAGTGCCAACTCCCGGGAATCCGAATCCCGAGTCGTGATCGTAGGAGGACTTATTTTGATGCGACCAGTGCGATTAACCGGATTCGCCGCGGTGGCATTGACCGCGGCGGTCGCTGTGCCCATATTTGCCCAATCCCCGACGCCAAATCAATCAAACCCTGCTTCTCCGAGTTCGCCTGCCGCGGGCGTGGAGCAAAACGCTCCGAGGACACCCGTAATCCCGCGGCGGATTCCAGGGCCGGGACCATCGCCCGGTTCAGTTGCGCCCCAGGCCGCGCCACAAGCTGTTCCTCCGACTCAGTCGGCCGCGCCCTCGCCAGCGCCAGCGGACTCGGAGACAACGCCGTCTCCATCCGGCGGCGCACCCTCGCCGGAAGCAGGCGCGCCATCGGGCGGGCAACGGCGGTTTTCGCCCCCGGCACCGGCGCCTGCGGGTGGCATGGTTTCGTTAAACTTCAATCGTGCCGATTTGGTGGAAATCATCCATATCATCGCGCAGCAGTTGCATCTCACTTACACCATCGATCCCGAAGTTAAAGGTACGGTGACGATAAACAGCGCGGAACCGCTGCGCAGCGAGGATTTGCTGCCGATCTTTCATCAGATCCTACGGATGAACGGCGCCGTCGCGGTGCGTACCGGCAATCTTTATCACATCATGCCGATCAAAGACGGCAAGGGTTTGGCTCGGCCGGCCGGACAAAACAAAGAGGACGGTTTCGCGCTGCAAGTGATTCCCGTGCGCTTTTTCGCAGTGGCGGAAATGAAGCGGGTGCTCACGCCTTTTCTCCAGCCAGGCGGCGAGATCATCGAAAATCCGCGCGGTAACTTTCTGATTGTCATGGATTTACCGTCCAACATCCAGCGATTGATGGAAATTGCGGATATGATCGACGTACAGGTGTTCGCTGGGACGCGCATGGAAATATACCAGCCGAAGGTGGCGAGTGCCGAAGAGCTGGCGCAGGAGCTGACCAAGGTCATGCAGTCTTTTGCGTCCTCGGCGCCGCAGGCGGAGAACTTTGCTGCAGAGCTTATCGCGCTGCCGCGCATCAATCAGCTATTGGTTATCGGTCACAGCGAAGCAGCTTGGACTTATGTCAAGCGCTGGTTGGACCGCATTGACGTTGTCGCCGAGGGCCCCGGACGACGCATTTTTATTTACCCAGTGGAAAATGGCAAAGCAGATGATCTCGCTGCGATTTTGACCCAGGCTCTCGGGTTACCGTCTTCGGGTGGAAACCGGCCGTCGACGAGTCTCCAAGATCTGCATCGATCTTACACCGGCGGGACATCCCAAAGCGGTTCGTCTCAAATGGGTACCAGCGGAAGACCGTCAACGAGTTCGCCGTTCGGATCGTCAGGTTTTTCGTCTCAGTCAACTTACCCTTAACGGATTAATTCGTATCGGAGCGAAGGGATGCTACATAATCGATTCGTAATTCCTGTGGTTGTGCTGTTTGCTTTGAGCACGGCGTTGCCACGCTGGGCTCAAAATCGGTCCGGCGGCGCTTATGCCGCCGCAGTTCCAACTCCCGGACAACCTACCGCGCCAGCGGTGCCGGCGCCGGCCCCGCCTGCGGTGCAACCGCCGGGAGCTCTCCGACCGCCAACACCGGGGGCTCAAGCGCAAAAGCCGGAGGATCAAACGCGCATCGTCGCTGATCCAGCAACCAATTCTTTAGTGATTTACGGGACGGCACAGGAGTTTCAAAACATCAAGAATATTTTGAAGGATTTGGACATTGTGCCTCGGCAGGTGCTGTTGGATGTGCTGATCGCGGAAGTGACGCTTCAAAATACCGAATCGTTCGGGATCGAGTACGAAATTTTCAGCAAATTTAACCCGACAATTTTCGGGGAAAAGTTTGGGTCTCAAGGCGCAGTCAGAAGCGGTAGTTTACCCCCAGCCTCCGCTGCTGGTTTAACCCAGTTCGCCAGCGGCATTAGTGGTGTTATCGGTCGCGGTAATGCGATCCGGGCCTTTATCAACGCGTTAGCGAAGGATTCTCGCTTAAAAATCCTATCATCTCCGAGCGTGCTCGCAGCCGACAACCGTCCGGCGCGGATTCAAGTGGGAAGTCAGGAGCCGGTAGCGACCGGCACTGTACAATCGCCGCAGGCCACGGGGACGATTGTGTCCAGCTCGACAATTCAATATCAAAACACCGGCAGGATTGTGACCATTATCCCTCAGGTGAACTCGCAAGGGCTAGTCAATCTGCAGATATTGGCCGAGGTGAGCCAAATAAACCCGGACGCTTCGGTCACGTTGGGATCTTCCGGTAGTTTTCCAAGTTTTGATATTCGCCAGGCGGAGACAACTGCCGTAGTTCAAGACGGCGATTCTCTGGTCATAGGCGGAATCATTGCCGATAATCGATCTCGAGCTCGCACTGGGATTCCATACCTCATGGATCTTCCCGTGCTCGGGCGTTTCTTCGGGACAACCACTGACAAGGTCGATCGAACGGAACTGATCATGCTGATCACGCCGCACGTGATTCGGAATCGCGAGCAAGGCCAACAAATCACCGAAGATTTTAAGAAATCGCTTTCCACGGTGCGAAACGAGCTAGACAGAATGGCCAGAGAACGGGAGAAGCTGCAAAAACAACCATTGGAACAGAAACCGACTTTGCCCGGGCCCTCTGGTGATGTGGCGCCGCCGCCCAACCCCGTTGCGCCGGCTCCGAGCGCTGCGCCAGCGGGGCAGCAGGGAGTTGTTGCGCCGCCACATAAGATCAGTTTGCCCTCGACTGTCTCTCCTCCCTCGGAAGTGGGGACACGAGTTCTCACGCAGCCCGTAGTCTCGCCGCCAAGCGACAGAGTCCTTTCAGCCCAGCCGGCCTATGTCCTTTCGGTGACACGACCGTTCGAGCCGGCACGTCCGTCGCCGCCCCGCCTGATCACAGCGCCCCGACCGGCATCCAAGCCGGCGCGCCAATGGGCGGTGCAAGTCGCCTCGTTGGCAGGGTTGGCAGGAGAAAAAGATGCACAGAAAATGGCGGACTTCTTGCGGAAGAGCGGATACGAGGCGTATGTGATGATCTTCGAAACCGAAAGCAAAACTTGGCATCGGGTTCGGATCGGCAGATTCACCGATCTTCGCGCGGCGAATGAACTGAAAGATTCTCTATCGAACGCCACGCAATTCAAACAGGCCTACGTGGCTGCCAATTAGGCTGCCCGCCTTCGTCATAGCCCCAATTCACGGCCATTGCTCATCGGCATAATTCCGATTGTGGCGGTGGCTTGTCCCTTCGAAACTCGTCGGCAACTTACCAAGCAGCGGCTCTATTTGTCGACGGCTAGATTTACCTATCGTCCATCGGTTTGTTATGATGGAATTATCCGATCGGTATCCATCGGCACTAGCGGCCGGCTGAGTTGGAGTGCGACAAAGTGCCAGTAGCATCCGTATTTGCTGACATTGCTCGCGGTCATAAAAGGGAGTATCGTGATTTATTTTTAAGCCCGGGCGCGATGAACGGTGGTTACGTCGGATGCCTGATCAGCGCCGCGCCGTAAGCGGCAATTTATCAATTCAGAGGTGAGATAAAAGTGAACCCACAACAACTTACAATTGAGCGAGTCCAGGAGATACTTCTCAACGAGAAATACGTTTGCGACCGCGCCTTGGCGACCGTGGTTTACCTTTCGTTGATTATGGGCAAGCCACTGCTTTTGGAGGGAGAGGCTGGCGTGGGCAAAACCGAGATTGCCAAGGTGCTGGCGAAAGTACTCGGCGCCAAGCTTATTCGGCTCCAATGCTATGAGGGCCTAGATGCCAACACGGCCCTCTACGAATGGAACTATCCAAAGCAGATGCTGCGGATCAAGCTCGAAGAGGTCGAGCACGGCGACAAAGAGAAGGTCGAGACCGAGATATTCAGCGAAGAATATTTGATCAAGCGACCGTTGCTGGAAGCGATCCAGACCAATGGCTCCAGTCCGCCGGTGCTATTGATCGATGAGATCGATCGCGCGGACATGGAGTTCGAAGCATTCTTGTTGGAGGTGTTGTCCGACTTTCAGATTACGATACCCGAGCTGGGCACGATCGCGGCGAAGCATCGCCCATTTGTTTTTCTGACTTCGAACCGTACCCGGGAAATTCACGACGCGCTCAAGCGGCGCTGTCTATACCATTGGATCGAGTACCCGAGCTTTGAAAAGGAGTATGAGATCATCACCACCAAATTTCCAGAAGTGGAAGCGAAGATGGCGCAGCAGATTTGCGCCTTCATGCAAAAAGTCCGCGAGATGAATTTTTATAAACGGCCCGGTGTGGCGGAGACGCTAGATTGGGCGTCGGCGTTGATCGCGCTCAATCGCAAAAGTCTGGACGATAAAACGGTGGTCGAGACCATGGGGTGCGTGTTTAAGTATCGCGAAGATTTGCATCACCTACGGGATCAGGTCGAAGGGCGGCAACTCAACTTGGATGCTCTGTTCAGAGCGTCGCCGGAAATGGTGAGCTAGCGTTCGATGGACGTAACTCCTGAAACAATTGCTGCCGCCGTCAACAGCGTCGCTTCGGCGCGGGGCAAGGGAACCCTGCCCAACTTGATGGCTTTTGCGCGCGCGTTAAAGCAACTCGGTGTGAAAGTCAGCCTCAGCCAAGTGCTCGACGCATCGCGCGCCGTGGAACATGTGGATCTCGGCGAGAGGACGGACTTTCGAGCGCTTTTGCGCGCCAACATGATCTCGCAAAAAGAAGATTTCCCGGCGTTCGATATGCTGTTCGATTGTTTCTGGCGTGAGATGAGCTATGAGCGGGTGCCGATGGACACCATGGAGATCGAAGGCACGCCGAGCGAAGCGGACGCGCCCGAAGGCGGCGATGAGGAAGGCGGCCTGGATGAGGCGACGGTGGAGTCTCCCGCCAAGGAAAACTTGCCGTTGGAAAACCTCGACGAGTTTTCAGTGCCGACGTATAGCCCGCAGGAGCTGATGAACCGTAAAGACTTCAGCGAGATGGGCGTGGAAGAAAGCCGCGCCATCGCGCGCGCGATACTTCTCATCGCCACCAAGATCGCGACGCAAATCAGCCGGCGCAAAAAAATCGGCCGCAAGGGCAACACCGTCGATCCGCGCTGGACGATGCGCCGCAACATGAAATACGGTGGTGAGATCGTCGACTTGGTGCATCGTAAGAAACGCATCAAAAAAACCAAAGTCGTGCTGCTCTGCGACGTCAGCGGCTCGATGGACTGCTACAGCCGGTTTTTGATCCAATTCATGTATGGCCTGCAGAACGAATTGTGGGGCGTGGAGACTTTCGTTTTCAGCACGTCGCTCAGCCGGATTACGCATCTGATCCGCACCAAGGACATCGTCAACGCTTTGGACAAGATCTCCGGCAGCATTCTCGGTTGGTCCGGCGGCACCAATATCGGCCGTTCACTGCACACGTTCAACCGAGATTTCGCACCGAGCATGGTGACGCATCGGACGGTGGTCGTGATCATCAGCGACGGTTGGGATCGCGGTGATGTGAGCTTGCTCGAGCGCGAGATGCAGGATCTCAAACGGCGCTGCAAAAAAATCATCTGGCTCAATCCGTTGCTCGCGAGCGAAAATTACGAGCCCCTCTGCAAGGGTATGCAAGCGGCGCTGCCTTATCTGGACATGTTTCTGTCGGTTCACAACGTGAATAGTTTAGTCGCTTTGGGACGGACGTTACAGAAGATGGTAGCTTAAATAAATCGAAGATCGAGGATCGAAGATTGACGATGGCGGTCCTCGATCCTCCGTTCTCGATCTTCAATATTCGGAGGAATGAATATGGCTGGACCCGGCGCTTGTTACACGGATGCGGATCTCGAAGGGAAAAAGAAGGATTCTATTTACCACCAGGTGAAAGAGTTTCTCGACAAGGGAGAGACTTTAGCTGTGGCGACGATCGTTTCGACCAAAGGTTCGACGCCGCGTGAAGTCGGCGCCAAGATGGTGGTGACGGCGTGGGGAGAAATTCTTGGCACCATCGGCGGCGGCTGCGGCGAAGCGGACGTGAAGCGTGAAGCGATCGAAGTTATCCGCACGCGCAAACCGAGAACCGTTCGCGTCGATCTGTTGGACGATATTTCTTCGGACAGTCCGGCGGTCTGTGGTGGCATCATGAATGTTTTTATCGATCCGTGGTGGAATGAACGGGATCAGGAAGCCACATCGGCAAATAAATGATTTCTCTCTCGGAAGAACTGGTTCAAATCAGTGAACAGGGCGCGGCGGCTGTGCTGGCTACCGTCGTCGAGGTCGAGCCCGGTGTTCGCGTTGAGCCTGGGGCGAAATGTCTCGTCGGTGATGGGAAAGTCAGCGGCGAAACCATCGGTGATCCGCGCGTCATTCAGCGGATCGTTGAGGAAAGCGCCGTCCGTTTGCGTGCTGAAAAATCGCAGCTGGTTTCGCTGAATATTCCGGAGGCTGGCGGCAAGCTCGAAGTCTTTTTTGAGGTCATGCCCTCGCCACCTAAGCTGATCGTGGTCGGCGCTGGCCACATCGCGGTGCCGCTGGTCAAAATTGCTAAAGTTCTGGATTTTCACGTAACCGTGATCGACGACCGACTCCTCTACGCAAATCGCGAGCGGTTTCCCGATGCCGATGATGTCTTGGTCGGCGACATGGCGCAGATGCTCAAAGAGATGACCATCACGCCTTCGTGCTACATTGTGCTGATTACCCGCGGACATGCTTATGACGAGCCCTGCTTACGGGTGGTTCTACCCAGCCAGGCGAAGTATATCGGCATGATCGGCAGCCGACGTCGGATTAAGGCGTGTTTCCAGAGATTCCGGGATGAAGACAAGATCAGCGAAGAACTGATTGAGCGAGTTTATGCGCCCATCGGTCTCGATATCGCGACCGAAACGCCGGCGGAAATCGCGCTATCGATTCTCGGCGAAGTCATCAAAGTGCGGCGCGGCGGCGGCGCGCCATCGCTTTCCGGTCATTGAGGAGCCCAGCGTGGTGCAGATGAGTGGGATAATATTTTCCGATCTCGGCCAGGCCGCTTCATTCATGGCTCTGGATTGGGTGCAGTCGGCTTTGAAGCAGCGCTTGGGATTCGAAGCTTTTCCGGCCACGCTCAACGTTCGCCCCAAGGACACGCAAGATGCTCAGATTTGGCAGCGCCTGCGCGATGAATCGGCCGGCGTCCGGTTGGCGCCCAAGGGCGGCGACTTTTGCAGCGCTCGGGTCTATCCGATTGAAATTCTCGGGCGAGCCGGTTCTGAAAGAATTGCCGGGGCGATCCTATTTCCCGAAGTGGACAATTATCCGGACGACAAAATCGAAATCGTCGCGCCGTTGCGGCTGAAGGAGCATCTCGGTGTCAGCGACGGTGATCAACTCACGTGGGAGTTCCTCAATTGAATCAGAAAAAACGATTAATCGTTGGCATCTCCGGGGCCACCGGCGCGATCTACGGCGTGCGCATGCTGGAGATTCTCGCCAAGATGGACGACATCGAGACTCACCTTGTGATGAGCAAGGCCGGCCGGATGACGATCCAGGTGGAGACGCCATTCTCCGTCAAGGACGTCGAAGCGATGGCGGATGTGGTTCACGACGTCAATAACGTCGGCGCGAGCATCTCCAGCGGGTCGTTTCGCACCGAAGGGATGGTGATCGCCCCCTGTTCGATGAAATCCATGGGCGGCATCGCCCATTCGCTCGGCGGCGATTTGCTCGTGCGCGCGGCCGACGTCGTATTGAAGGAGCGAAAAAAACTTGTTTTGGTGGTGCGCGAAACGCCTCTTCATCTCGGCCATTTGGAAGCGATGGCGTCGCTTACGCGCATGGGCGCGATTATTTTCCCGCCCGTGCCGGCCTTCTATCATCGTCCCAAGACATTGAACGACGTGATCAATCAAACCGTGACGCGGATCCTCGACCAATTCGACATCGACGTAAAGCTTTTTCATCGCTGGGATGACGAAGGCATGAGCCGTCACCCGGACGCTTCTAAGACGACGCCCATCACGGCGGCGAAGGAGCGCAAGGAAGCCAAAAAGCAGCGGTGAGCGCGCCGGCCAAGATCGTCATGTCACGCCGCAGGGTTAGCAAAGCCCTCACTAAAACCCAGCAACGCAAAAAAGAACATCTCGAAATCTGCCTCGACACCGAGAGCGTTACAAGCGCTTCAGGCACCGGGCTCCACCGTTACCGCTTCGTCCACAACGCCTTGCCAGAGCTCGACATCGGTGACATTGATTTGAGCACGACGTTTCTCGGCAAGCGACTTAGAGCGCCCATTTTGATTTCATCGATGACCGGTGGCTTCGATCTGGCGCGCAAGGTGAATCGCAACCTAGCCGCGGCGGCGCAGGAGCTCGGCATTGCCATGGGCGTTGGCTCTCAGCGCGTCGCCATCGAACAACCATCCGCGGCGATGTCGTTTCAGGTTCGCGACGTCGCGCCGGATATTCTTCTATTTGGTAATCTGGGCGCGGTGCAGCTCAATTACGGCTACACCATCGAACACTGCCGCCGCGCCATAGCGATGATTGGCGCCGA
Organism: Binatia bacterium; assembly: GCA_036390135.1. Lineage (GTDB taxonomy): Bacteria > Desulfobacterota > Binatia > UBA9968 > UBA9968 > DP-20. The sequence continues at coordinate 23,905 of DASWCL010000136.1, forward strand.
CGCGCTGATCTTGCACTTGAACGTGTTGCAGGAAGCGGTTCAGCCCGAGGGCAATCGAAACTTCAAAGGATTAAGCAAAAGGATCGCTGTGGTGTGCCGCGAACTCGAAGTTCCCGTGATCGCCAAAGAAGTCGGCAACGGTATTTCAGTCGACGCAGCGTTACGGTTGCAACGCGCTGGCGTGAAGGCGATCGACGTTGCCGGACACGGTGGAACATCATGGTCCGCCGTGGAAGCGCAGCGTGCCGCCCAACAAGGTAAACGCGCAGATACAACGTTTGCAGATTGGGGGATTCCGACCGAGGAAGCTCTTCTCAGCGTGCATCAAGCGTTGCCGGATATGCAACTGATTGCTTCCGGCGGCATTCGCACCGGCGTCGACATCGCCAAATCGATCGCCCTTGGCGCCGACATTGCCGGCTTCGGCCAGCCGCTCTTGGCGGCGGCGTTGGTGTCTACCGCCAAAGTTGTTGAATTCATTTCTTCCACCATCCACGAGCTCAAGGTCAGTATGCTATGCGTCGGCGCGCGAAATCTTAGCGCGCTTCGAAAAGCGCCATTGATTCGTAACCCGTGAGGATGCGTTGACCGTAACCTGATCTCCAGGGTGTCAGCTTCGCGCTATGTCTCCAGTCTGGTCACCCAATCAAGCGGACAATGTTTGGCTTCTCTCTTCATCCCTTTTGTGTTGGGCCGATGCCAGTTAGCCGGCCCTAACGGGCTGGCCAAGTTGCCGCGCGATGTTGAAGATCCCCGTCTTTCCATGCTTTAGCCTTTGGTTTTGGTGTCCGCTTGGAAAATGTTAGAATCTTAGCCAATTTAGGCTCCCTAACGACGGGCGCTACGTGGCGATTATTTAATGTCGGATGCACTCAAGCAGCAGATTGTCGACTACTTAAAAAGTCACAACACGATGACGCTGGCGACCTGTGCCGGTGATGTGCCCTGGGCGGCGACGGTTTTTTTTGCCAGCGACGACCTTCGCCTGTATTTTTTCTCCGCGCCGGAGTCGCGCCATTGTCAGAACCTGACGGTCAATCAGCGGGTCGCGGTGGCGATTCAAGAGGATTATAAAGATTGGCGCGAGATCAAAGGCATTCAACTCGAAGGCAGCGTGGCTTTGGTCGATGGAGTTGTGGAGAAGGCCAAGGCGATGGCGATCTATGCCATCAAGTATCCGGATGTCATCAAACTTTTCACCAATCCCGATAGCGGCGTTTTTTATAAGGCTTTCCTAAAAGTTAAATTCTACTGCGTGACGCCGGACAAAGTTTTTTTTATCGACAACGCGCAAGGATTTGGCAAAAGGCAGGAATTGGCAATTGCCCAGTAGACACATCGTCCGCAGAAGGGGATCGAAGGTTGCCAATTTCGAAACACTGCGTCTGGCGCCGCCAAAGCTCTCAATGCCGCTCTGTGCCCCGTTCTCTGACTCGTTCGCAAAAGATGCGGTAAGCGCGGCGCGGCTACTCCATACTCTTTTAGCAAAAGCTCAGGAGGCGAGATGATGTCTAGATTCAGGAAGAATCGGTGGAAGCTTCAGAGTTTCTGGGTTTCTCTAATTGTTTTTTTATCGCTTCCCTCGGTCGGATTGCCCGCCGATGCACCTGCGCCTGGCATGCAAGGCGCAGCCCCTGGGTCGCCTGAGGCGCAAGCGGCCAAAGGCCTCGCGCTCGATGAAGTTGTACGGATCGCGCTTGACAATCATTCGAGCGTCAAAAACGCCCAGTTTCAGATCAATGCTCAAGACGCGGTCGTGCACCAACAAATGGCCGCGTATTACCCGACGATCAGCTTTAACAACAGCTACCGCACCAGCAACTCGAGTGGCTCATCGGGCACGGGCTCCAAGGGCTTCGACACCGTGTCCAGCACCGCCAATGCCAGCATGACGTTGTATAACTTCGGCAAGCGTGAAGGGCTGGTGCAATCGGCACGCGATACACTCGACGCGACTCAGTACTCTTACACCACCACGGCGAACAATATCGTGTTAGCCGCTAAGCAAGCTTATTACGGCGTGCTTCAAGCGAACGCATTGCTCGCGGTCAACGAAGAGACCGTGAAAGACCGCGAAGTCACGCTACGACAAACTCAGGCCTTCTACGATGTCGGCACTAAACCTAAAAGCGACGTCACCCAGGCTGAGGCCAATCTCTATCTCGCCCAAGCCAATTTGATTGCGGCACGAAACAACGTGGACGTGGCCTGGGCAGCGCTGCGAAACGCCATGGGCGTGGACGCTTTCGCGAAGCAACCTTTGGCGGAGCAGCTGACGGTGACGCCGGTGTCGATCACGCTCGACGAAGCCAGGCAAGCTGCTTTCTCAGCTCGGCCGGAGCTGCTGCAATTCGGCGCTCTGCTCAAAGCGCAGGACGAGCTCATCGCCGTGGCACGGCGCAATCATCTGCCGGATCTATTATTGAATTCAACTTACGGTCGACAAAGCAGTGACCTGAGCGCCAATTTGTTCCCGCTGCATCCCACATGGCAGGTGCAATTGAGCTTCAACATTCCTATTTTCAACGGTTTCCAAACCACCTATCAGGTGCAGCAGGCGATGTATAACTACTATTCGATCAAGGAGCAGCAGCGCGTGCAAACCCAGCAAGTCGCGTTGCAGGTCGAGCAGAACTATCTTAATTTGTTTACCGCGCGCGACCTAGTGCGGGCCAACGAGGCGGCCGTAAAAGCGGCAAAGGCGAACTTGGATCTGCGCGAAGGACGTTATCAGGTCGGCTATGCGGCGATCGTCGAAGTTACAGACGCACAAACGACCTATACAACCGCGCAGACAAATTATGTTAATTCGCTGATCGCGTACAAATTGTCCGCGGCGCAGTTGGCGAACGCCATGGGCGGGCAATAACGATCGTAGTTTAACCATGGCAATTCAAAGATACGCGAATCCGGCGCTGACCTCGAGCCCGTCCGCGGGCTTGAAAGTAGCGAGAAGCTCGGATAGCACAATTTCGCTTAGGGCTCGTGTCGGCTACATTCCCGCGCCGAATACGGCCCGCTTTAATTCATTAGAAACTAAAGGCGGAAAAATTCTGATGGGGGCCAAACCATGTCGCGACTCGTAGGAAAAGCATTAACGGAAGCGTTGACGAAACGCTTATGCGGGGAGGCCGTGGAGACGCTTGAGGGGAAGATCATTCCGATTTTTACGCTCGATGAAAGCGGTTGGCCGCATCCCGCTTTGCTCTCTTATTATGAAATCGTGGCTCGGGACCCCTCGACCCTTGACATGGCGCTGTGGAAAGAGAGCTCAACGGCGAATAATCTTCGGCGCAGCGCCAAGGTCACCCTGATGATCACGGACAAAGACATCAATTATTATCTCAAAGGCAGCGTCCAAGAATTGCAAGCCGAGATGACCGGCGCGCCTCAAGTATCGCGCTTTCGAATTGCCGTTGAGGAAGTCTTGGAAGACCAAGAACCCAACGCGCAAATCACCAGCGGCTTGACCTACGTTCGTCAAAAGCAACGCGACGCCAACGACTTCGCGGCGAAAGTCCTGCGCCATCTATGCGAGGAGCCATGACGCGTAAAAAAATCTTTTATCTGACGATTGCGATCTTGCTGCTGGCGAGCGCATCCTACGGGTTCTGGCGTTTTTCCAGCCGGACCAAGGAGCCGCCGTATATCGCCGCGGCGGTGCAAAAAGGCGACGTGACGCAGGTGGTGACGGCGACCGGAACTCTCTCGGCGGTCACCACCGTTCAAGTAGGAAGTCAGGTGTCGGGCACCATCGATAAGCTATATGCGGATTTTAATACCCAGGTAAAGGCGGGTCAGGTGGTCGCCCGGCTCAATCAAGACAAATTCAACGCAGCCGTCGACCAGGGCCGCGCCAATCTGGCGGCAGCGCAGGCGAATGTCGCCAAGGCCAAAGTAAGTGTGGAGGACACGCAGCGGACCCTCGACCGGAACAAGGAAATGATGAAGCGTGAGCTGCTGGCGCAGAGTGAAATGGATGCAGCGCAGACCGCCTACGACGCGGCCGCCGCTCAGTACCAAGTCAACCGCGCCCAGGTGAATCAAGCGCAAGCAGCGCTCAATCAAACGATCGTCGACTTGAACAACACCGTCATTCACTCGCCCGTCGATGGCATGGTGGTTTCACGCAATATCGATGTCGGCCAGACGGTGGCAGCATCACTCCAAGCGCCGACGTTTTTCTTGATCGCCAACGATCTGCGAAAAATGCAGGTCGACACCAACGTCAGCGAGGGCGACGTCGGTAACGTGTGGGTGGATCAGGAAGTGAATTTCACCGTCGACGCCTATCCGACGCGGCGCTTTCACGGCAAGGTTTTGCAGGTGCGCAACGCGGCGATCATGGTGCAAAACGTCGTTACCTACGACGCGGTCGTGGGTGTTAATAATGAAGAGTTGCTTCTCAAACCCGGCATGACCGCCAATGTGGAATTTTTGGTCAGCCAAAAGAGCGCGGTTCTAAAGATCCCCAACGCAGCGCTGCGCTTTAGGCCGCCGTCGGAACGGCAACCCGCTCAAGTCGCGGCGACTGAGACCGCAGCGAGAAACCTTGCGGCGGCTGGGGTCCCTGGAGCGGCGCGCAGAAGCGGCGGTGCTGGCTCGGGCCAAGGTCAGAGAAGCCGAGAGGGCGGTGGCAACCGGCAAGGAACCGTCTATGTGCTACGCGACCAGCAAGCGATGCCGGTGCGTGTGCGTCTCGGCGTCAGTGACGGTTCTTTTACAGAAATAGCCGGCGGGGAAATCAAAGAAGGCGATCAGGTCATTCTCGCCTTGGGCAGCGCAGCGCAAGCGGCCAATGCTGCGGGTCCGAGGAGATTCTTTGGCTTCTGAGATGCGCGCACAGTCGGAACTGTTAGCCCCCTCTCCTGATCGCGGCTTGGACGCCGAGCCTGGCCAGGAGGTAATCCGCATCCGAGACCTGTTCAAGACCTACAAGATGGGTGATATCGAGGTTGCTGCGCTGCGAGGAATCAACCTAATGATACGGCGCGGTGAGTTTATTGCGGTGACGGGCGCCTCCGGCTCGGGTAAATCGACCTTCATGAACATTTTGGGTTGCTTGGATCGACCGACCAGTGGCGCGTATTTCCTTGAGGGCCAGGATGTCAGTGCGTTTTCCGCGGACGAATGGGCTCACATACGCAACAGCAAAATCGGCTTTGTGTTTCAGGGTTTCAATCTCCTCTACCGGACATCGGCGGCGGAAAACGTCGAGCTGCCGATGATGTACAACGGGCTGCCCTCCAAGGAGCGACGCCGGCGAGCTTTAGAGGTGCTGGGCCTGGTGGGATTAGCGGAGCGATCGCACCATCTTCCCAACCAGTTATCCGGCGGTCAACAACAAAGGGTTGCCATTGCCCGCTCACTGGTGAATCGGCCGTCGTTGATCCTCGCCGATGAACCCACGGGCAATCTCGACACCAAAACGAGCGATGAGATTATGCAATTGTTTCAGAATCTCAACGAGAAGGAAGGTATTACCATCGTTTTGGTGACCCATGAGCCCGACATCGCCGAATACGCCCATAGACAGATTGTGTTCCGCGATGGGTCGATCATTTCGGATAATGCCAAGGCGTAACGCATTGCGGCGAGGAGAACAACCATGCTGATTATGGCTTTCCGCATCGCATTAAGGGCATTGGCAAGAAACAAGCTCCGCTCTTTTCTCACCATGCTGGGCATCATCATCGGCGTCGGCGCCGTGATCGCGATGGTCGCCATCGGCGAGGGTGCAAAGAAAAGGGTGCAAGAGCAAATCGCCAGTTTGGGAACCAACTTGCTGGTGATCTTGCCCGGCACGGTGACCTTGGGCGGCGCGCGGTCAGGTTCCGGCGGCCGCCAGAGCCTTATCGCTGCCGACGCGAAAGCGATCATGAACGAAATTCCCGTCGTCGCGGGAGCCAGTCCCGTCGTGCGCCAAGCTCAACAGGTGATCGCCGGAGACCAGAATTGGGGCACGTCGATTCAGGGAGTGGCGCCGGAGTTTCAACAGATTCGCGAATGGCAAGTCCGCGAAGGACGTTTCATCAATCAAGCCGACGTCGAAAGCACGGCCAAAGTCGCGTTGATCGGCGCAACCGTGGCCTACAATCTTTTCGGTGACAACGATCCCATGGGCTCGGTCATTCGGATCAAGAAGATTCCCTTCCGCATCATCGGCATCTTGGGTGCCAAGGGCCAGACCGGCAACGGCACAGATCAGGACGATATCGTCATGGTTCCTTATACGGCCATGATGAAGCTCGTCATGGGGGTCACCTACATTCAACAGATCATCGTTGCGGCGGTGAGCGCCGATACGACGCAGGAAGCCAATGCGCAGATCGCGCTGTTGCTCCGCCAACGGCACAGGATTCGGGCAGGTAATGACGATGATTTCAACATCAGAAACCTATCCGACATCGCCGAGGCCGCGTCGAATAGCGCTACGGTGATGGCTCTACTCTTAGGCAGCATCGCTTCCGTTTCCCTGATCGTCGGCGGCATCGGCATCATGAATATCATGCTGGTTTCGGTGACGGAACGCACGCGGGAGATCGGCATTCGCATGGCCGTGGGCGCACGCGGCCGCGACATCATGTTGCAATTCATCGTCGAGGCGGTAGTGATGGCAGCGAGCGGCGGCGTGATCGGCATTCTCGTCGGCATCGGCAGCTCTAACTTGATTAAGTATCTCGCTGAGCTGCCGACGCTGATCCGGCCGGAGATTATCGCGATTTCATTTCTGGTTTCCGGCACCGTGGGAGTCTTTTTCGGGTTCTACCCCGCGCGCAAAGCCTCGCAGTTAGATCCCATCGATGCCCTGCGCTACGAATAGGAGAAAAAAAGTATCAAAGTGAGATTTGTTCGACCATGCAACTCGCATCTCAAGTTATGTGCTAAAATACCTAAGCTCGATGTGACAAGGCAGTATCTCTGGGAAGGTGAAAATAGATGGCGCAAGCTTCAAAAACAGCCGTGACCGTGCGCGATGTAATGGCGCAAAATCCGCTGACTTTAGATCGCAACGAGACTCTGGATCTGGCGGAATCGATCATGAACCTCGGTCGCATTCGGCATATGCCGGTTGTCGACGATGGCAGAGTCATCGGCATCCTCAGTCAGCGAGATTTGTTCCGATCGGCGCTGCTCACCGCCTTGGGATTCGGCCGCAAGACTACGACCGCGCTGATCAAAACCATCAAGATCAAAGAAGTCATGACTGAAGACGTGATCACGATTGCGCCGGAAACGACCATCAAAGACGCCGCTCGCACCATGATCGACAAAAAGATCGGCTGTCTACCCGTCGTCGAGAACGAAAAACTCATCGGGCTACTCACCGAAACGGACATTCTGCGCTACGTCGTGGAATTGTGAGGCCAAATTTAGATGCTCGTGAAAATCCCGGAGCAGCCAGGCTCAGTCTCTGAGCTGACTTAAATCAACATCGATCTAAATCTCATCAAACCGAGCCATTCTGCGCGCCAGTTTTGATCGCCACAAACTTCACTCACGTCAAGCGAGCGCGTCGGATTCCTTGGCGCGACGCTTCAAAAATCTCCGCTCGCGAACATGCTCGTCTTCGAAATGGCGCAGGCGTCCGGCCATCAAGTTGCTTCTTCCCAAATAGCCGACGATGTGCCGCGGGTCTCGGCGGCTCACCACGGGGAGCCGCCCGATATTGTTGTTGACCATTTTGCTCACCGCCTCGTACAAAAGCTCGTCGGCATAGGTCACGATCACGTTGTGGCTGCCGGCGGTAGAAACCGTCGTTCCGTTGCCGGTATCTTGCGCGAGGGCGTGCACCACGTCGCCGCGGGTGATGATGCCGTTCAATTGCTGATTTGCATCGACGATCAACAGCCCTTCGTGGCGGCTGACCTCGGGATCGTTGCGCGCGATGCGATCCGACAGCTCGATCAGCGACATGCTGCCTGGGATAACGCAAGCGTTTTTATCCATGACTTCGCCGATGCGCACCATCGTAAGCGGATCGACGCCGTATTCACGCATGACGTGATAGCCGCGGCGGGCGACTTTTTCCGTGAGAATCGAGCGTCGCAGCAGCAAGACGGTGACGCCGTGAGCCGCGATACATCCTGCGAGCAGTCCGGGCAAGAGATTGAGGTCCTGGGTCAGCTCCAACGCGAAGATCATCGCCGTCAGCGGCGAGCGCATGGTTCCGCCCATCATCGCGCTCATGCCGATCAGCGCCCACAACCCGCTGTCACCGAGCGGAATAAACTTGGCTAACGCCGCGCCAAGCGCGCCCCCTATCATCAACAACGGCGCGAGCACGCCACCCGACGTTCCGGAGCCAAGAGCCAGCGACCAGACCACTGACTTGCCAATTAAAATTCCGAGAAGAGCCGCGCCGACGATGTGGCCGCGCAACAGCTCATAGATCGTCTCGTAACCAACGCCGAGCACGCGCGGCTCGATCACTCCACCGATGCCGACGCACAAACCGCCGATGGCTGGCCACCACATCCAATGGATCGGCAATTTATTGAACAAATCTTCAAAGGCATAGACGAGAGTGGTGAGCAGACCCGAGCCAAGTCCGGCGGCAATGCCGACCAAAAAAGCAAAGACCAAACCTTCAGAAGTTAACATGGCGTGTGGATGCACAAGAAAAATCGGACCCGGGCCGAGAAGCGGCACGCGAAGAGCGGATGCGGAGACGGCTGCGATGGCCACCGGAATAAACGACCGGGGCCGCCATTCAAACAGCAGCAGCTCGACCGCAAGTAGCGCCGCAGAAACCGGTGAAGCGAAGATCGCCGCCATGCCGCCCGCAGCACCGGCGACCAGAAGTGTCTTGCGTTCTGCGGCCGAGAGGTGAAAAAACTGCGCGAAAATCGATCCCACCGCGCCGCCGGTCATGATGATCGGTCCCTCGGCGCCGAAGGGCCCGCCAGTGCCGATCGAGATCGCGGAGGACAGCGGCTTGAGCAGCGCGACCTTCGGTTCCATCTCACTGCGGCCGAACAGAATCGCTTCAAGAGCTTCAGGGATGCCATGGCCGCGGATTTTTTCCGAGCCGTAGCGTGCCATCAAGCCGATGATCAAACCGCCGATCACCGGCACGAGGAGCATGGAGTAGCCGAGATGATGGTGCGTGGGAGACTGAAATACAGACGACCAGCTTCGATAGAAGGAGAAGTTGGTGATCACGGCGATCAACCACACCAGCACCCACGCCACGACGGCGCTCAGGGCGCCAATGATCAATGCCATTCCCGATAGAATGAGCACACGTTTGTCCCTGGTAAAATCCGCTAGACGATCTTCGACTCGCTCGATTAAATCACTCATCTAAACAACACCTCATATTTTTCATACACCACTGCCTTTCTTGCGCGCCTGCTTTGGGCGCAAGCTTACAACCGGCATCCTGCTCTGGGCACGGGAGATTTAGAGATTGCTCGCCAGTGCTGTGAGAGCTATGCGCAGGCGCACGGCGGCGTGCGCCTGCGGAAAGGCGGGTATCGCGATTCGTCTATTCCAGGGATCCGACCTGCGGGCGCCACTGATCGAATCTTCGCTCCAGTTTCGTCAGCAACTCCATGCCGATCATGCCGCTCAGCGCGAAAATACCGACGCCGACAAAGACCTTATCCGTTTGAAACGTCGCTCCGGCAACAGTGATCATGAAACCGATGCCGGCGGTCGCGGCGTACAGCTCGCCGACCAACACGCCCACTAGCGCGCGCCCGACGGCGAGGCGCAGTCCCGTGAGGATGAACGGAATCGTCGAGGGTATGACAACGGTCTTAAACACCATCCATTCAGAGGCGCCGAAGCTTCTGGCTGCGTTCAATAAATTAGCGGGTGTGGTTTTGACTCCGTCGCGGGTGTTGATGAGAATCGAAAAGACGGCGCCGAGAAAAATAATCCCGACCTTGGAAAGGATGCCGATCCCTAGCCAGATGATCACTAACGGCAGGAGCGCGACACGCGGCGTGGCATTCATCGCGTTGACAAATGGATCGAAAACGTAGCTCATCCGTTTATACCAACCCGTTAAAATTCCGAACGGTATGCCGACCGCCGCGGCGAGAAAATATCCGCCGAGAAATTCGATCCCGCTTACGTACAAGTCGTGGTAAATTTCTCCGGAGCGGAACATCTCGAAGGCGGCTTTGAAAATAAGGGAGGGAGCGCTCATGAACATCGGATTGATCCATTGAAAGACGTTACCGACGAGCTCCCAAACAATC
>DASWCL010000137.1:0-2266 GCA_036390135.1 Binatia bacterium
CCAGCCAAGTTTGCGGTAGAGCCCTTCGGCTGAATGTGTCCAAAGATAGAGTCGCGGCACCTTCAAGCGGCGAGCCTCTTCGGTGGCGCGGTGCATCAGCATCGTTCCCACGCCGTGGTTTCTCCATTCCGGAAGCACTAAAAGCCCGCCTAACCAAGGGTCCAAATCCGGCCGGGTATCCATGTCGTGATACTTTAGTGACACCATCCCGACGAGCTCGCCGTCATGAACCGCAACAAGCGTCAGCGGCAATCGATCGGTGTTCATTCGCTCCCGATAATTCTTCAGGCAATCCTCCAAAGTTTGTTCGCGCTGCTGATAAATCTCTTGCCACTCTTTCCAGGACAACTCCGCCAGCGCGTCGATGAACTCGGGACAACGGGCGAGATAATCAATAGCAATAGCGATGCTCGGCCGTGTCATCGCCGAATCTGTTTCGCTGTCGCAGAGATTGCAACCGTCGTGCTAATCGCTCCCATGCGGTCGAAGGCTTCTGATCAAGAAGTGACGAATTACATGTGTCCCGTGACCCTTGTCCGCTTCGATTCGCCGTCGGTACGTCTGCTTCTTAATTCATCCTTCTTAATTCCTACTCTCTTTGTGCTCTTACCAGATTCGCACCCGTTCGTTGGATTCTAAATACAATTTTTCGCCGGGTTTGACTCCGTAGGCGTCGTACCAGGCATCGATGTTGCGCACTGTCTGGGCGCGCTCGCGACTGGGGGCGTGCTCGTTGGTCACGATCTGGGAACGCAAAGCTGCGTCACGGATTTTTTTACGCCAGCTCTGAGCGAAGGCGAGAAAGAAACGCTGATCGCCAGTGAGCCCATCAACCACAGGCAGCTCTTTGCGGTGCAATGATAGCTTGTAAGCGTCGTAGGCGGCCGAGAGACCGGCCACGTCGGCGATATTTTCGCCCAACGTTTGCTCACCGTTCACATGCAGACCGGGCAACGGTTCGTACTTGTTGAACTCCTCGACTAGTCGCTGGCTGGCGGCTTTGAAATGGGCTGCGTCCTCCGGCGTCCACCAGTTCGCGAGCTTGCCTTTGGAATTAAATTCCGCGCCCGCATTGTCGAAGCTATGGCTGATCTCGTGCCCGATGGTGGCGCCAATAGCGCCGTAGTTGGCGGCAGCGTCGGCCTTGAGATCGAAGAAAGGCGGATCCAGAATGGCAGCGGGAAAGTTGAGTCCGTTCTGGAGCGGGAGATTCAGCGCGTTGACGGTTTGTGGAGTGATCCACCATTCGTCGCGATCGACCGGCTTACTTAGCTTGGCCAGCTGGTAATGATATTCCCATTCCGCCGCCCGCCAGGCATTCCCGAGCGGATCATCTCGACGAATGACGAGCCCGGCATAATCGCGCCATTTCTCGGGATAGCCGACGCCGACACGCAGAGTTTTGAGCTTGGCTTTGGCCTGCGCTTTCGTCGCCGGTGTCATCCAGCTGAGCGCGTCGATCCGATGGTCGAACCCGGCGAGAAGATTTTTGACCATCTCCTGGACCGCAGCCTTGGAAGAAGGCGGGAAATATTTTGCGACGTAAATTTTGCCGAGAGCGTCGCCGAGATCCTCGTTGATATTGGCAATAGCGCGCTTCCACCGCTCGAGCTGCTTCGGCGTTCCTTGCAGCGTCTTTCCATAAAAACCGAACCGCAGATCATAGTAGGCCTGCGGGAGGTAGGCGGTATTCTGGCTAATGGTGTGGAAGACGAGCCATTCCTTCCAGGTTTCGAGGGGCTCGCTCCCGACCAGGGCCGATAAACCTTTGATCGCGCCGGGCTGCCATATGATGAACATCGGCTGTTTCTCCAGGCCGGCGGCGCTCAGGTAAGCGTCCCAGTCGAGCCCGGGCGCGTTCGATTTCAGGTCGGCGAGCGTGGCCGGATTGTTCGCCTTGTGCACATCCTGGCTGGTGACGCGATCGACGTGTACGCTCGCCATCTTCTTCTCCAGCGCCACGATCCGATCGGCGCGGCCAGCAGGATCGCTCCTGCCGGCCAGCTTCATCAATTCACCGACGTAGGTTTGGTAAGCGGCACGTTGCTTGGCCATTTCCGGCTCGTTCGACAGGTAATACTCGCGATCAGGCATCCCCAGCCCGCCCTGAAGAAGATACGGAACAGTGCGATCAGGCTCGCTCAACGCCTGGGTCACCCACACACCGAACAGATTTTCCGTCCACATCACGGTGGCATTGAGCGGATCAACATCGGCGCGCAGGCGTTCGCCGAGTACTCGAGCCAGGTCCGTTTTCGTTTTTATC
>DASWCL010000138.1:0-22319 GCA_036390135.1 Binatia bacterium
AAAAGAAGTGGACGAGCCTGCCCAAATATTGCCGCGAGTGCGAAGTGCTCAGCATGTGCAACGGCGGCTGTCCCAAAGACCGCATCATCAAAACACCGGACGGCGAGGAAGGACTGAATTACCTATGCGCAGGGTTGAAGGCCTTCTTCTCGCACAGCAAGCCTTACTTTCAAAAATTCGCCGACCTGGTCGAAGCCGGCGAGCCAACCGAGAAACTGATGGAGATAGTCCGCGCCACGGATGCAAAAACTTCCGCGCGCCAAGCCGGTCGCAACGACCCTTGCCCCTGCGGCAGCGGCAAGAAATACAAACGCTGCTGCGGCGGCGCGCGACCGGGTGTTAAACACCCGTGAGGAGTAAACAGTGAGGAGCAAGAAGTCGGTAGTCAGGACATCTGAACCTGCTCATTCGTAACTCCTTACTCGCTCACTCCTCACTCTTGACACTTGCCTCTTTACCTAATCGGAAGGAAGTAACTCATGACTTTGTACGACGACATGATGGAAGGCGTCATCGACGTCCACTGTCATATCGACTTCGAGTTTTCCGCCAAAGAGCGCAAGCGCGAGCCTGAGTCTCTCTGGCTGCCTAAAGCCGAGGCGATGGGCATGCGCGGCGTGGTGCTAAAGTCCCACTGGTGGCCGACAATCAACGTCGTTCCTTATATCCTCGCAACCACACCGACCAAAGTCGCTCTTTGGTCGAGCATTGCGCTCAACAGCATCGCCGGCGGACCCAATCCGTGCGTCGTCGAAGCCTGCGCCGAGCTCGGCGGGAAGATGGTTTTCTTGCCGACCTGGAGCGCGCGCAACGATGTTCAGCGCAAGGGCTTCAGCAGCCGCATCAAGTCCTACTACAAGAGCCACGACAAACTGGAAAATCCCAATTACTATTTTCTCGACGATAGAGGTAAGCTCATTGCCCGCGGCTATGAAATCATCGAAGCTTGTAAGGCGCACGATCTAACCTTGGGGATGGGCCATGTTTCCTGGCAAGAATCTCTGGCGTTCATCGAAGCCGCGCGCGACCTTGGTTACAGTCATAGAATCGTCGTGAACCACGTGCAGAGCCACATGATCGCCATGCCCGTCGACGCGATGAAGCGCGCTGCCGAAATGGGCGCGTTCCTCGAAGCATGTTGGAACGCGCTTGCGCCGGGGCGCATGGACTCACCCGAACTCGTGAAGCAGTTCCGCGAAGTCGGGTTACGCCAGATTATCGCCAGCACGGATTATTTTCGACCTTACAGCCCCAATCCGGCGGAGCTCTTTCGGATGTATTTAGGGATGCTGCATGAAGGCGGCTTGAGCAAGGGAGAAGTGAATCAGGTTGCGTCGATCAACCCGGCGCGGCTAATGGGAATGGCGTAGAGCTCCGACAGTTTCAAGCGACCATCCGCCCCTTGTACACTGTGACGTCCGACCCTTCGGCGAGAAATGCCGACACCGGCTTTGCTTTTAGCGCCTCGGTGAATTGGGTGCCATAAAGACGTTTAACGTCGCACTCCGGGCGGCAACTCTGCGCTTGCCAGACGCGCCACAGCGGGTGCTCGACCCGGTATTCTACCGTACCAACGTCTTTTTGCACCGAGCAACCCCCAATAGTGTGAAAACGACTTTCGAAATCCGAATTTGTATTTAGCCTACATGTAAACCTCGCATCCGGCGGCGGGCGCTATAGCTTTTCGTCTTCTGGAGTGATGTCCGTGATCAAATCCCGAATCAGCGGTCGCTTCGGTAACGGCTCCACCGTGATCAAGTCCGGCGTCAGCTTCGCGATACAGGTGTACCCCACTTCGCCATTGACGAGGGCCATGCAGGTTTTGCAGGCGTTGGCATTGATGCAGCTGTAGCGGATCGCCAGCGTGCTATCGAGATGGATGCGGATCCAACGCAGGGCATCGAGCACCGACATGCCGGGTTCGTACGGCACTTCGAAGTCATCGTAGCGGCGGGGCTCACTTGGCGAGCCGCGCTTGATGCGAAGATGCGCCGTTGCGTCCATTCAGCTAACTGTTTTCCAGTTGGCTGCGATTGAGACGAACAGGTTGAGCCCAGCGAGATATAATTTCCCCGTCCTTGAGCTCAACCACTTGGTTCTTGAGAAACTGGTAATCCGCAATTGGAAAATCTTCGCGCTGATGCGCGCCCCGGCTCTCGGTTCGCGCTAGCGCCGAACGGACCACCACTGCCGCGGTCGTGAGCATCGCACGCAGTTCGAATCCATCTTGTATATCGAGATTGAACTTGCTCTCGGCGCCGATCCGAAGATGAAACAAATCTTCTCTTTGCATCTCTTCGATACGCGCCAGCGCCGCAGCCAATCGGTCTCCAGTGCGAAACGGCCCCGCCTTCTCCCACATGAGCTTTTGCAGTTCCGCTTGCAGCGCGATCGGCGCGATACGAGGATCGGCGGAATTTCCGCGAAATCCAGTCAAGCGGTCGAGTGTCTCGTCTGCGAATTTCTCGTCCCACTCGCCAATTTTTTCACTTGCGCTGGCGGCGGCGGCACCCGCTCGCTCGCCAAAAACAAATGCTTCGGTGATCGCGTTGCCCGACAGGCGATTCGCACCGTTGGAGCCGCCGACGGCTTCCCCAGCAGCATAGAGTCCATCAATCCTTGTGCACATATTCGCGTCAACGCGAATTCCACCCATGTGATAGTGTGCCATCGGTCCGACTTCCACCGGCGTTTTCGTCAGATCGATACCGTTGCCGAGCAAGCGGTCGATCACCGGGCCGAAAGCGCTGCGCAGATCGCGCTCCGGAATATGTCGAAAGTCGAGATAGGCGCCGCCGTGCGGCGTGCCGCGACCCGATTCGACTTCTTTTAAGATGGCGTAGGCCGCGACATCCCGGGTGGCATTGTATTCACCGGAATCCGTGCTGCCGTAGCGATCGATAAATTCTTCGAATCGCCCGTTGAGCAGTTTGCCGCCGACCTTGTAACGAAACGGATCCCACATGATCGGATCCATGCCGACGAGCCGCGGCGCGAGATGGCCGATGGGAAAAAATTGCACGAACTCCATATCGATCAGCTCTGCGCCCGCCCACAATGCCAGCGCATAAGCCTCGCCGCCCATGTGAGTTGACGCGCTGTTGCGCTCAAAGAGTTTCGTCAGTCCGCCGGCGGCCAGCACGATGGCATTGGCTCGAATCGTGAGCAATCCGCCGTCCACGAGATTTAGGGCGACCGCGCCAATCGCGCAGCCGTTGCGAACGAGGATATCAATTACCGCGAGATTGCTGACCCGGCGAACTGCCGCCATCTCGCTCGTTTTCCGTCTCAGCGTCGCGGCAACGGCGGGACCCGTATTGAGAAAGTCAACGTAGCAGCAGCGCTTAACGCTATGACCGGGCGCCATCTCTTGTTTGATGCGACCGCTTTCCCGGGCCCAACGCGTGCCCCACCCTTCCATTTCGAGGATGCGCTTCGGTCCTTCGGCGCACACCAGCGCGGCAAGTTCTTCGTTGCAGATACCGCGGCCGGCTTTCAGCGTATCTTCGAGATGCAGCGCGACGGAATCCGGCTCTTGCTGCGCCAACGCGGCAGCGACGGTCATCTGCGCCATCACCGTTGCGCCGCCGCGCCCGACTTGGCCTTTGTCGATGAGAAGCACGGACGCGCCGGCGCGCGCCGCGGCGATCGCCGCATACATGCCGGCCGCGCCGGCGCCGATGACAAGCACGTCTGTGGACAGTTGGGGCATAAGGAATTTGTTACCGCCTCGCTGGCTTCGATCAATCGAAGTCAGCCCGCTGCGCTTTGCTCTCCACTCTTTTGCAGTTCCTGAAGCGCTTGCTTCGCGGCTTCCTGCTCGGATTGCTTCTTGCTTTTACCTGCGCCTTTTCCGAGAACCTTGCCGCCGACGGCAATTTCCGTAACGAATAGTTTTTCATGGTCGGGACCCATCTCGGCAACGATTCGGTAAATAGGCGGAGCATGAAACAGCATCTGGCTGATTTCTTGAAGTCGGGTCTTGTAGTCGTGCTGACCGAGGGTTTTGGTTGTGAAATCGGCTGCGAAAAAACGTTCGACCACTGCTCGAGCGGATTCGTAACCGCCGTCCTGATAGATGCCGCCCAGGATCGCTTCAAAAGTGCCGGCGAGGATCGATGGTTTATCGCGCCCGCCGCTTAACTCCTCGCCCTTGCCGAGCCGTAACAACGGACCGAAATTGAGCTTGGCCGCTTTCTCTGCAAGCACGGCGGAGTTCACCAGCGCCGCGCGCATTTTTGACAACAAGCCCTCGCTCTTCTCCGGATTTCGGCTGATCAATAGATCGCTGACTGCGAGATCGAGCACCGCGTCGCCGAGAAATTCCAACACTTCATTGTGGCCTTCGCTTTTTTTACGCTCGTAGGAAACGTGGGTGAGACAGCGTAGCAACAGCGCGGGATCTTTAAAGCTGTATCCCAGCTGCGTTTGCAAGAGATTGAGCTCAGTGTGATTTTTCACGCCGCGCCTATTGTGAATAAGCGGCAACAAGACCGACGCCAGGGGAGAATCTGGAATCCGCGTCTGAAATAAACCCGGTAAGCCAGCCGCTGTCCAAACCGGTAAGCTCGACACTCACTTCGCGGTTGGAGCAATCGCTGCTGCCGCGCACATTGACCGGCAGATAATTTCGGCTAAAGCCGCGTCGTAGGCCGCTCGATCCATCGATTTTCTCTTCGACCAACACGGAAACCCGCCGCCCGATAAAACTCGCACAAAATGCCATTTTCTTTTGCGCACCCAATTCGCGCATGCGCCGCGCGCGCGCTTTTTTTACCGAACCTCCGATGTGATTCGCCAGCGTCGTCGCCACGGTGCCGCGCCGCAGCGAATAGGGAAAGACGTGAAAGTAAGTGAGTGGCAAGGAGGCGAAATATTCCAGAGAACTGTCGAACTGAGCGTCGGTTTCACCGGGAAAGCCGACGATGATATCGCTGCCCAGCGCCGCTTCCGGCAACCGATGGCGCACGCCCTGGAGCAAGTCACGATAGTAAGCTCGATCGTAATTGCGCCGCATCCGCTTGAGAATCTCGTCATCGCCGGCCTGCGCGCAGATATGCAGGTGCGGGCAGATGATTTTGGAAGCGGTAATCAGATCGATCAAACGCTCCGGCACCTCGCGGGGGTCGAGGGAGCTCAACCGTAGCCGGGAAATCAGTCCGCTATCGGTGATCATTTCCGCCAAGGCCGTAAGATCTATCTTGGGATTTAGATCGTGGCCATAGCCGCCGAGATGAATGCCGGTAAGAACGATTTCCTTGTATCCTACGTCGGCCAACTGGCGCACTTGTTCCATCACCTCGCCCGGCGGCACGCTGCGGCTCAGCCCGCGCGCCGTCGGGATAATGCAATAGGTGCAGGAATAGTTACAGCCTTCCTGAATTTTTAGAAACGCCCGCGTGTGACCCGGCAGCGCCCGAGTGCCAAGCACCGGCACGCCGCGCTCCCGCTTCACGTCGCTCACGGCAACCTTCGTCGAACCCTCGGGCGCGCTCTCAACGAAGCGCAGCAAATCATCGAGACGATTCAGACCAACAACATAATCAACGCCGGAAACTTCAGCGACCTCCTGCGAATTCACTTGCGCATAGCAGCCCGTGACCAGCACCTTCGCCGCGGGGTTTCGTCGCTTCGCCCGACGCACCAACTGACGCGCTTCCCAGTCCGCTCTATCGGTCACGGTGCAGGTATTAATCAGATAGCAATCCGCAAGCTCATCGAACGGCACGAACGAATGCTTCTCTTCCAAACGGCTCTGGATCACCGCGGAATCATATTGGTTGATTTTACAACCCAGCGTCGTAATCGCGATACGCATATCTTCGCTTTGCTCAGAATTTCAGATTTCAAATTTCATATTTCACAGGCAGCCGCGTAACGTTTGAAATCTGCAATTGAGACTTGGCATCGCGCGCACGACGCGCCTAGCGCAGCGCGCGCTCGATCCATCCACCACCGAGCAGTTTATCACCTCGATAAAATACCGCGGCTTGCCCCGGCGTCACCGCTGGAAACGCTTCTGTGAAACGTACTTCATAGACGTCGTCTGAAGTCTTGCGGATGCTGCATGGAATCGCCGGCGCGCGATAACGAATCTGCACTTCGGCGTCGATGCCGGTATCCATCGGCGCCTCGATCCAGTTAATCGACCGCGCACGTAACCCGGCACAGCTCAGTTCATTCTTCTTGCCGACGACCACGCGCTTTGACTCATCATCGATCTCGACGACATAAAGCGGCTCGTCCGCGGCAATGCCCAATCCTCGGCGCTGCCCAACGGTAACCGTGTGCACCCCGCCGTGCCGGCCGAGCACCTTGCCGGTCCGATCGACCACAGTCCCGCCGCCAAGCTCGTCTTCGTCGGCGTAGGCTGCAACCAGCTCTTTGTAGTCGCCGAAGCAAATATCTTGGCTCTCCGGCCGCTCAGCCGCGGGCAATCCAAGCCGGCGCGCGCATTCACGCACTTGTGTCTTTTGCATCTCGCCGAGTGGAAAAACCGTGTGCGCCAACTGCTCCTGCGACAGCGCGAACAAAAAATAGGACTGATCCTTGCCGCGGTCGGCGCCGCGCAGCAACGACGCATGTTGCGTTCGATGGTCGCACACCACTCGAGCATAGTGTCCGGTGGCGACGTAGTCAGCGCCCTGCTCCTTAGCCCATCGAAGCAGCGTGCCGACCTTAAAGTCGCGGTTGCACGCCACGCAAGGATTCGGCGTGCGGCCGTGGAGATAATCCCGAGCGAACGGTTTTACCACCGTCTCGGCAAACTGGCCGCGCAGGTCGAGCAGCGTGTGCGGAATGCCAAGATGCTCGGCAACTTCTCGGGCGCCCCGGTGATCGGAGCACACACGCGGACCACGATTCCCCTCCCACATGCGCAACGACACGCCTTGAACGTCGCAGCCTTGCTCCACGAGCAACGCCGCCGTTACGGAACTATCGACGCCGCCACTCATAGCGACGACGATCTTATGCTTTCGCGCATTCATGGCGTCCGAAAACGTTTTGAACTTTTTAAACGGCTTGAACGATTTGAACGACTGTCCGGCCATTGCCTAGTGCCTTCTTCAAGTTCCGGTATTCTTCAGCAGTTCTTTAATTCTGCTCAGCTCTTCGCTTTCCTCGGCGGTCTTTTCTTCCAGTCCGCCTTGGCGATCCGTTAACTCGTCGACCCGCTTTTCCAATTTCTCTATATAGTCGGCGAGGCCGCCGATCGCCTTGGCGACAAGGTCAGGCAGGTCAGCCGAATTAAGGTCGATGATCGCTTTACCGGCTTCGGTATGTCTCGGCTCTGCCTTCACAACTCTCCCTGGGATCCCGACCACCGTGGAATGCTGTGGCACGGAGGTGACCAGCACGGAGCCAGCCCCCACCCGGCTATGGCGACCGACCGTTACCGGCCCGAGAACCGCCGCACCGCTGAAGATTGTCACCGAGTCCTCGATCGTGGGGTGGCGCTTAATCGGCTGCGTCGAAGTGCCACCGAGGGTAACGCCCTGGTAGATCGTCACGTCGTCGCCGATCTCACTCGTCTCGCCGATCACCACACCCATGCCATGATCGATAAAACAGCGCCGGCCGATTTTCGCTCCAGGATGAATCTCGATCCCCGTGAGGAAGCGGCCGACATGACTGATGAAGCGTGCCAGCGTCGTGAGCTTTCGCTGCCAGAGCCAGTGCGCGAAGCGGTGGATCAGGATCGCGTGAAAACCGGGATAAGCAATCGCCACTTCCCACGTCGAGCGCGCCGCCGGGTCGCGATCGAACACCGCCTGGATATCTTCTTTAAGCGTTTGCCACATCCCGAATCGGCATAAGGTAACGGCATTACGCAACAGTAAGAGAGACAAAGCTTCTCCCGCTTTTCTATTGCCTTTTGCCTACTGCCTAATGCCTCCTCTTCTAACTCGTCCGATGCCTCGCATCTTTATAAAGCTTGTAGTCGATGCCATCGACCAACGCTTGCCAGCTTGCTTCGATCACGTTGTGCGATACGCCGACGGTACCCCAGCGATCTTTGCCGTCGCCGGACTCGATCAACACCCGCACCATCGCGCCGGTGCCTTCGCCCGAAGAGAGCACACGGACTTTGTAATCCAGAAGCTCGACTTGCTTGAGCGCTGGATAAAACTTGGTGAGCGCGCGGCGCAGCGCCTGATCGAGAGCGTTCACTGGGCCGTTGCCCATCGCAGCGGCGTGCTCCATCACGCCGTCTACTTGCACCATGATCGTCGCTTCGGAAATCGGCGCTTCGCCTTCTTTACGCTTTTCGTCGATCACCCGAAAACCGACGAGGTTGAAATTCTTCTTTTTCTTCCCCAACGCTTCCTGGATCAGCAGCTCGAACGACGCCTCGGCGGCTTGGAACTCGTAGCCCTGCCCCTCCAGCTCCTTGGTGCGTCGCAAAATATCTTTGACGGCATCGCCGGCGTCCTCGAGGTCGATACCGTACTCTTTGCCTTTGTAAACAACGTTGCTTCTGCCCGAGAGATCCGAGACCAAAACTCGCTGGCGGTTACCGACCAGTTCCGGATCGATGTGCTCATAGGTCTCGCGGTTCTTGAGCACGCCGGAAACATGCAGCCCGCCTTTGTGCGCGAACGCGCTGTCGCCGACGTATGCCTGGCGCTTGTTCGGTTGAATGTTCGCCAGCTCATAGAAAAGTTGCGACACTTCCCGGAGCTTTTTGAGCTGCGCCGGCGTGACGCATTTTTTTTCCATCTTTAATTGCAAGTTGGCGATCACCGAAATCAAGTTGACGTTGCCACAGCGCTCGCCGAAGCCGTTGATCGTTCCCTGCACTTGTGTCGCGCCCATTTCCACCGCGGCGAGCGTGTTGGCGACCGCGAGTTCGCCGTCGTTGTGGCAGTGAATACCGAGCGGTGTCTTGATCACCCGATTCACGTGCGCGAACGCGTCGCGAATATCACCCGGTAATCGCCCGCCGTTGGTCTCGCAAAGCACGATCCAATCTGCGCCGCCGTCCTGCGCCGCCTTGAGACACTCCAGGGCGTAGTCAGGATTGGCGCGAAAACCGTCGAAAAAATGCTCGGCGTCGAAAATAACTTCGTCGACGCGCTTTTTCATGAAAGCGATGGAATCGGCAATGAGTTCCAAGTTGGCCTTCTGGCTGATGCGCAGATCATCGCGCACATGCAGATCCCAAGTTTTGCCGACGAGCGTCACGGCGGGCGTGTCCGCTGCCAAGAGCATCTTGAGATTAATATCTTGCGACGGCTTGGCACCAAATTTTCTCGTCGTGCCGAAGGATGCGACTTTGGAGTTCTTGAGCTTGAGCTTTTTAACTTGCTTGAAAAAGTCGGCGTCGCGCGGGTTAGATCCCGGATATCCGCCCTCGATGTAGTCGACACCCATCTCGTCAAGCTTCGCCGCGATGCGAAGTTTGTCCTCGAGCGTGAATGAAACATCCTCCGCCTGGCAACCGTCCCTGAGAGTCGTGTCGTAGAGTAAAACGTCCTTCATGCCGTTCCCTGCTTGTCTATAAATGCGCCGTGCAACACGCGCACCGCGAGCTCCGTATATTTCGCATCGATAACCACCGAGATTTTAATCTCCGAAGTGGAAATCATCTCGATGTTAATGCCTTCGGCTGCCAACACCTGGAACATCTTCGCGGCAACGCCCGCATGCGAGCGCATTCCGACGCCCACCACGGAGATTTTGGCAATGTCGGTGTCGACCCTGACGCCCTTGGCATGCACGGCCAGCAAGGTTTTTTCGACGATGCCGAGCGCCTTTTTGTGATCGGCCTTGGGCACGGTGAAGGTCAGATCCGTCGTGCCATCTTCGCTGGCATTCTGTATGATCATGTCGACAACGATGTGCGCGTCCGCGATGGGGCCAAAAATCTGCGCCGCCAGCCCGGGCTGATCGGGAACGCGGACCAAGGTGATCTTCACTTCATTCTTGTCACAGGCCACACCGGACACTAACACATCGTTCATACTCTCCTCCTCGTTGATCAGCCAAGTGCCTTCGGCATCCGAAAAAGTCGAACGCACATGCACCGGCACCGAATAATTCTTGGCAAACTCCACCGAGCGGATTTCTAAAACTTTCGCGCCGGTGCTCGCCAGCTCGATCATCTCGTCGTAGGAAATCCGCGCCAGCTTGCGCGCCGCCGGGCATATGCCCGGATCGGTGGTGAAAACGCCTTCGACGTCGGTGTAGATTTCACATGCCGCGGCATTGAGAAACGCCGCCAACGCCACCGCGCTGGTGTCCGAGCCGCCGCGCCCGAGCGTCGTAATATTGTCGTCCTCATCCACGCCTTGGAATCCGGCGATGACGACGACTTCGCCCGCCTTTAACGACTGCACGATCTTGGTCGAATCGATGCTCAATATGCGCGCCTTGCCATAGGCGTTGTCGGTCTCGATGCGCACTTGATGTCCCAAGTAAGAGCGCGCCGGCTGGCCGATCTCCTTGAGCGCGAGCGTCAATAACGCCACGGAAACCTGTTCGCCCGACGCAAGCAGCACGTCTTTTTCCCGCTCGTTGGGTATCTCTGAAATCTCGTGAGCCAGTCCCAGCAACCGATTAGTCTCTCCCGCCATGGCCGAAACCACGACCACCACATCGTTTCCCGCGCGCTTGGCGGCGACGATTTTTGCCGCCACCCGCTTGATGCACTCGATCGATCCGACCGACGTGCCGCCGTATTTCTGAACCAGTAACGACACTCGCCTAATCCCTTGTGTCTGAAGTCCGACGTTGAACCTTTGAACTTTTGAACTTTTGAACGCCTGATTTCTTAATCAATTGGTCGACAATTGTTTCATACCGCTCGCCATGAGCGATAAATTTCAACTCCCGCTTCGACCCGCCGGCGTGCGCGATCCGCACTTCGAGGTATGCGTCAACTTCCTGCGCCGGCAGATATTCAAACCATTCGATCAGGCTGACGCCGTCGGCATACAGATACTCACGCAGATTGAGCGCCTCGATCTCTTCCTGTTTGCCGACGCGGTACAGATCGATGTGGTAAACCGGCAACCGCCCTTGATACTCGTTGATCAAGGTGAACGTCGGACTGCGCACCCAAGCTGCTTTGCCGACTTCAATGCCTGCGCAGAAGCCGCGCACAAAGCAAGTTTTTCCGCTTCCCAGTTCACCGACCAAGCCGATAATTTCCGCGCCTTGAATCAGCTTTGCCAGTTTTCGCCCCAGGCTCATGGTCATACGGGCAGAAGTCGAAAGAGTAGTCCACGAACCCATCGCCACCGGGCCCCCAAGTAGAAGTAGTATATTTTTATCGAGAATTCGAGTCTAAGGGCGCCGCGCCGCGAGCGCGCTTAGACCGGCGGGGAGACCTTGAATGATATCCGACGCGATCAGTCCGATCTCGCCATTGTCGTCGGCAACTCGATCGGCGACAAAACCATGCAGATAGACGCCAAGGTTCATGGCATCCTGTGGCGAAAGACCTTGACCCAAAAGCGCGCCAAGTATTCCCGCCAGCACGTCGCCCATGCCGCCGCTCGCCATCCCGGGGTTGCCGGTCGGATTGATGAAAACTCTTCCCTCGGCAGTGGCGATCACGGTGCGCGCGCCTTTGAGAACCAGATGGCAGTGGTTCGCCACGGCGAACGATCGCGCGACTTCTACGCGATCGGCGTTGACGGCCGCAGTGCTTTTTCCAATCAGTCGCGCCATTTCGCCGGGGTGGGGCGTCAGGACGGGCGGTCTCTTCGCATGGCGCAACCGGTCGATGTCCAGCGCAAGATTGTTAAGCCCGTCGGCATCAATGACCCACGGCATGGCTAAATTTCTGAGCAGCCAGCGCAAGCTGTTTTGCGTCGTTTCATTGACGCCGATGCCCGGCCCGAAAATCAATGCGCTCTTTCGTTCCAGCAAACGCCGCCAATCTTCGTCGCTCAGCGACGTCATCTCTTCGGTGTCGTTATCGCGCAGCGGCTCGGTCATGACCTCGACCAGCGAGCTGGCAAAAATATTATTCAGCGAACGCGGTGCGGCCAAGGTCACCAATCCAGCGCCGCTGCGCATGGCGGCGCGGCAAGCGAGAATGGCCGCGCCGGTCTTGCCGCGCGAGCCCGCCACGACGAGCAGATGGCCGTAAGTTCCCTTGTGCGTGTCGGGCTCGCGGCGCGGCACCAACCCGCGAATCGTTTCACGATCCAAAAGCTCGGTCTTAGGCGCGACTTCCGCGACGGCCTCTTCCGCAATACCGATATCGGCGATTGCGAGCTCGCCGATAAACTTTAAGCCCGGGTAAATCACTTCCCCGAGCTTAGGAAATCCGAGCGCCACCGTCATCTCCGCTTGAACGGCAACACCCAGCGGCTTGCCGTTATCCGTATCGAGGCCGGAGGGAATATCGATGGCGACGATAGGCAAGCCGGAGGCGTTGAACAAGGTGATCGCGTCGGCAAACAATCCGCGCACTTCGTTTTTCACTCCGGTGCCGAGGATGCCGTCGACGATCAAACCGTTCTTGCTGATTCGTTGGCTGAGCGAATCTAAATTGCCACCGGAAATCTCGCTCACCTTGCCCTTGAGCTTGAGAAAGACGCGCATATTGTGCGCCGCGTCGGCTGAAAGATCGTCCTGGCGCGCCAGCAGCGCCACCTCGCAGGGAATGCGCTTTTTCTTAAGCAGACGCGCGACGACGAAGCCGTCACCGCCGTTGTTGCCTTTGCCGGCAACGATCAACACGCCTTGCTTAGCGTTACGCGAAAAGCTTTTTAGAATAGCCTGCGCAATCGCTTCGCCGGCGCGCTCCATCAGCGCCAGGCTCGGCACGCCAAACTTTTGGATCGTCAGGCGATCCATCTCGCGCATCTGTTCGGCGGTGACAACGATCATAAACCGTGGACGTGTTCGTGACTCGTGGGGTTAGCAGGCTCGGTCACAGATCGCGTCAAAAACGAACACGATCACGATCCACGAACACGTTTAAACAGCTCTTTCATCTCGCTGACGGCTTGGCTGATGCCGACCATAATGGCACGGGCGATGATGCTATGGCCGATATTGAGCTCGACGATTTCTGCAATGTTCGCGATCGGCAGGACGTTTTCGTAATCGAGCCCATGACCGCCATGCACTTCGAGTCCCAGGCTTCGCGCCAATGCTGCCGCGCGAACGATCGATTGCCGCGCACTTTCTCGCGCTGCCGCGCTGGCGTTGCAGTACGTGCCGGTGTGAATTTCGACAGCATAGGCGCCAACTTCTTTGGCGCTCTCGATTTGCGCCTGGATTGGATCGATGAACAGGCTCACATGAACGCCGCGGTCTTGCAGACGTGCCACGGCGTCTTTGATTCTGGTGCGATTCATAACCGCATCGAGGCCGCCTTCGGTCGTCAACTCCTCGCGTTTTTCAGGCACAAAACAGGCGTCGTCGGGCCGAATTCTTTCGGCGTACGCCACCATCGCCGGCGTCACGGCCATTTCCAAATTGACCTTAGTTTGGCTTTGTGCGCGCAGGCGTTCGACGTCCCGCTCTTGAATATGCCGTCGGTCTTCGCGCAAATGTACGGTGATCCCGTCGGCGCCGGCTGCTTCGGCGAGCAGCGCCGCCGCGACGGGATCGGGAAGCTCGGCGCGACGCGCCTGCCGCAGCGTCGCCACGTGATCGACGTTGACTCCTAATCGAATCATCGGCTACTTGCCGACCTCCGCGTGAATCTCATCGGCGATGGCCTGCGCCATGGCGCGAATTTTTTTCTCGTCTTCGCCTTCCAGCATCACTCGCGCCAGCAACTCGGTGCCGGAATAGCGCACCAACACGCGCCCACGCTCCGCCAACGCGCGCTCGACTTCGGCGATTTTTTGGTTGACTTTTGGCATCGCCGTAAAATCTTTTCGCTCTTTCACGTGAAGATTGAGCAAAACCTGCGGCAGGCGCGTCATGACACCCTTGAGCTCACTCAATCGTTTGCGCGTCTCGACCATCAAAGCGAGCATTTGCAGACAGGTGATCGCCCCGTCTCCGGTCGTGTTATGATCCAAAAACAAGATGTGGCCGGACTGCTCGCCGCCAAGATTAAAATTGCCCGCCACCATTTTCTCGACCACGTAGCGGTCGCCGACCTGGGTGCGCACCACCTCTAGCCCGGCGTTGCGCATGGCCAATTCCAGCCCCAGATTGCTCATCACCGTGGCGACCACGCCGGCGCCTTTGAGGGTACCTTTTTGTTGCATGTCCAAGGCTGAGATCGCCAGCACCTGATCGCCGTCGAGAATATCGCCGGTTTCATCGATGAAGATCGCCCGGTCGGCGTCGCCGTCCAACGACACGGCGAAGTCGGCACCTTCGTGCAGCAAAACTTCACGCGCCGTTTCCGGATAAAGCGCGCCGCAGCGCCGGTTGATGTTTTCGCCGTCCGGTTGGACGCCGATGGGCAACACTTCGGCGCCGAGCTCAGACAAAACTTCGGGAATGACTTTGTAGGCCGCACCGTGGCCGCAATCGACGACGATCTTTAAGCCCTCCAAGGTAAGGTGGCGTGGAAAACTATTTTTGAGAAACACGTTGTAGCGGCCCACGGCGTCGGACAGCCGAAAAGCCTTGCCGATCTCTGACGCGGTCGGCCGCGACGCGTCGGTCACGCCGCTAAAGATCATTTCTTCCATGCGCGCTTCGACTTCGTCCGGCAACTTAAAACCATCCCAGGAAAAGAATTTGATGCCGTTATCTTGGTAAGGGTTGTGCGACGCCGAGATCACTACGCCCGCGTCCGCCCGCATGCTCCGGGTTAAAAATGCCACGCCGGGCGTCGGCATTGGCCCGACCAGCAGGACATCGGCTCCCATGGAGACAATGCCGGAGGCCAAAGCAGTTTCCAGCATGTAACCCGAGAGACGGGTGTCCTTGCCGATAAGAATCTTGTAGCGGTGTTTATCGCCAACGCCGTTCTTGCGTGAAAACGACGGCGGCGCAGCGCGGCCCGATGCGTCGGTCGGTTTCGACTCATGCAAGACTTTGGCGATGGCACGGCCAAGTTTGAGCGCTATTTCCGACGTCATCGGCTCTTGGTTGGCGACGCCGCGAACACCGTCAGTGCCAAAGAGGTGGCGTTTGGCTTGCTGTTTTCTCATTTCCGGCTGACTAGTCATTACGGCGCGCTCCTTTGCGTGAAAAACATCACTCGGCTGGCTTTGCGATCCGAACGCGAAAACGCTGCGGCTTTTGCTCGACAACTTTAATCTCCGGAGGGAGATTAAACAACAACGCAATGCTGTGTTCCCCTGCGGACATACCGTTTAGATTTAAATAGACATTTTCCGAAGTCAATTTAAATTTTTCAATCACGCTCTTGGGCCCGGAAAGCCGTAAACGGACCGATTGCGGAGAGACGGTATAGACGCCTTTGAAATCTTTCGCCTGGATCCCGCGGTCAAACTCTCGCACCGCTTGTTCTTCCTCGATAGTGACGACGACTTCCACTTGGTCGGGGGCGATGGCGAGAGGTTTACCGTCATTGGACAAGCGAACTTTGCGCTTGATACTGCTCTGGCCATCCTCGACGTCCACCGGCACCGTCTCAATCGCTGCCAATCGTCGAACCTCTTCCGCCGGGCCTTGCACCGAAACGCTGTCCGGCTGGACGGCGGTCTGCACCACCCGATAGCCTGTGGCCGGCTTGCCGGATAGCCGCGCCGCCACGGGCAATGTCCGTTTGACCACGGGTTCCAGGCGCAGGTGAATCACGGGCGGTGTAATTCTCCCGACGCTGATACCGCGGGGGATATTAAAATCGTTGGCCGCCAGTGGATAACTCGATGTGCCGGATTTGGCGCGGTCGAGATCTAGCAGCAGTTTAAGGTTTTCCGGATCGAGCGTCGAAACCAACGTGCGCGGACCCATGAGCCTGAGCACCACGTAATCGATCCGGTTATCCATGACCATCAGATCGGATGGGATGTTGCGAAACTCCACCGGCACTTCGATCGCTCGCTCAGTATCCCGATGGCCCGCTAACCACAACCCCACGGCGATCGTCAAGGCCAGCCCCTTGAGACCGAGATTGCTGCCCGCCAAAGAAACAATTTTTTCCCAGAGCTGTTTCATCCTTTGACCAGATCCTGCAACGCCGAGCGCAGCCTGGCGCGGTCGATGTTTTCTGTCACGTTGCCGCCGATCACGAGCGCTGCCGTTCCTTCCTGCTCAGAGATCACAATCGCGACGGCGTCGGTTTCTTCGGTCACGCCAAGGGCGGCCCGATGGCGCGTACCCCAGGTCTTTCGCAAGTTGGGATTGGTGCTCAGCGGCAAAAGACAACGCACCGCCGTAACCCGCCCCTTTTGAATCACTAGCGCGCCATCATGAATCGGCGAATGTGGCAGGAAGACGCTCTCGACGAGCTCCCGGCTTACCCGCGCGTCGAGGCGCGTGCCGATTTCCATATATTCGTTCAGGCCCACTTCACGCTCGACCACGATGAGACCGCCCACATGCCTCTCGGCCAGCGATAGCGCGGCTTGAGCGATTTCCTCGATGATGTCTTCGCGCCGCTGCACCGTGCGGTCCGCGGTGACAAAAAGCGGCGCGGTGCCGACTTGCGTGAGAGCGCGGCGGATATCGCTTTGGAAAATCACAATGATGACCAGGATGATCGAGCCGAGAAAGTTATCGAGAATCCAGTTGAGCGTAAACAAGCCGAGCGCGCGCGATGACACATAGGCGACAAGAATCACCGCCAGGCCGATGATCATCTGCATGGCACGGCTGCCGCGCACGATTTGTAGAGAGCGATAGACGAGAAACGTGATAATGCCGATGTCGACCGCGTCCTGCCAACGTATCTGCCGGACTAGTTCGAACATCGGCTCACGCTTGCTTTTGACGGAATCCGTAGCGGATGGCGTCCGCGATCCGCACGGCCTTGGAAGTTTCTGCCACGTCATGGACACGGATCATATTCGCCCCCGCCAAAACCGCCGCCACTGCCGCCGCCAAGCTTCCCTCCAGACGTTCGGCGGGCTTTTCCAAATTCAGGAGCTTGCCGAGAAAAGCTTTGCGGGAGGCACCCACGAGCAGCGGTTGACCCAAGGCGGCGAGCACCGGCAAGCCGCGCAAGAGTTGCAAATTGTGCTCGACGGTTTTGCCAAAGCCAATGCCGGGATCAATCACGATCATGTCCTGCGCAATTCCGCCATCCAGCGCTTCGTAAAGCTGCGCCGCGAGAAAATCTCTCACCTCGCGCACCACGTCGGCGTACCGCGGCTCTTGCTGCATGGTTCGCGGCGTGCCCTGCATATGCATCAGCACCACAGGCACTTTCTCCATTGCGATCAGCGAAGCCATCGCCGGATCGAAGCGCAGCGCGCTGATGTCGTTGACGATATCCGCGCCGGCGTCGAGCGCGGCGCGCGCAATATTCGCCTTGTAGGTGTCAATGGAAATCGGCACGCTTACTTCCCGGCGCAAGCCACGCACCACCGGCAACACGCGCGCCAACTCTTCGTCTTCCGAAACCGGCTGAGCGCCCGGGCGAGTCGACTCGCCGCCGACGTCGAGGATGTCCGCGCCATTTTGCGTCATTGCGATTCCGTCGGCGATCGCTTTAACCGGATCGTGCCGCAGTCCACCGTCGAAAAACGAATCCGGCGTCACGTTGATGATACCCATGATCAAGGTGCGCCGGGCAAGATCGAGTTTGCCGCGGCGGGTAAGCAGGTAGCCGCGCCCGCTCGACGCCAATGGCGCAAATAGATTCCCCGACATGTTCAAGTCCTGTGTATTCTGATCGGCCATCAAGCTCCCATCTTAACAAAGTCACAACACTGGTCGGGCCTCGCGGCAACTCAACTCGCTCGGCATTATCTCTCGAACCAAAGCAGACCGGTTATCGGGGGAGAATGAACGTGGATGGGGAACGTAGAGTTTTCGGAGCCGAAGGCTCCGGGCAAGGAAAGGCCTAGGCGATAGCCGCGGCGGCCGAAGCGAGCGGGGCTCCACCGTTCCCGCCGAAATCTCTGACGATCGCGTCGATCTCGGATCCATCCAGAACTTCTTTTTCGAGCAGCGATTCAGCAACTTTATGGAGGAGCCGCAGATTCGTTTTCAACAGGTCTTTGGCCTTGTGATAGCTGTCTTGAATGATCCGTCTGACCTCGGCATCGATCTCGATCGCGGTGCTCTCGGAGTAATCCACCTTCTGAGTAAAGTCTCTCCCTAAAAAGATCTCTTCCTCTTTTTTCCCGAACGTCATCGGACCGAGCTTTTCACTCATGCCCCACTCGCACACCATGCGGCGCGCCAGATCCGTCGCCTTTTCGATATCGTTGCCGGCCCCGGTCGTCATATGGTTGAGCACCAACTCTTCCGCCACTCGGCCGCCGAACAGGATCACCAGGTTATTGAGTAGATACTCGCGCGGATACGTGTGCTTCTCATCCATTGGCAACTGCTGCGTTAAACCCAGCGCCATGCCGCGCGGGATGATGGTGACTTTGTGAATCGGATCGGCGCCCGGCAAGAGTTTCGCCACCAGCGCGTGTCCTGCTTCGTGGTAGGCGGTGTTGCGCTTTTCTTCATCGCTGATGATCATGCTGCGCCGCTCGGCGCCCATCATGACTTTATCTTTGGCAAGCTCAAAGTCGCGCATGTCGACTTTTTCTTTGTTGTTTCGCGCCGCGAGCAGTGCCGCCTCGTTGACGAGATTTTCCAGATCGGCGCCGGCAAAACCGGGCGTCGAACGCGCGAGCACGCTGATATCGACGTCCGTCCCAACCGGCACTTTACGCGTGTGCACCTGGAGGATGCCCTCACGTCCCTTGATATCAGGTCGGGGCACAACGACGCGCCGATCAAATCGCCCGGGCCGGAGCAATGCGGGGTCCAATACATCAGGACGATTGGTTGCAGCGATGAGAATAACGCCTTCGTTGGCCTCGAATCCGTCCATCTCAACAAGTAATTGATTTAGCGTCTGTTCACGTTCATCGTGACCGCCGCCGAGGCCTGCGCCGCGATGGCGCCCCACAGCATCTATTTCGTCGATAAAAATGATGCATGGAGCATTCTTCTTGCCCTGCACGAAAAGATCGCGCACCCGGGAGGCGCCGACGCCGACGAACATTTCGACGAAGTCCGAACCGCTGATACTGAAAAACGGCACGCCGGCCTCGCCGGCGATGGCTCGGGCCAACAAAGTTTTCCCTGTGCCCGGAGGACCGACAAGAAGGCAACCCTTGGGAATCCGGCCGCCTAGTTTGGTGAACTTTTTGGGATCCTTGAGAAAGGCGATGATTTCCTGCAGATCGTCTTTTGCTTCATCGACCCCGGCAACGTCGCTGAAGGTCACCCGATGCTGATTTTCAGTGAGCAGTTTCGCCCGGCTTTTGCCGAACGACATCGCCTTCCCGCCACCGACCTGCATCTGGCGCATGAAGAAGATCCATACGCCGATGAGCAACAGCATGGGGAACCAGTTGAGCAAAAGTACCATGTACCAGGGCGAATCTTCCTCGGGTTTAGCCGCGATCTTGACTTTTTTCTCGCGCAAAGACTTTACCAATTCAGGATCATTAGGCGCGAAAGTTCGAAAACGCTCGCCGTTTTTGTATTCCCCCTGAATATTATGGCCTTGGATGGTAACCTTCTGCACGTCACCGCGATCGACCGAGGTCATGAACTCACTGAAAACAATCTCTGGTTCGCGGCCGTGTTGTTTATTGAACACGCTGAAAATGGCCAGGAAAATCAGTGCCAGGACGAGCCATAGAGCAATATGTTTTGATGACTGACTCAACCGTTCCTCCGAAGTTTAGAACGAAAAAAAGTGTAACATACGCGACTACTTCGATCAATCGCTAAGTCTAGATAGGGATTGCCTTTATATGAACCGCCGTCACGGTTTTTTCCGACACACGAGCGGTCTCGCTCCTGCCGTAACCGGGAATCCAGAGAATTTCTTCCCCCATGATCAAAAGCGGTAATTTGGCCCTGATTGACAGCGGAACGCTATTTTCAATGAACAGGTCTTTGATTTTTTTATGCCCGGCCATGCCGAGGGGCTGAAATCGATCGCCATGACGGAAGTTTCGCACCCATAACGGCGCTGTCAAGCAAGAGGCATCGAAAATCGCCTCTGTCAGGTTGGCTGGCAACCGCGCCTGAGACGACGGCACGCACCGGCTAGTGAATTCCATGCGGCTCTCGGCAATCCGCATCGTGGTGCCGATTTCAAAACTATAACTGTAGCAGAACCGTTTAAATCCCCGGGAACTTTTCTCCAGCCGCAGATCTTCATACTCGCGAACGACCTCCCACCCGCTGGGAATCGACAGACGGCATTGTGCCGGACCTTCCCCGATTAGACGCAGCAGTGCCTCGATGTGAGCGAAATCGAGGCCGCGCAGATGACCGCGCGCCTGCTCGATCCAATGACGCAGAATCCTCCGTTGCAGCGCCTTAGGTTGTTTAAGCAGGTCAATTCGATTCAGCCCCATGCCATCGCCGACGACGTGATAAGTCCTGCGGGTCAACTCGTCCAAATAGGCATCTTCATCACGGAGGAGTTGCCCCTGCTGACTCAGCCTCGCCGAAAAACCACTGCCGACCCGCTGTTGAATCTTCGGCATTAGCTCCGAGCGAATCCAGTTACGCAGAAACGTCGGATCCTGATTGCTCCGGTCAACTCGGTAAGTGAAGTTCCGATCTTTCAAATATTCGAGGACTTCGGATTTTGCGACATCGAGCAGCGGCCGAATCACGGTCAGCGTACCGCTCAATTCGCCGCCAGCGATCTGGAGTTGCTGCCGCGGTGACATCCCACCCAATCCTTTCATCCCGGCACCCCGCAAGAACCACATCAACATCGTCTCTGCCTGCTCGTCCTGCGTATGCGCAGTTGCCACTTTGTTGAGATTGCGCGCTCTAACCGTCTCGGCAAAAAATCGATAGCGCTCGGCGCGCGCCAATGCTTCGAGATTGCCCTTGCCGGCATCAGACTTCATCCGTGGCAGATCAATCTCTTTCAGGTGGAACGGAAGTTTGAGCTTCTCTGCCAAATCGGCCACGAATCGAGCGTCTTCCCTCGCTTCTTCACCGCGAATCCCATGCTGTAAATGAGCCATTTCCAGATACAACTGAAATTCGACTCGAAGCTCGTAAAGCAGGTGTAGTAGCGCCACCGAATCAGGCCCACCGGAAACGGCAACGAGAATGCGATCTCCGCAGGACAGCAAGCAGTGTTGGATTGCGTAGTTTCTTAGGTTACGTTGAACGAGCATGGCGTTCAGATGTTGAGCTTCCCCGCGTATCCCGTCATCTCGACGTATCCATCACCGGTCACGGGTTTGTTTCTAAATTTTCCTTTGATTCCAACCGCCCCCTCCCAATATGTCACTCGGGTGCTGCGGTTGGTGATCAACTCCTGATCGTGAAATGCGGGCAGGATGTCCAACTCGATCTCCTCAGAAGGAATTGTCACCTTCCACTTCATCGGATAATTGGCGCCACTTTTCTGGCTCTTCCAGCGATCCAGCACCTCGACGCGGTAGTCCCGTAGATTAATAGGCTTGGTCGCGCCGTTCGCGCTCACCAGGGTGCCGCTCGAATACGGATCAACTGATCCGTCTTTCCGGCGCATGAGATAAAGCATCAATTCTGTATTATTATCGAGCTGGATGCTGAACCAATCCCAACCGACTTGATCTTCTCCCAGCTGATTGCTGCCGAACTCGTGATCCATCCAACTGAGGCCGCGGACTTTCTCGTTCTTGCCGTCAATGGCTAGCTCGCCTTCCGCTTGCATGCGGGTCAGCGAATAGTAATACGATGCGCGGCCTTCGCCTTCGCCTTTTTGACTGAGGCCGTTTTCACCGTGCAGCGACGGTGCTTTAACTGCCTTGAGAGAAAGCCGGAGCCGAGTTCCGCGGTCGTTGACTTGAATCAAGTGATTCCTCTCATCCCCTACGACTTTCCAGTCTTCGTTCCAAACTAAATAGCGATCAACGGCCGCGCCCGCCTTGTCGCCGTAGCCGCGCCCGCCGGCCTTGCCGGCAATTCCACGATTGATCCGCTCACGAAATATAAATTTCTTCGCTGCGATATCGGAAAGAGCAAAGTGCGCCATGTATAAATCCGTAAACAAAGGCGGATCTTTTGATTCAGTCTGCCGATCGCGCACGCCGAAACGAAAAAAGGTAACTTGATAGCCGTATTTTTTGCCGCTATCGGTTTCTAAATGACCTGTGTAGTACCACCATTCGGTTTTGAAAGCGGGATGGGAATAGTGATCGGCGGGAAACGTCAATTTTCGCCCGGGCAAAGCGAGCTGATAAGTAAAGCCAACGACGAATAAATAAATACCCATCAACGCCGCG
>DASWCL010000139.1:0-2019 GCA_036390135.1 Binatia bacterium
GAGCACCTCGCGGCAACGCTCCAGAAGCGCCTGCTCGCCGCCAACCATATAGCACAGCGATTTTTGCCGGGCACCGGCTTCTCCGCCGCTAATCGGCGCGTCTATGACATCGACGCCTCTTCCTTTAGCGATGGCAGCAAGCCGCTGCACCGTCTCAGGGAAAACGGTACTGTGGATCGCGATGACGGTTTCAGGCCGAGCGCCCTCAAGCACGCCGCGCTGCCCTGTCATCACGTCTTCTACTTGAGCGTCGTCCACGACCGCGATGGCGACGATGCCCGCCGCTTCGGCTGCTTCCTTCGGCGACCGGGCCGCTTGAGCGCCGAGGCTGGCCAATTCCCTAACCGGCTCTTCGCGCGAATCGTAAACCGTGAGGCCAAATCCAGCACGCAGAATGTTGATGGCCATCGGCTTACCCATACGTCCGAGGCCGATAAATCCTATTTGAATGCTTCTTGGGTTCATTCTAGACATTCGCTCGCTTGGAGGGTTCGAATAATAGTTGTCTGCCGCGGGATTGTCCAGTTATCTGACTCGCTGCGCTTGACGCCAACTCTGCACAAATGATTAGATCCGATCCTACTCAGAATTGCTGGTGCAAAGGAGCAAAAACATGGCTGAATCTCAAAAAGAATACCTCGTGGGCACCGTCCGACCCACCAATCGGCCCGAAGCGGGACAGGAGCTCGATCTCGACACGTTGATACCGGCGAAAATCAAATTTTTGTCTTCGACCATGAACTTCACCCGCGGCACCGAGGAAGAGTTCAGCACATCCATGCCGGGCTATGAAGCGAAAGCGGCGGAGTTCGCCAAAATGGGCGCAGACCTCGTCCGCCCGAGCGGTGCGCCGCCGTTCATGTTGCTCGGCTATCAGAAAGAACAGGAGCTGATCAGCAGCTGGGAGAAAAAGTACGGCGTGCAGATGTTTACCTCGGGACAGAATCACGTCCGTGCTTTGCGCACGCTCGGTATCAAGAAATTTGTCGGCGCCAGTTATTTCCCCGAGAAAATGAACAACGTCTTCGCTCGCTACTTCACCGATGCCGGATTTCAGGTATTGGCGATGGAAGGCATCGATTCCCCCTTCGCCGCCGTTCCAAGTGTGCCGCCCGAGCAAATACTTGAATTCATGAAACGCATCTCTGCAAAGCATAAAAATGCTGAAGGCATCTACATGCTCGGCTCAGCGTGGAAAACCGTCGAGATCATCGACCGCCTGGAAAAAGACACCGGCCTGACCGCCGTCCATGCCGGCCCCGCCCGCGCCTGGGGAACGCAACTGTGCCTCGGCCTGTGCCATCGGATTCCGGGCTATGGTCGATTACTTGCGGAAATGCCGTCGTAGGTTTCAACTCGGTGACTGAACGCCGAATAATTTTCGACTGTTTCTTACAGATGAGGAGGCAAGCTTTGTGATCGCTAATTTCTTGGCAATGCTCCTCGTCACGGCGTCCTCTCTGCAAATAATCGGCTCCGCTTTTGCCCAAGACAAAATCCGCATCGCCTGGGCCGGCGCGAGTCCGGCCAACGCGGCGGTTTGGGTGCTGCAAGAAAAGAAGCTACTGCAAAAATACGGCGTCGAGCCCGAGATCATCAGCATCAGCGCCAGCCCGATCGTTTCGCAGGCCTTGCTCGCCGGCGAAATCGATGTCTCGGCGATCTCGGTGACCACGCTCGTCAGCTCGCGCCTTGCAGGCGCCGACACCGTGATGATTCTGGGGATGGTCCGTACGTTTGTCGATCACATCATTGCGCAGCAAAATATCACTACCCCCGACCAGCTCAAAGGCAAGATCGGCGGCGTCAATCGCATCGGCAGCACTTCGGATATGGGGCTGCGCTTCGCGCTGCGCCGATTGCATATCGATCCGGATAAAGACGTCAAGATTATCACCGCCGGCGGCAATCCCGAACGCTTCGCCGCTCTGACGAAAGGCGTTATCAACTTCACGATCATGCCCGAACCATTCGTCCGCCAGGCATTGCAATTGGGTTTTCGCCACTTGTTCGATATCG
>DASWCL010000140.1:0-4690 GCA_036390135.1 Binatia bacterium
TTGTCGCGATTGCTTTTTAAATAAGAAGCCGGCACTAGCTCGCCGTTTTGCTGCCACGGGATGCCGAGACCTGGGAGAGCGAGTAACATCTCATAGCCTCTTCTTTCGGCGATCAGATCGAAGGGCGGCGCAAGGATGCCGAACTGAACCTCGCCTTTCTCCATCGCCGCCAGGATGCTCGCTGGATCGGCGCTCGAATGCTGAACCAGCTTGACGTCTTTGTCGGGGTCGATTTTCAGCCGAGTCAAAGCAAACCGCAAAGCCGTGTCGGGGATCGTCCCGAAGGGCGCGCCGACGTGGCCGGTCTTGCCTTTGAGGTCTTCGACTTTCTTGATGCCTTTCTGCGCCATGATCTTGTAAGGAAAGACGTTGACCCACGATCCCACCAGGACAAACGGCGGCGCGCCTTCGAGAGTCGCCGTAACGAACGCAGCGGCGCCCGCTCCCGTCGCCATCTGCATTTTTCCGGCAAGCATGGCTTGCACTGCGGCCGCGGTGTTGGTCTTGATGATTTCCACATCGAGCCCGTGCTTTTTATAAAGCCCTTGATTGACCGCGATACTGAACAATCCCGCGCCAGGGTTTACGCCGGCCTGCCCAACGATCATCTTTTTGAGCTGAGCGTCCACCGAGTAAGGCTGAATCCCGATCACCGTCGAGCTGAGCAAAAGCAAGTATGACAGATACTTTGCCGTTAGCTTCATCTATCCCTCTCCAATCATGCTGTGAATTATTTCTGTGGCTTCCACTTGTCCAGACGCCGCTCTAGCGATTTCAGCAATTCAGTCAGGCCGGCGCCGAGTCCGGCAATAATGATAATCGGCACGAACATCGCTGCCATCTGAAAGCGCTGCGCCGCCACCGAGCTCAAATAGCCTAAGCCAGTAGCCGCGCCGTATTGCTCGGCGACGACGATGTAGACCAAAGCGCGCCCCAGCGCGACGCGTATCCCTGCGACGATATAAGGCAGGGAGCCGGGCAGCGAGACCTTGAGGAAAATTTGGCTATCTCTCGCGCCGAAAGCGCGCGCCATCGTGATCAGCCGGACATCGGTATTCGCGATGCCGACCATCGTATTGATGAGGATCGGAAAAACGGCGGCGAGGACCGTCATGATAATTTTCGAGATTGAGCCGAGACCGAAAAGCATGATGATCAACGGTAGCAGCGCAATCAGCGGAGTGGCGTAAATGCCGGACAGGAGCGGGTCGAACGTCTTACTGACATTTTTATACCAACCCATCGGCACGCCCAGGAGCACACCGAGGACGATCGAAACAAAAAGACCGATGGCGAAATTGGTCAGGCTGAACCACATGTGCTCCCAAATGGAGCCGTTGGCGAAAAGCTCATAGCCTTTGAGGATAATCTTGCTGAAGGGCGGAAAATAAAATGGATTGAGAATTTCGAAGCGGGTGGCCAGCTCCCACGCAAGGAAAAACGAAACGATGCCGATGACGCCGAGCCAGTCGGAAACCAATTCGCGCGAGCGTTGCCACAGACGGTTCGTCGTCAGCGGATTCGCTTCGTCGACCGAAACCAGATCGACGCTGTCCTGTTCCTGCTTTGCCGTAGCGATGCCTCCGGGCTAGCTGCGAGCGACTCTATTCGCCGCCGGGTGCGACTGTCAAGGCGCGGGCGCTTCGCGCCGAGCGCGAAGCACATTCCAGATCTCAAATGGCAGATTTTAGATCAAACCTCTGAGATCTGAAATTTGTCATTTGCGATTCCGAGCGCAGCGAGGACTATTCCCAGCGCTTCATTGTGGCGAAGTCGTAGCTCACCGAGCTGTCGGCTTCGAAGCGCCACAGGGCGCGGTCTTTTTTCCATTCGCCGGCGAAAACCGATCGTAGGAATGAAGTGATTTGACGCCACGCAGCATCAGTTTGAGCCGGGCGAAATCGGCCGGGCATGGTGTCGTTTAGGAACCCGTGCGGCGCGTCGGCGTAGATGCGGATGTCGAAGCTTTTTTTTGCCTGGACGAGGACGGTGAACATGCGCACGATATTGTCGCGATGGATGAGGTTATCGAGCTCGCCGAATACAGCCGTGAGCGGGCATTTGATTTCTTGCATGAGCTTATCGATCGGTTCGGATCGCATCGCGTGCGACTTCCAATCGGCATCGTACACGGCGCCGTAAAGCACCACGGCGGCGCGAATATCGTCACGTTTGGCCGCCGCCAAAATCGGCTGCCGGCCGGTCTGGCACACGCCGGACATGGCGATCTTGTTCATATCCGCGTCCGGTATCGTTCGTAAGTGAGCGACGACCGCATCGAGATCGAGCAAAACTTCCTCGTCGCTGAGCTCACAACGGTCATCGCCGCGCGCCAATGCGACGCGGTCGCCGGTGAAGCGCGAAAAGAAGTCCGGCACGATCGTGACGTAACCGGCGTCGACAAATTTCTGGCCGAGATCCGTTGTGTGCTGCACGATGCCGTAGCGCTCGTGCAGATGAATGACGACGGGCTTTTTGCCGTCGCCCGTGGGTACGCCGAGATGGGCATTCATGCGATTGTCAATCTGGATAGGGGTGAGCATGACTCGTGTTCCTTTCATTCGTAATCAGTGATCAATCTGGACGATGAGATTTTTACGGCAGCTTGCTCAATATGTGTTTCGCCACGGCCTTCGTCGTTTCCAGAGATGATTCCGGTTTTTTCCAAGCGCCGATGCTGCCGCCGACTCTGCCTTTGTAGAAAACCATAAGCGCGGATTTGTAGCCGGTCTTTGGGTCTGTGACAGCTTCGAGAACGAACGCTTTGTCGCCGAAGCCTTCGATGGGCGTGATGGTTGCATTCTTGAACGGCGCGTCGGGTGCCTTGGCCATTTGCCGATATTGCTCGATGGAGCCTTCGTAGATCGTTTTCATTTCATCTGCGGAGTTCAAAAAGTGCAGAGTGACGTCGAGCAATCGGGACGCGTCTGCGGCATTTTCGAAGTTGCCGCCTTTGGCGACGTACGTGCAGATCGAATCGTAAGTGCCGGGGCCATTGGCGGTGGGAACCTTCGCGAATTCTTTTAGATCGAGCGGTCCGCCGACGAGCCTCTGCGCATCCGCGGCGGTGACGATACCGCACGCGGTCGGTTCGGGGGCGTTGGCGGCGAGCATCGAGCCACTGCCCGCGGCGTTTTGCACGATCGAGTCAGAATTGGCGGGAATATATTTTCCGATGTATCGAGTGTCGAGTTGCGCCCACGGATCGACGAAACCGGCGGCAGTGAAGCCTATGGCATTTTTGATTTGCACCCCTTTGAAGAAGTCCGTTCGGGGATCGGCCGGTTGAGGGGGTAGAAATCCGGCGAACAGAAGCAAGCATACCTTTACTAGTTTTTTCATCGACAGCTCCCCGCGGTATTATCAATCGAATCTAGGGCAACTTGCTGAGGATGTGCTTCAGAACGGTTTTCGTTGTTGCCACCGACGATTGCGGTTTGTTCCATGCGGCGACGCTGCCCGCGACTCTCCCTTTGTAGAACACAATCAAAGCGGATTTATAACCGGTCTTCGTATCCGTGACGGCTTCGAGCAGGAATGCCTTCTCGCCGAAGCCGTCGATGGGCGTGATGGTTGCGTTTGTGAACGGCAGATCCGGCGAATTGATCCTCAGGCGGTACTGTTCGAAAGAGTTCTCGTATATTTTCGCTGTCTCATCCGCCGTGTCCAGGAAATGGAGCGTAATGTCGAGGCCGCGGGAAGCCGCCAACATTTCCTGAAAGTTCTCGCCTCGAGCGAGGTAACTACAAACTGATTTGTATGAACTCGCACCGTCGGCTGTGGGGTCCCTTGCGGTTTCCTTAACATCGAGCGGACCGCCGATAAATGTCTGGGCATCCGCTCCCGTGACGATACCGCAGGCGGTCAGTTCCGGTGCGTTAGCGGCAAAGGCCGGGGCAAGAAAAACCCCCAAGCTGAAAACGGCGATCGAGCAAAGATTTTTAAACACGATTGTTGTCTGCAGGTGACGGCAAATCCCAGTCTACTTTTTGTACAACCGCGTAAAAAAGCCGTCGTCGTCCAGTTTTTTCACGAAGCTCATGTCGACGAAGTCTTCCGGGCGCGCGTTTTTGGCTTTCGGATTCTTCGGCGCGAGTTCGTCGATAATCGTCTGGATGCCGGGCAGCGTTGGATAAGGCTTTTCCGGCATCGTCTTGAGCGCGATCTCGCGGTAGGTCTCTTCCAGCGCTTCGCGGTCGTTGGTGTCGAGATACTTGCTCAAGATTTTTAGCACCGGCTCTTTCTCGCGCTTGTAAAAATGGACGGCTTCGGACAATGCCGCGACCACTTCGGCAACTGTTTCGCGTTGCGCTTTGATGTAACTGCGTCGGGTCAGTAGAGCGGTAAGCTCGAAGGGAATATTTAACTGCGCCATGTCGACGAGCGTATTGTAGCCTTGCTTGCGGGCGGTCAAGGTGAACGGCGGCGTGATAATGGTCGCTTGAACTTGCTTCGATTGCAGTGCCGCAAAGCGGGTCGTTTGTGTACCGATCTGCAGTATCGTTACGTCTTTGTCGGGGTTGAGGCCAACCTTCGCCAGCGACATGCGCACGCTCACGTCGGTGGCGCTGCCGAAGCGGCTGATGGCGACCTTGCCGCCGACGAGTTGGTCGACTTTCTTAACTTCCGGGATGGAAATCAGGCTGTACGGAAACGTGTTCAAAAAGCTGGCGATGATGACGACGTCGGC
>DASWCL010000141.1:0-12855 GCA_036390135.1 Binatia bacterium
CGACAGCAAGCTGGTGCGCCGCTTGATTGCGCCGATGCTCGGCTTGGGCTCTGAATACAAATCCCAATTCGGCAACATCCTGCCGGTGCCAAACTGGCTCTACGAGCACCTGGAACGCTGGCATTACTTATCTTTTTTAAAGACCCGGAAGAACCTGGATCTGCTGCGCCAAATCCTCTTTCAAGCCTTGGAGCCAAAAAAAATCTCCGCCCTGATCGAATTGGTAGACAACGATCTTGGCTATCGACTCTATCAAGCCGTCGAACAAACGAAGTGCAAGCTCTCGGCGAGTGCGGTCAGCGAATTCCAATTTCGCGAAGCTGAGATTACGATTGACGACAGCGTGCGGCGAGAGGCGTTCGAGGGTTGGATCGATCGGGAACTACGACAAATCAGCGAGTGCATCGATCAGCTGCTTTCACGATGTAATGCCGCGCCGCACGATGTCGACGCGATCTTTATGACCGGCGGTTCGTCGTTTGTGCCGGCGATCAGGAGAATTTTCGAAAATAAATTCGGCTCCGGCGTACCGATACGTGTCGGCCAAGAATTCACGTCGGTCGCCGAAGGTCTGGCGATTTACGCATTGGAGTTACTGGGTTAATTGCTTCTGCGCTAGTACAGCTCTCCTTCACTCTTCCGCTCTTCCGTCGGACGCCAGCGCAGCAGATAGGATTCCGCGCGGTTGATCGCTTCGTTGCACACCACGACGACGAAGGCCAAAACTAAGATTCCGCCCAAGGCACCGGTCGTGGAGAATAGCGACGTATTGTAATTGATCAAGTAGCCGAGTCCTTTGCCGGCGGCGATAAACTCTCCGACGACGGCGGCGACGATCGCGTAGGGCAAGCTGATTTTGAGCCCGGTCGTGATCCAAGGAATGATCGACGGCAGCGTGACCTTCATGAGTATTTGCCGCTCGCTGGCGCCCATGATGCGCAGAATGTTTTTAAGCTCGGCGTCGACGCCTTTTACACCGGCATAGGTATTGAAGAACGTCAGAAAGAACACCACGCTCACGACTAGAATGACCTTTGAAGTCGGTCCGATGCCGAACCAGATGATAAACAAGGGCGCTAGAGCAATACGTGGGATGCCGTTGAATGCGACGACGTAGGGGTCGAGAATCTGTGCGAGCATTTCACGACGACCGAGCGCGAAGCCAACGCCGATTCCGAAAATCGCGCCGATGAAAAATCCGGTGAAGGTCTCGTAGAGGGTGATCGCCAGGTGGCCAAAGATCGATCCATCGGCGATCACGCCGTAGAGATACACGAAAACGAGCGACGGACTTGAAACCCAGAAGGGATCGATCAATCTCCCGGAGCTTAGCTCCCAAAAACCCAGCAGGAGCAAACCGAAAATCAGTCGATAGAGAAACAGGCGCGTGCGGTTGATCATTTCATCAGAAAGTCGTTGGTGACGATTTCGGAAAAGGCGACGCGCTTTTTTAATATTCCCGCCTGTTCGAGGATATCCTGCGTGATCTGCACGCTGCGTTCGCTGGTCCGGCCATCTTTACTCAGCGCCGGCAGAACCGATTGCACGCCGGCCAAGAGCAGATCGGGCTGGATCGTCGCCATCGATGGTTTGAGCGTGTCAGCCACCTGTTCTGCTTTGTTCTGCCCAGCCCACTGATTGGCTCTGGTCAGCGCCCGCACCATTCGCCGAATCGTATCTCCCTCTTTGGCGACGGTCTCCGGACGCGCAATCAGATTTTCCATCAAGAATTCGGGAATCGACGGGTCTTCGCCCTTGGCGTTGTTGATCAGCAAGATCGCAAAGCCGCGGCTGATCGCCGTGTCGGGCACTGGCGGCGCCGTCAAGGCGACGTCGACTTTGCGATTCTCCAGCGCGGCCAGCCACGTAGGTCCGGAGCCTACGGGGATAATATTTACGTCTTGCTGCGGGTTGTAACCGGCCTTT
This sequence comes from Binatia bacterium, assembly GCA_036390135.1. Lineage (GTDB taxonomy): Bacteria > Desulfobacterota > Binatia > UBA9968 > UBA9968 > DP-20. Next base: position 1,927 of record DASWCL010000141.1, read on the forward strand.
CGAACCACGAAGGCGGCGAGATGCGCGGTCAATGCTCCGGGATTCGTCACGCCTACCGTTAATCCCTTAAGAGCTTTGATTTTTTCTGCCAGCGGCGTCGACTCGGTAACGCCTTTGGATTTCGCCACGTCCTTATGCATCGCCCAGTTGATAAACAGCCTGTTCAAACCAGTCATGACAATCACGAGTTTCTTGCCTTCCTGTTGCGCCAGGATAACGTTATCGCCGGTAGTGAAACTGAAATCCACGTCGCCCGCGATCAGCGCGCGAATATCCGGCCCGCCGCCATTCGTCGATGTGACGTCCACTTCCAATTTTTCATCGGCGAAGAAACCCTTGTTCTGCGCCAGAAACACCGGCGTCATCGAGTGCGCGATAACGGGAATTGTGATCTTAACCTTCTTTGGCGCTTGCGCGTGCGCCAGAGATAAGCACCCCAGAGAAAGTATCGTTATCGCCAAATTGATCATGAATCGTCTCATACCAATTCCCCTTTCGCGGATTCGCTCAAAGTGACCTCGGGACGGAGTTGCTGCCATAGTCTTTCATAGGCCGAACGAAACTGCGGATCTTCGTGAATCTTGAACACATCGCGCGGCCGCGCGATACCGACATTCTCTATCAACTTGATTCGTCCTGGCCGCGAGCTCATGAGCACGACGCGATCGGCAAGCGTGATCGCTTCGATCAGATCATGAGTGATGAATATGATCGTCTTCCGAGTCGTCCACCAGATTTTCAAAAGTTGATCCTGCAAGACGATGCGCGTTTGCGCATCCAGCGGTCCAAACGGCTCGTCCATCAAAATCAGCTCCGGATCGTAAATCAGGGTACGAATAATATTGGCGCGCTGGCGCATGCCGCCGGAAAGCTCGTGCGGATAGTGCTCCTCGAAACCTTTCAAGCCGACACGGTCGATCCACTCGGTGGCCTGACGCCGCCGTGCGCCGGCTTCGACGGCGCGGATTTCCAGCGCGATCTCGACGTTCTCGATCAGCGTGCGCCAGGGAAGTAAATTGTCTTTCTGAGTGACGTAGCCGATTTTCGTGCAGATACCGTCGACCGGCGCGCCGCGAAACGTGATACGGCCGGAGCTTGACCGGAGCAGTCCCACGATCAGATTCAGTAGCGTCGACTTGCCGCAGCCGGACGGCCCGACGATCGTAACGAATTCGCCTTCGGAGACATTAAGATCTATTGACTCGAGGGCAACGACCTTACGCCCCCGAACGTTGTAATCCTTCCCGACACCTTCGACGGAGAGTAGCGACACAGCGGCTCCTAAGGCGTGATCTGAGCAATGGATGCGCCGATGCCGTCGAGCGCGGTTTTGCCGCTGGCATCCATGTTGTCTCGCCGCGGCGTGTCGTAGTTGCTGATGTAGGCGATGTTACCGACAAAGACAATTGCAGAGGGAAATTCAAGCGGGCCTTTGCTGCCGTTCTTCGCCACCTGCTGCACCTGTCCGTCCAGCGTAACGGTCACGAGGGCATTGCGCTCATTCGCCGCGACCCAGAGTTTGCCGCTCGGATCAAACGCAAGACCGTCGGCGCCTTCAAGCAACGGACTCTGCGCCAATAGCACCGGCTTAGTGCCTTTGCCGTCAGCGCCGATCTCGACTCTCCAGATCGCGCCGCGCGCGGTATCGGCCACATGAAGCACGCCCTTGGCATCGAACTCCACGCCGTTGGCGACGGTCGACTGCTGCGTTTTTCCGTCCGGCAGCGTGCGCGTGTAAGGTTCGATTTGGAAGGTGACCTGAGCCGCTCCGCCATTGGCGCCTATTCGATAAACTCGCCCGCTTGCGCCGCCTGAGACAAAAAGATCTCCTTGCCGGTCAAAAGCAACGCCGTTGGCGCCCGCCGTGTCGGTCGCGAATGTCTGAGCTAATCCCGGTTTTGCCGGATTGAGATCGGCTCCACGAATGCGCACGACTTCGCTGTAGGGCGCAACGGCGACGAAAAGATCGCCTTGCTGGTTGAAAGCAATGCCCGAAGGATCGGCTGCGACTTTCTTGCCCTTGATCTCGCGCGCTTCGATTCGGCCGACAACCACCGGTGTCGGCGACTTAGGGTCGACCCGGAGAATGTTGCCAGTCACTCGGTCTGCAAGATACAGCCGGCCGTTTTTATCGGAGGTGATGTTTTCGACGATCACCGTGCGGTCGACGCTCGCGGGATCAAGATCGACCAGGATTGAAGCAACGGGGGTTCCAACCCGCATAGTGGCGCAAGCGCCGAGAAAAAACGCCAGCCCTGCTATCGCCAAGCATCGCATATCCAGCTCCTCGTCATACACAGCATTTGGTTTGCGCTATTCTCCTCGTCGGAACTCAGCGGACGGGATCGATTACCGCTTTGCCACTAGAGATTCAAGGCCTGCCGGGCATTGTCGCCGAGAATCTGTTTTCGGGCTTCACCCGTTACGTCGAGCTGCATGACTTTGCCCACCGGATCGAAATCGCCCATCGCCATCGGATAATCGGTACCGATGACCACTCGATCCGCGCCCACGACTTGCACGAGATACTGCAACGCGGCGACGGAGTGGACGATGGTGTCGAAATACAGTTTTTTTAAACAATCGGAAGGCTTCTGCGCCATGATTTTTTTTAGCTCTGGCCGCAGCGAATAAGAATGGTCGAGGCGCCAAATATTGAATGCCAATAAACCGCCGCCATGCGACAAGCATAGGCGCAGGTTCGGGTACTTCGCGAACATGCCTTTCAGCATCATCCGCTCGATCATCATCGTGGTGCGAAAGGTGAATTGCAGAACGTTACCGAGAATCGGCGCCAGCGGATCGTCGGCATCCACTCCGCCCTCGAGCGGATGGACAAACAGCAACAGATCCAACTGCTCCGCCGTTTCAAAAAAAGGTTCAAAGCTCGGATCATCGAGAGGTTTATCACCCACGGCATTGCCGATCTCCAGGCCTTTGAGCCCCATGGTTTTTGCTTCTTCAGCGATGGCGATGGCGTCCGGGATACTCTGCAGCGGCACGCTGCCGAAACCGACGAAGCGGTCGGGATGCTTCTGCGCGACGGCTTGGATCGCCTCGTTCTGCTTGCGCGAGAAGTGCGCCGCCACCGCGGGTTCTTCCCAATAGAATAACAAAATCGGCGACGGCGAAATCGCCTGCAGGTCGATGCTCATCTCATCCAGTGCTTTCACTCGGGCCGCCGGATCGTAGGCCCCCGCGCTAAGCCTGGCTCTCGTGCCGATCTGAGACGTCACTGACAGTTTGCCATTGTCTAGAACGATTTTCGGCGCGCGATCCTCGTATTTGCCGGGAGCTTGGAGTGTCTCCACGGGGAAAAAATGGGAATGAAGATCGATGTTCATGCTCTTTAGCCTCGCTGTAGTTAAATGAACCTGTAAAAATCGAATCATCTATACACTACCCGCTCGACTTCCACTAGGGAAACTTCCTCGTTGACAGGTCATTTGCCAAGCTTTCACGTTGACAGGTCGCGCCCAAAGCAGATAAATCAGCGTCATCGGCAGGGCGCTCGCTGCCATGTCAGCCGAGCCAATATGGGAGGACAAACATGGATAGCTATCGACTGGCTAGCGGATTCGCAGCGTCAGCGGCAAAGCGATCAAGGTTGGATCGCGGCGTGCTCGCTGTACTAATCGGCTTGATAAACCCTGTCATCGCTAGCGCCAATCCCTTCCTGGCGAAAGCCGGCGAAGCGTCGACCACAGTGCAAGTCGCGACCTGCGCCGTTTCCGGCGGCTTCGTTCATCTTTACACCGCCATGGACAACGGCCTCTTCGACAAGTACGGCATCAAGGTCGAGCACAAATTCATCAGCGGTAGCGCGATGAATCTTGCAGCCCTATCTGCCGATGAGGTGCAATTTCTCTATTGCGCCGCCGACGGCACGATTGCCGGCCTGGCCAGCGGCGTCGATGGCAAATTGATTGCTTCGCCGCTGATCGGCTTGCCCTACGTGCTGCTGGCTCAAAAGGACATCAAGCGCATCGAAGACCTCAAAGGAAAAAGCATCGGCGTGTCACGGGCCGGGGATCTTGACGACCGGCTGATGAAAACCATGCTGAAAAAATTTAATCTCAGCGCAGACGTAACGATTCGCCCCATGGGCGGGAGCCAGCCTGAACGCTACAATGCGATGATGGCGGGCATTATCCAAGCCGCGCCGGTCACGCCGCCCCTGGATGCGCGCGGCAAGAAGGACGGCCTCAACGTTATTTACAATCTTAAAGAGCTCAATCTACCGTTTATTTACAGCTCGGTGCACAGCAATCCCAAGACGATGAAGGAGCGACCGCAACTGGTTCAACGTTTCGTTGCCGCCATGGCGGAGTCGGTTTACTTCGCCGAGAAGAATCCCGACAAAGCAAAAGCGTCGCTCAGCAAAGTCCTCAAGATCCCTGAAATGGACATCCTCCAATCCGCCTACGACACCTATGCCGTGTCGCTGATCAATCGTGGGATGATCGTGCCCGTCAACGCTCTCACCGAAGCGATTGACATGGCACGCGAGACCGGAACCAACGTACGCAAGAAACCAGCCGAGCTATTCGACAATAGTTACGCTGAGCAGCTACACAAGAGCGGATTTCTCAAGGAGCTCTGGGGCGCTGAGCTGCGCTAGCGCAGGTGATTTCCAGGATTTTTCTGCTAGACGTGTCATGAAAAGAATTTTGACTCGCTTCCTTGTTCTGAGCTTGGCGGCCTTTGCTCACCCGCCCGCAATTGCTGCGGACACGATGCGCGCCGCCAGCGGCGGCTTCACGACGGCGATTCATGCCGTGCTGTGGGCAGCGTACGAAGAGAAGCTGTTCAAAAAATATGGCCTCGAGGTGGAATATCTAGCGTTCAACTCCGGCCGCTTGGGCATGCAAATGCTGCTTTCGGACGAGGTCCAGGTTCTTTTCTCCACCGGCGTCACCGTCGTAACCACGAATCTACAAAAAGCGGATCTGGCGATCATCGCCGGCGGTCTGAATTTTTTTCCGACCAAGCTGGTGACGCGCCCCGAAATCAAGAGAGCAACGGACCTAAAGGGTAAGATTCTCGCCGTCGGCGGCTTTGGCGCGGCCAATCACATGGCGCTCCTGGTAGCGCTGGAAAAGCTCGGAGTCAATCCCAAGGAGGTCACGATCATCCAGGTGGCGGGCGCGGCCACGCAGATGACCGCGCTCGCAAAAGGCGTGGTTCAAGGTTTGATGTTCAACGAGCCGCAGGCGACCATCGCGATGAAAAAATTCGGCATGCAATCGCTGATCGATCTTATGGAAAGCAAAACCCCATTTCCGCAAAACTGCTTTATCGTGAAGCGAAGCTATCTCGAAGCCAATCGCGACAAGGTCGGTAACTTTATGAAGGCGATCCTCGAGTCGATTTATCTGCTCAAAAAAGACCGCGCCCTCGCGCTGCGCTTGATTAAAAAATATATCCGCGTGAGCGATGAGGAAGCGGCCATCGGCTACGATTATTATCTGGCCAAGCACAGCGAAGGTATTTTAGACCTGCCAGATCGCCACGGCCTGCAGTTCGTCATCGAGGAGACCGCCAAGACCAATCCCAAGGCGGCTGGCCAGACGCCCGAATCCCTGAAGCTGCTGGAGCCATCCGTGCTCGATGAGCTAAAAAAGAGCGGCTTTGTGGAGCGCGCGAAGAAATAGCGCGACACCCTTGGGTGCTTATCGTGAGGTAACTGTCTTTGGGTAAAGACCGGTTCAGCGACTGCTAAATCGGCCAACCATCTATCGATAGATCGATGGGGTTGCCGCATCTTGACGAATCTCGTCGGTTTGCCATATTCAACTGACAAGAATAGTGATAGCTTTTACTGCATCATCATTTGGGCACACGGAACCCTTATATCATCACAAGGAGGTTTTATGGGTTTGCTTAAAATCGAAGGCGTCACGCACTGGTCGATTCCAGTGAATAATCTTGACGATTCTGAGAAATTTTACGGCGACTTGCTGGGTCTCAAGGCGTTAGGGCGACTCGGCAACTCAGGGATGTCGTGCTTCAACGTCGGCGACAACAATATTCTGCTCTGCGAACGGGCAGCGAACGTCGATAAATCCTTTACCGAGGATCAAAACGTGCACCATTCTTTTACGGTGAGCCCCGAAACGCTCGTGCAGGCGTGCAAGATTTTTCAGGAACGCAAGATTCCTATCGACCGCCTCTACTACCGCGCCAAAGGCTTTTTCACCGGGCGGGAGCTCTATTTCTTCGATCCGAGCGGCAATCGTTTGGAGCTGCGCGATCCTACATGGAAAGCCGGTATGCCTGAGCCGACGTTCGAAGAGCTTGCCCGCTCTTAAGGCACAGCATAGCCGAGCGGTGCGATTCCCGCATCCGCCGATAGACTTTCGAAGTTTTCTGATTGCGATTCGGTCCGGTCGCCGCGCGACAAAAGGAGCCGCTATGATCTTGTCCAAGAATTCAGACGTCAAAGGCGTGATTGTAAAGTCCGTTGAAGGCAAACCGATGTATGGCGGTGATTTGGTCGTCAAACCGCTGATTAAGGGCGACGAAATGACGTTTTTGGAGATACATTATACACCCGGTGTGGGCGCGCCGCCCCACGTCCATGCGCACGAATCGCTGGCCTACGTCGTCAAAGGAAAAGTCAAAATGACCGTGGGTGGCGAAGAATATATTCTCGGTCCCGGCGACGTTTGCCGCCATCCCAAGGGAGTGCCCCATGGGGTCGAAGGGATCGAGGAATCGATCGTCGTCGAAATCAAATCCCCCGCGCCGGATATCACAACTTTCTTGGGCATGTAGCAAAAAGCTGTCAGTACTAATTTTCACCGGGAGATTTTAACTATGGCCGGCAAAGCGAAGTATCTGATGATCGCCAGCATGGATGTTGATCCTGAACATGACGCGATCTTCAACGAAGTCTACGACCAAGAGCATGTGCCGAATTTGAGCAAGGTGCCCGGCGTGCTGGGAATTACCCGCTACAGGCGCGGAACGCTGAATATGAACATCGGCGGGGAAAAAAAGACGATCGAGATCCCCAATGAGCCCGCGTACACGGCGATATACGAGTTGGAAAGCCCCGAAGTTTTGACCAGTGCAGCGTGGGATAAGGCGATCGAAGAAGGCCGCTGGCCGGGTCAAGTAAGACCCTTCACGAAGAACCGGCGCCACGTACTATTGAAAATCATGGAATAAGACAGCTGCTACCTCGGCGCAACGGCGGCCACAATCTTTTTTAGCTCCTCACCAATCATCTCAGCCTGGGAACCTTGAATATGCTGCTCGAAGAGCGGAAACAACTCCCGCTCTTCCCTGCGGATATGACGTTCGAGCAAATCGCCCAAGTCGAAAATTAGTTTTGCCAAGCCGCTGCCGGCGGCGAGTCGCGGCATGATTTGGCGAATCTCAACATGCTCCCGAATCAGCTCTTCAATAACCGAGCCTGTGGCGGGTATTGCTGAGTGAAGCGCGGGAAATAGCACTTCCTCCTCGGCGCGAAAGTGCGCCTCCAGATTGCTCGTGTAAAAATCTAGAAACTCCTTGGCCCGCTCGCGCAAGCCGGCAGCGCCCATCGGCTTGATCTGGCCAAGCGCTTGTTTACGGCAGCGTAACGCAAGCGCCAATCCATGATGATGATCCTGCGATAATGGAATTAGACTCGGATGGCGCATGAGGGAATTTCTGGAGTGATGGAATATTGGAGTGTTGGAGTATCGTCCCAACGTCGCCCATTACTCCATCACTCCATTACTCCAACCTGTTTAAATCGCTCCCTTGGTGCGGAGATCGATAATCGCGGGACCGTCATAGCCCAATCCCGCAAGAATCTCTTCCGTGTGCTCTCCGAGCGTCGGTGGCGGCCGGTCGATGCTCGGCGGCGTGCGGCTCATGTCGACGGCGTTGCCGACCAATTTTATTTTGCCCATTGTGGGATGTTCCACTTCGGTGGGGAAACCATACTGGCGCACTTGCGGATCGGCGAATACTTCGTCGAGGGTATTAATCGGCGCCGCCGGAACGTCTTTCTCCGCCAACCGGCGCAACCAATCTTCCCGCCGTCCGCCGCGAAATATCGGCGTCAGCTGTTCGACTAAAGCATCGTAATTTTCTATCCGTCCTTTGCGATTATTAAAGCGCGGATCCGCCGCCCACTCCGGCTTGCCGACCACATCAAACATATTGCGCCAGAACTTATCCGGCGAAGACAGGTGTAAGACAAACGGCGCGCCATCGCGATCCTCGAATGCGAACACTCCCGCCGTGGTCGTGCGATGTTTGCGCCGCGGCACGTGTCCGGTTTCAAAATAGCGCGCCGCGTTTTCGCCGACGAATGAAACCGAGGCGCGCAAAAGGGACGTCTCGACAAGCTGCCCTTCGCCGCGGAGCATGCGATTCATGAGTGCGCTCAATACGCCGTAGCACGCATACATGCCGGTCAAATGATCGGAAAAGGAAATCCCCATTCCCTGCGGTTTTCCCGGGTCGGTTAGAAGGCTCAGTAACCCGCTGCGCGCCTGGCCGACCGTGTCGTAGCCGGGCATATCGCGGTACGGCCCCTTCGAACCAAAGCCCGAGATCGAGCAGTAAACGATCCCGGGGTTGATTTTTTTGATGTCGTCATAACCCAAGCCACGCTTTTCCATCACACCCGGGCGAAAGTTTTGGATCAGCACATCGGCCTTGGATGCAAGCCTGAGGGCGATATCGCGCCCTTCCTCGGCGCGTAAGTCCAACGTAATACTCTTTTTATTGCGGTTTAAACTGCAAAACGTCGCCGCGTAATTTCTCTCGCCCCAGCCGCGGAACGGATCGCCCCGCTTGGGTTCTTCGATCTTGACGACTTCCGCTCCCATGTCCGCCAGTAACTGTGCAGCAAACGGACCGGTAACGTAACTCGCTGCTTCCACCACTTTGATACCCGCGAGCGCACCACCCATAGGATCATACCATCCTTAAAAAAGTTATTGGTACTCCTAGCGTCGGAGCGTGCGGGAAGTCAAGTCAGAACAGTGGGATCTAGGCTGGCGGATAGCAAAGCACAACCGACGGTGCCGACCGGACTTGGAGCCGATCGGCACGCTTTGGAATCGTTGATGTAGTGATTGAAAGTTTAACGAAATTGACTCTAACGCTCTTCAGTGTGCATCTTGCGCGGCGCCGGCGTATTTCCCTGGGGCGAAACCATGGCGAGGATCTCGCTCCGACTGAAACGCCACCCGCCGCCAAATTTGCGGCCCGGTATCGAGCCTTCTTTGACCAGTTTGTAAACCGTCCGAGGGTGTATTTGTAAAAGCTCGGCAACTTCGCCGGCCGTTAGTATTTCATCCATGCAATGGAACCTCCTGAGTTTAATTCCCTATCATCGTAAATATACGCAGAATTCATACCAGCCGCACAAACCGGACTTAATTGGCCAATAAACGTCAAAATCAGAAATCAACACAAGCAACGGAAGGAAAGTCCTACAGATTTAGTGTAGGAAAAGTGAAAAATTGAACAAACTGAAACAATCCCGTGATTACTCCGAGTCGGGCAATCTCCCAACCGAACCTCAATACGGGGGGTAGCAAAATGTCGCCCCGCCGCCGGGCGTGAGGACTCTTTGCCCGGAAGGGCTCTACGCTCCCAAATAGGCCTCAATAGTTTTTGGGTTGGTTAGGAGTTCCGCGCTCGTGCCCGACAGCACGATCTTGCCGTTTTCCATGACGTAGCCACGATGGGCGATGCCCAGAGCTTGGCGGGCATTTTGTTCGACGAGAAAAATCGTCAGACCCTGCCGATTGAGCGCGCTTAGGGTTTTAAAAACTTCCTGCACCAGAATTGGCGCCAAGCCCATGGAAGGCTCATCCAAGAGCAACAAGCGAGGCTTGGCCATGAGCGCCCGGGCAATGGCCAACATCTGCTGCTCACCGCCGGAAAGATTGCCCGCGGCGCCATCGAGCCTATCTCTCAAGCGCGGAAACATAACGAGCATGGCTTCGAGATCGGCCGCGATCTCACCTCGATGCGCGCGTCGGTAGGCTCCCAAAAGCAAATTCTCGCGCACCGTAAGCGTGGTGAGAATTTCTCGGCCTTCCGGCACTTGAACCAGGCCATGGGCGACGATGCGATGCGGTGTAAGTTTGCCGATCTCGACATCGTCGAGCCGGATCGAGCCTGACGTTGGCTTGAGCCAGCCTGACAAAGCCAACAAAGTGGTTGACTTGCCTGCGCCATTAGCGCCCAGTAGCGTGGTGATTTCACCCCGCTCGAGACTCAGATCGATGCCCTTGACTGCTTCGATCATCCCATAATGAACGCGCAATCCGGCGACGTTTAAAACCGCGCTCATCGTTGCGCGCTCGCTTCGGCGCTTTGCCCGCTGCCCAAATAGGCTTCGATGACTTGAGGGCTCGCGCGAATTTCAGCGGGAGTGCCTTGGGCGATCAGTCGGCCGAAATTTAACACCGCAATCTCCTTGCAGAGCTCCATAATGAATCGCATGTCATGTTCGATGATCAGGATAGTTAGGCCGCCATCTTCAAGCTTGACGATTTCATCCATGAGTTGCTGCTTTTCCACATGGTTCATGCCGGCGGCAGGCTCGTCGAGAAGCAACAATTTTGGCTTGGTCGCCAGCGCGCGCGCCAGCTCCAAACGGCGCTGCTCGCCGTAGGAAAGGGTTCCGGCCAACCGATCGCTCTTATCTATGAGCTCGACTCGGGTCAAAAGGCCGTAGGCGTCTTCTCGCTCCTCGTTGTCCGCTTCGCGATAGCCGCGCCCAGGCATTAGCACGCTCAAAACACTGGAGCGTGGAGATCGCACATCGCGACTAGAACATTGTCCAGCGCGGTCATTTCTTTGAAAACGCGAATGTTCTGAAAAGTCCGTGCCACGCCGCTGCGCGCAACCTGATAGGGCGCTTTGCCGTCAAGGCGCTGTCCCATGAACTCGATGGTTCCGCTGCTCGGC
>DASWCL010000142.1:0-3530 GCA_036390135.1 Binatia bacterium
GGATCCGTATAAGCCTGGAGGTAATGCGCCAAAGTGAACTCGGCGCTCGGCACGCCTAACGGCTTGCTGCGAAAGCTGCCGTAAAAGAGCATCAGCGTAGGGGACAAGCTCAAATAGGCGATGATGATGCCGACGCATACAACAACCCCGAGCTGAGGCTCGCGCCGAAACGAATCCAGGACACGACTTAACAATTCTGGATCGATCCTTTCTCGGCTTCTAAATGAACTTGGCTCACAATAAAAAAGAGGGCCGGCCACTTATAGGCCGGCCCTCATGGGCTGGCAACAACGAAGGGAACTTTGCCAAACTTATTTGGCGAAAAAAATCTCGCGAAAGGTTCCGCTCATGAGTTTTTTAAACTCGTCTTCCGTCGGGTTATCCATGAAAACCATACGCGGGGCCACTTTCTCGGCATCTTTGATCGGAGGATAGACTCCCGGCGCCAGGACAAATTCACCATCCTCGGCTATTTCCTTTTGCCCGTCGGCAGAACACGCGAAATCGATGTAGAGCTTAGCCGCATTCGGATGCGCCGATTTGGCGCTAAGGCTCAGATAGTTTGGATCGGTCAGATATTTATCCATGGGAATATAGGTCACCGGTCCTTTGTACTGCTTGATGTACTTAATATAGGTAATTCCCACCACGGCCTCACCTTTGATGATCGTAGTCGTCACCGGCGCCAAAGACTCCACCAAGATCGGCTTCTGTTTAGCCAAGGCTTTGACGTAGTCCAGCCATTTGTCACCTTTAAACTTCTCCAGATTCCATAGAAACTGGGCGGTGGTCGTGTGACGCGTCGGATCCGGGATCGAGATTTTTCCCATCCACTTCGGATTCAACAAATCGTCGAAAGTTTTGGGCAAGTCCGCCGCTTTCACGAGCTCGGTGTTGTAGAGAATGCTAATCGGCAGCACACGCCACGGCGTAATAAGACCGTCCTTTTCTTTGTACTGGGCCGGAAACTTCTCCGAAGCAGGTGGGACGAACTTCTGGAACAAGCCCTCGTTCCTCATGATCAATTGCACACCGCGATTGCCTTCCGCGATATCGAAGCCCGGCTTGCCGGCGCGCCACTCGGTCAACGCCCGCTCAGAAACCTGGGTCGAAGAACCGCGCCAGTATTCGACGTCAACGCCATATTTCTTTTTGAACGCTTGATGTAGCCCTTCCATCGCCTGCGGCACGACGGAACCGTAGACAACGACCTTCCCTTCTTTCTTGGCTGCGTCAACATTACCCGCCTGGGCGAATAAATTTTCAGCAGATACCGCGCCAGCGCCGGCGATGAGCGCAAAGACAACCGTCCAATGCTTGATGTTTCGATTCACATAATCCTCCTTAGGGTTTGAAACAGCGTAGAAAATATAGAGCCGCCCGGCTTAAGTCAATATCGCAGTCGGCCGCTATTATCTTCATCGGGCCAAGAAAAGCTGGCGGAAATCGCTCTGAAGCTTAGCCAGCGTCTCCGCGCTCGGGTCTTCCATCATGTAAAGATTAGCCATGATCTTGTCGGCGCCCTTGATCGCTGGATAGACTCCCGGCGAAAGCACGAACTCGCCGGTCTCGGCAACCTTTTTCTGACCCTCGGTCGAACAGAGATATTCGATAAAAAGCTTCGCCGCGTTCATGTTGGCCGCTTTGGCGCTTAACCCAGCGTCGCTGGGATCGGCAAACACCTGACTGATCGGGGCGAAGCCAATCGGGCCTTTGGTTTGACCCGCGTATTGGATGTAACTGATGCCGACCAAGCTTTCACCGCGCACGATCCCGTTGGGCACTGTGGAATAGGATTCCAAAAGCATCGGCTTTTGCTTCGCCAGGGCCCTGGCGAAATCCATCCATTTGTCGCCCTTCACTTGCTGCAGGTTCCACAAATATTGCGCCGTGCTGGCGTGGCGCGACGGATCCGGCATGCTGAGTTTGCCCTGCCACTTTGGATCGAGCAGGTCGTCCAATGATTTGGGCACGTCATTCGGCTTGACCATTTCCGTGTTGTATAAAATGCCGACCGGGGTGATGCGCCAGGCAACCAATTGACCGTCTTTGTCTTTGAACTTCGCCGGAAAATTTGCCGCGCTCGCAGGAGAAAATTTGGCGTAAACATTTTCCTGCTTGCCCAATCCCAGCGGCCCGCGCGCACCGATGACGAGATCGAATCCGGGCTTGCCGGAACGCCACTCGGTGAGCACGCGGTCGATCACTTTGGTCGCGTCGGCGCGCCAGTATTCGGTTTTAATGCCGTACTTCGCCGCAAATCCTTTTTCGATCTGACTCATAATCTGCGGCACCACCGTGCCGTAGATCACCGCCTTGCCTTCGTTCTTCGCGGCCTCGACGTTAATGTTCTGCGCAAGCAGCGCCGCAGGCAAGATGAGCGCTGCGACAATCGCGACTGCCGGCAACAACGGATGTAAACGGATCGGTGACATACACGAACCTCCGTAGTAGTGACAACCCCACGGGTCGCCCGTCCAGAGGGGCAAGCACGCAGGTTTGCCCCTACATGAACAAAAACGTGGAATCTAAATTGAACCGCGGCGCAATCCCAACCCTAACCCACCATCTCCCGCGCCATGCGCACCACTCGCTTGCGCGCTTCTTGCGTTCCCATCGGCAGCACGACCGGCAGGTTGAGCCCGCCTTTTGTGAAAGCTTCGAGCTGCTTGCGACAGTCCGCCGGCGTGCCCGCCACCGAGTGAGCGAATACCACGTCATCGCTGATAAATTTCTTGGCTGCCTCCCAATCGCGCTTGCTCACTGCCGCGGCCAAGGCTTCTTGATCGACGGAGCCGCCGCCCAGCCGAATGTTTTCGGCATGATGGGTATTGCGAAAAATATAGGCAAGAAACATTTTGTTGGCATCGATCGCTTCGCGCGGATCGTCGGCGACCGACGCCGTTACGAAGCCGGCGACGTCGACGCCGTTTAAAGTTTTGCCGCGTTTCTGCGCTCCCTTTTCGATATCACCGAGACGTTTCTGAATATATCCGGGCGCGCAGCCGGCCGAAAGCAACACCCCTTCGCCAATCTCACCGCCAAGTTGCAGCATGCGCGCGCGCACGGCGGTTAAATACATCTTGATCGGCATCGACGGAACGAAACCCATCTTCGCGCCGTTCAGCTGAAATATCTTCCCCTGGAAATTCACCGTTTCGCCCTTGAGAAGACGGCGCAGGATTTCGACGAACTCGCGCATCGCCTGGAGCGGATGCGGCGATTCGATGCCAGCTTCCTTCAATGCCGCTGCGTTGCCGGTTCCCGGGCTGGCGATCACCCGGCCGGGGGCAAACTCCTCCATCGTCGCGATTGACATTGCCGAGATGATCGGAGATCGCGAGTACGGGCTGATCGGCGCCGGTGCAACTTTGATCTTTTTCGTCGATGCCAACAGCGCCATTGACGTCGTCAGAGAATCACGAAAGCAAATGTGATCCGACATCCAGATCGATTCCATGCCGATCTCATCGGCGAGCCGGGCCAGCTCGATCATCTCTTGAATCGAATAGAATCCGTCAAAACAAAGT
>DASWCL010000143.1:0-5718 GCA_036390135.1 Binatia bacterium
CACCGTAGGGCTTTAGTGCCGTGGCGAGATTTTCCCAGCAACCGTGCTTGGGCGCGACGACTTTTTTTCTTCCTAATCTTTTCCAAACGCCGCCGTATATCTTGAAAATCTCATCGCCCCATTTCTTGTAGAAAGACGTGCTGCACATGCCCTTTTCCATGTCGTGGGTGCCGCGATAAGTGTCTTTGACGATGGTCTGCATGACGTTGTTGTATTTCGAAATGAGCACATCGCCGGTAGTTACGTAGATTTTGCCCTGATCGACTTTCGTGCGCGCTTGATCGAAGCGCTCCTTGACGTTGTGCAAGTTAAACACGACGTAGTCGGCCGTCGATACGCCGATAACGCGAATGATTTGACCCCTTTTGACCTCGAAAGCTTTCCCCGTGTTGCTCTTGATGATCGACTCGCTGATGATCTTCATCGCTTCCTCCATGAATGCGTAATTGTGTCTGGTAAATTAGCCGACGAATTTGCGCAATATCAAGGCGGCAGCGATCCATTTATCTGCCGGTCATGGCGCCGAATGCGGTCCAACTACCAACGAAAAAGATTAACCACTCCCAGGCTGATCCATGGCACATAGGTCACCAGCAGGGTGACTAGGGCGAGCGTGAGGGTGAAAGGCCATCCTTGTTTAAAGACGTCCCAGAACGAAACGCGCGCAATCGCGGCAGTGGTGAACAAGACCGTCGCCACCGGTGGAGTTTGCTGTCCCACGCCGAGATTGATCGTCACGATGATGCCAAAATGAATCGGGTCTACACCGATCTGCCGGGTCAGCGGCATCACGATCGGAACGATCAGGATGATGGCGGCGGCCGAATGGAGAAACATTCCGGCGACAAAGAAAAAAAGATTGAGGAATAGGAGAATCAGATACTTGTTCGAAGTCGTTTCCAAGATCATGCGGGCAAATTTTTGCGGAATCTGCTCGCTGGTAAGATACCAGCCCAAGACCGCCGAGGAAGCGACGATGAGCATGACCACCGAGGTTTGCGATACAGAGTCCCGTAGGATGCGGGGAAGCTCGCGAAGCGGCAGTTCACGATAAATGAACACGCCGATCAGCAGCGCAACGAGTACAGCGAGGGCCGCAACTTCCGTCGCCGTGGCAATCCCAAGAAAGATCCCGCCCCAAATCACGATCGGAATCATCAACGCCCAAAAGGCGTGGATCGTCGATCGGCCAACTGCGCGCAGAGAGAATCCTTGCTCCACGGGCAGATTGTACTTGCGCGCGTAGTAGTAGCAGAGCACCATCATGGCGCCACAGGCGATGAAACCAGGGAGAAATCCGGCAAAGAATAGCTTGGCCACCGACACCTCGGCCATCCAGGCATAAATGATCATCGGGATCGAAGGCGGAATAAGAATCGCCGCCGACGCCGCATTGGAGACGATGGCCGCGCTCAAGGTCCTCGAATAGCCGCGCTTCTCCATGGCCGGAATCACCACGTTGCCGATGGCGGCGGCATCGGCCACCGATGAACCTGAGATTTCGCTCTGAATCATCGTCGCGACCACTGTCACCATCGCCAGTCCGCCGCGAACGAACCCAACCAGGCTGTTGGCCATATTAACGAGGCGCAGGGAAATCCCTGAGGTATCCATCAAACCGCCCGCTAATATGAAGAGCGGGATGGCCAGAAGAGGAAAGCTGGAGGCGCCGGAAAAAAGATTCAGCGGCACGACACTGAGCGACGCGGTGCCCTTAAAGAACAGGAAAATAATCGCGGCGATGGAAAGGCCGAAGCCGATGGGGACGTCAATGAGTGTGAGTAAAATCACTACTGCGAGGATGAGCCACTCCATGCCGAATCTCCTCCCTTCCCGCTTTCATTCCCCGTCGCGATGCTAACGAACCGCATCAGGCTGATCACGAGCATCAGGCCGCCGGTGATCGGCATAACGCTATAGATCCAGCTCATCTTCACCCAGACTAACGAGACGGTGGTTTCATCGCCCATTTTTTGCATGAGCAGCCAGCCATGATAGAAGAGCACCGCCTGAAAACCGAGGACGCAGGATTCGGCAATCAACTCGACGATTCTTCTCGTGCTCGGCATGAGCCGGTCGACGACAACTTCGAAGCCGATATGACGGCGCCGGTAGCTGGCGACAACCGCGCCGTAGAAGGTCAGCCACACGAGCAGAAAAGACGCGAACTCGTCGTACCACGAAAGTGAAGCGTTTAGGACATAACGGCAGAAGACGCCGAGGCTGACGAGCAAAACCATAAGCACGAGGAGAAGCACCGCCCAGGCCTCAACTAGATCGACGAGTCGGCGAAAATATTTATCCACGGTAGAAATGCCAACGGGCTAAGTGAGTGGATGCTGAGGATGACCAGGCTTTCGGACGGCGTCAATTCCACGCTTCAGCCGCACGGGTCAGGACTGGGCGATCAGATAAAATTTTAGTCTCAGTAGACTCCTGCTCACCGCAGCGACTGGATCAGTTTGACTAAATCCGATCCGCCCGTGACCTCTTTGCCGAACTCTTCATAGATGGCCCCGGAAGCCTTGATGAAGGAGTCCTTATCGACCTCGTTGGCTTTCATCGGCGGTGCGAGTTTGCCCATCAGCTCCTTGTCCAGCCGTTCGCCCTCTGAACGAGCAAAGTCTCCCACTTCCCAAGCGAGCCGGGAGAGCGTCGTTTGAGTATCCTTTGGAATTTTGTTCCACACCTCTTCGCTGACCACCAGGTACGCGGGGGTATAAACATGGCCGCTCAGCGAGAGAAATTTCTGCACTTCGTGAAACTTGGCAGACCAGATCTGCGGAAAGGGATTTTCCTGGCCATCCATCACGGCCGACTGAAGAGCCGAGTAGACTTCGCCGAGCGGCATCGGCGACGGGTTGGCGCCGTAAGTCTTAAACATTTTGACCCGCCATACCCCGCCCGGCACGCGCAGCTTGATGCCTTTTAGATCGTCGGGCTTGGCGATCGGCCGGACATTATTGGTGATATGGCGAAACCCATTTTCCCAAACCCCGAGGACTCTCAGTCCTTTCGCCGGCAGCCCGTCGAAAAGCTGCTTCTGGACCTCTTTGTTCTCGGCCACCTTCTTCATATGGGCGCGACTGACAATGATGTAGGGCATCTCGAAAACGCCGTACTTTTGTTCCACCGTGCTCATTACGGTAGACGGCACAAACATCTCGGGCGCGCCAACCTTAATGCCCCGGCTCATCTGTTCGTCGCTGCCGAGCTGGCTCGAGTGAAAGACCTTGACCTCCACCTTGCCTTGCAAGCTTGTGTTCACCCGCTTGGCGTACTCATCAGCCGTGATGGCAAAGAGTGACCCCGGGAAGCCCACATGGCCGAGCCGGATCGAGATCGGCTGCTGCGCTTGGAGTGGCGCCTGCCAGAGCGTTAGGCTTAATGAGGCGATTGCAATTAGGACACCAGCTTTTCGCTTCATGGGTTACTCCTCTGCGGGTTACTATTTCCGATTGCACGCACGCTTCATGATGCGCTCCGCTCTTGCAATGTTAAATACGCCGCAGCTGCAGAAGCGCGCCATATAGCGCGCCGCCTCCCCGGGAGTCCGACGGTTTTCTCTTACCCACTCCAACATCTTCTTCGCGAAATTGGCCGAAACCATACCGTGGCCGCACATGGTGGAAAGCTCCAAGGTCGTCGCCTCCGGGAGTTTATCCACCCGCCCCCTAAATCCGATAGAGTACTCGACGCTGTGCCGGGCGATACCGGCATCCTCGCAGCAACGCTTTGCCTCGTCGATCGGTGCGCTGATGTTTATGGAGATGCCTAGGTCAGCGGCTTTAAGGTCCTCGACAAAATTTTCCATGGCCTCGTAGTTATCGAAGACGGCGGCGACCGTGGTGTGTCCTTCGATCTCAGCGATGACCTGCTCGGGATCGGGCCGGTGATCCCGGCGCCAATGGGCCGATGGGTTTAAGTCTTGGCGCGGCCGGATGCTTCCGCCCTTGGTGGCGTCGCCGACGTTGACCGGCTGATGCTTGAGCGCCAGGCGCAGAAAGGTCCGGTACTTCTCAACGAGGTCGTCATCGTTGATGCCCCGGCTCGCCATCGCAAAGACAATGTAATCGTCACGGATTGGTTCCGGATGCGGCGGAGCAGCAAAAGCGTAGTGTTCGCTGTAGCGGTGTAGAGTATTGGTCATCTATTTCCTAACTTCCGCGTTTTGCGAATCTTGAGTGCTGGCATGTCCAAGACCCAAGTTGGTTTTTCCTCGATAGACTGGATATCCCTCCCTCTCGAGAATCTCGCCGAGCAAATCATTTCCCGCCAAATCGCAGCGGGTGGAGACACCGACGCTGATCACGGTGTCCACCTCGCCGGCAAGATCTTTGATGCTTTGGAGCACCGCAGGCACCCGCTCAATAGGTGCTTTAATCTCTACGATCGCCGAAAGAATCTTTTCGTTGAGAATGTCCTCTCGGATCAGTCCGCGAGAACGATCGGTCATCAACGAAGCCACCGGGTTATTCGCTTCAAACTCGACGCCGAGTTGGGCCAGAGCGGTGGTGATGTGCTGGATTTCCCGGAACCGAGCGCCAACCCCGGGACGGCCAAATTCGACGACAAATCCCGCCTCGCCTTCTTTCACGCGCTGGGTTACGTCGTTGGTTTTTACCTCTGCGGTCCCACGGCCGTGGATGCCCGTGGACTCGTGCGGCACTTGCGGATCGGAAAAGGCACGGCGCACGATTCTCGGCCAGGCGAGTTCTTGCGGAACTATCGCATCGGTGGGGCAGATATCCGGCTCCGGATCGAACCTGAAACGGAAGAGTTTGGCGACCCGGCGCACCGCGCGGACCATGAGCGGATTCAGATGCTCCTTGGACATGCCGCGAAAACAGGCGAAACATTCCACGCACTCGTCGGTATTGATGGTTGCCCGTCCGATCGCCGGCTCAATGGAGATCGCTCCCATGGGGCAAACCGGCACGCAATTGCCACAGGCCACGCATTTGTCGGGATCGATTTTCATCTCGTTCCAGCTTAACTGTAAGACGTGGTTTCCAGCAGATAATTCTCCGCTGCCGCCAGGCCGGCGCCCACGGAAATTTTAACGCCGAAACTTTTAAGCGCCATCTCGACACCAGCGAGCGCGCCGAGAAGCTCAAGTTCATTTAAGCTTCCCAGGTGGCCGATGCGAAAAATTTTACCTTTGACCTTACCCAATCCGATCCCCAGCGAAAAATTCAATCTCTTGTGCGCGTGCGCAACAAACGCATCGGAATCGAATCTCTCCGGCATGCAGACGGCAGTCAACGTATTCGAATATTCAGCGGGACTGCGGGCGAGAAGCTGCAAACCCATCGCCTGCACCGCGCGCCGACAGCTTTCCGCCAATCGAGCGTGGCGGCGAATGACGTTGGGCAGGCCCTCTTCACTGAGTATCGCGAGACTCTCTTTGAGGCCGAAAAAGTGCACCGTGGCCGGGGTGGACGGAAATTCGCCAAGACAATTGCGCTCTAATATCGGCCCCCAGTCCCAGAACGAACGCGGGCAGCGCGCTGACCTGCTCGCTTCCAGGGCGCGCTCGCCGATGGCCAGGATCGCTAGACCCGGCGGCAACATCAACCCCTTCTGTGCGCCGGCGAGAGCGACATCCACTTGCCAATCGTCGAAGCGAAAGTCGATGGAGCCCACCGAGCTGACCGAGTCCACCAAGAAAAGCGCCGGATGTCGCACATGGTCGAGCGCCTGGCGAATCGCGGCAAT
>DASWCL010000144.1:0-4980 GCA_036390135.1 Binatia bacterium
CAACGCATCAGCAGGAACTGGTAGATCGGCAGGCTCACGTAGCCATACCACATCCCGCTGAGCGAGAGCTGCAAGCCCTCGACGGTCAGCACCGCGGACCACGTAGCTGTGGCAAGCGCCGTATAGTGGCGCCAGACAATCAGAACACCGACGACATAGACGAAAGCGATCAGCAGCACTTCGGCGAGCACCGAGTTGCGCAGCCGTAATGCCGACGCGATGGCGGCATCGAACCGCGCCATGGCGCTCTCGGGAATTAGATTGCGTTCGAGAAATTGGGGCACTACGAGACGTATGCGCTGATGCACCACGAGCTCGGCAGCGATCAACAGGGGCATCACCAGCAAAAATTTAACGTGAACTTCCAAGTCCAGTAGGAAGGGGACCGCCACACGCACGCCCAGCAGCTGTCCTTCCAGAGCCGAGAGCACCAAGAGCGGTAACCAGGCAAACAGCGAGATGACGATGATGCGTTGGCGCACTAGCTCCAGCGCATCGTCGGACAGATGGGCGCGACGCAGGAGTTGGAAGAGCGGCCCGCCGAGGACCAATGAGAAGTCCGGCGGCTCTTGAAGCAAATTGCTATTGGCCGTTGGCGCGTAAGAGATATCGGCTGTTGATCCTTCATTCATGTCAGACGCTCGCAAATCATATCCCTCCAGAATTTCTCAGCGCGCTCGTAGACCGTGTATTGATCGCGTATCCAATGCGCGACACACCTCGGGCACACCGATCGGAACCATATCGCCGCTTTTAGGAACCGTCTATTGGACTTTAGGGAAATATAAAAAGTCGCAATTGAAAACAATCTACGGGATCGAAAGTTGGAGTGATCGGACTGGATGATTGTTGGTTCCAGCATGTAGGTGCAGCGTATGTGTTAGCACGATCCTAACGGTAAGCGTTGGCCGCTGGTAAATATTAAGCCTGATAAATAGCCAACCCCTTAAATCGCGGGAACAGCTAACACCGGACATGGAGCGCCGCGGACGACGCGCTCGGTCACGCTCCCGCGCATCGCATCAATGACTCCATGCCGACCTTCGGTAGCCATGACAATCAGGTCCGCGTCCGTAGCAGCATCGAGTATCGCCGCCGCAACGTCGCCTTTGTGCTGTAGCTCCTTCCACACGCATGCCCGAGTTTCAGGGCGATCAAATTGTGGCAACCCTTCGCCATTCACATGAAGGATCACGATCTCGACGGCTTCATCGCCGAAGGCCTCGGCCGCGCGCACGGCGCGAATCACGGCTTCCTGCGCGTCGGGCTGGTGGTCGACCGGCAACAGAATGCGACGCAAGCAAATGATCCCGTCGGTCGAAACAACGCCGCGACAACCACTCGGAACAAACAGTGTCATGGCGCTGGTCCGGCTCGCGATCGCCTGAGCGATCGACGGTTTGAGCCACAGCGGCAAGCCGTGGCGTCCGCGGGTAGCGAGTACGACCAAATCCGGTCTTTGTTTTTCGATATGCTCGATGCTCGCCTGGACCGGATTGCCACGTCTACGAACCACTTTCGTGACACGTATCGCAAGCTTTTCGTAAACGGCGGAGCGGGGACTGCCGGGCGCGAGCACGTGCCATCGTTCAAGAGTCTTGCGCACGGGCGGGAACTGGGCCCAATCGTCCAGATGACCGCGTCCCGCGTGCAAGATGACCAACTCCGTTTTTCGAATCAGCGCGATGGCAAGCGCGTGGGCAAATGCCAATTCACTGGCCTTGGAAAAATCCGAAGGATGGAAAATCGACTGTACGAAAGGAACGGCCTGGGTTGCTCGGCTCATGGTGCAAATCCTTTCAAGATTTTTTCGACCTAGAGCGACGATCCGCCATCCGCTGATATCCTGCTTCCAAGATCGGTGCTGCTTGTGGCCCGGACACGGCCTTACTCCAAAACCAGCCTTGACCGCAATCGACACCGGCCGCGCGAAGAAAGAATGCTTCTTCCCAGGTTTCCACTCCCTCAGCGACGGTGTGAAGACGCAGCGCCGCCGCCAGCGCAACGATGCCGCGCAGCATTCGAGCCGCGGTTTGGTTGGTGAGCACGGTATCGATCAAAGAATGATCAATTTTTAAAATGTCAAAATTGAGCCCGACAATTTGCATCAAGCCGCTGTGGCCGGTGCCGAAATCATCGATCGCCACGCTCATTCCCGATCGCCGGGCGCGGTCCAGCGCCGAGCGTCCCACAGCCGTGAGAGCTTGCCGCTCTGTTACCTCGCACGCAATTCGGCTCAAATGGGGCGTAAGCTTCAGCTCTTTGACCAGCCGCAAAACCTCGCCGCTTCCCAGTATCACGGGTGGAATATTGACGCTGACGTAAAAATGCTGATGTCGTTCGAATAGCGGGACCATATCACGCCGGATGGAAGCCAGGATTGTCCGGATTAGCGCTTTGAGCGTATCGGATCGCCGCTCAATTTGTTCGATGACACCGCCGGCGCTGGTTATCGAACCATTGGCTTTAACGACGCGAGCGAGCGCCTCGAAGCCCGCAACAGCACCGGTGTTCAGGTCTACGATGGGTTGATAGTGAGCGGTAAATTGTTTGGCGATTCGACCCGGTGTCGGAACAGGCACGGAAGCTCCTCCGGGTTTCAAACTTGCCAACAAAGCGAAAAGTCGCGGCGCGGGGTGCCTGGGCGAGAGCAAGTTATCATCATGTTGAAAATCATTGTTTCATTTCTCGTAGCAGCTTTTCACCCCCATTTCGTTTCCTGATTTCACCGCCTGAAATTTCTCCCAGAACGCTTCGTCGACTTTTTTCCAGATCGGACTTTGCCGCACTCCCCGATAACGCGCCACCGCCCCGGGGCCGCCGTTGTAAGCGGAGTAAGTTGCCCGCGCCAGATTCCCTCCCGGTTGCTTGTCTTCACCCTTCTTGATGGCATGCCGGGTCAAATAATAGTGCAAAATCTCCCCGCCAGCGTTGCCGTTATACCCGATATCGCCGCCCAATCCTTTGAGATCGTAAACACCGCGCCAGGTGTTGCGATTCACCTGCATCAAGCCGAGATCACCCGTCGCTGAAGTGAGCGGTGCCCATTTCTTAATGTACTGGCGCCAGCAGCTTTCCTGCCAGGCCGCCGTGAAAACAATCTGGCGGTAAATCGGCTTGTATTGATCGGTTAGCTTGGATTTTGTCGCGATCTTGTCGCTCAAGTTTACGAGCAAGTTTCTGACCTGCGTAAGGTACTGCTGTAAATCCTTTGGATCAGGCAACATTTGATTGAGGTCGCTTGCCGCCGGTTCCGCTGCCATCGCCGCGCGACCAGGCCAGAAAGAAATAACCGTCGCAGCTTCTCGTTCCAGTAAAAAACGCCGATCCAGCCGGCTCTGTTTACCAGGAATTGACGACGGCGCGCCGAATCCAAGAAGGCTGCGCAGACCAGAATCGACATTGGTGCTGTACGCGAGCGGATCCGCCGTACTGCTTGGCGCGATGAGGCGAGCCATTCCTTTCAAAGCATCGGGAGTTAGGTTAAGGCCGGCGCCTCCCGTTAGGGCCAGCTTATCCGCGGCACCGATAAAACTTGAATACAGACTAGCCGTTTGTTTGGGTAATGCCGGCAGTGCTTGATTCATGATGGGCGACAATCTTTTCCAGCCGTTGATAAACAATTCCGGCACCGGATTGCCGCCTTTACCGGGGGCTATGGCGCTCGTTAGCTCGTAACGTGAATCTAGGAATGCGTCGCCCAAGGAATCTTTCAGATTGCCCGGCACATCGTCGCCGAAACGCTTTACGATGAAGGTGAAGAACGAATCAAACTGCCGCCAGTCTGCCGACGGCCCCGTCAGTGAAGGCAGTCCAGGCACTTTCGGCAACTGAGGCAATTCAAATGCAGCGGCCAGTTGGACTTCCTGTGAGTCCTTGGCGGCGTCTGCCTCCACATCAGAGATTAGGAATACGACGAGAAGTGCGGCCACATGCAGCGCTCTGGCGAAGATGCGCATAGGTGTAGAAGAAACTGAAACAGACGCCGCCGGCTGCCAAGAGCCAACATCAAACATCGAATCCATCGCAAGCTCGCTGCATAAGCCCATGGGCGCTTTTACTTCTTGGTTATTTTGTATCCCCGGCTGTCGAGAAAATTGAAAGTCTGAATTACCTGATTGGTCGGCTCATAGCCGCGGTAGAGAAAATAGGTTTGAATGATGGAGCTCTTCCACTTGGGGTGACCGTTGGCTCTGAGATCGTCTGCCGAGTTCAAGATGGCCAGAACCAGCTTTTGCATTTGCGCCGCGTCGTTTTCATTTCTCCTGTCCAACCCCATAATCGACGCCGGCACGGCATAGGTTTCCGTGTCGCCTGCGGCCCAACTGTACTGAGATTTCCCCAGGCTCGTTCGTAGATAGATTTGCTCGAGCGCCGGATTGGCGGGAAGGCGGACAAAATGAACCTTGCTGTCCAATTTCCCGATAAAGGGAACCGGCGCTCCTCCTACAAACACCACGGCGTCGAGATTGCCTTGCTCCATCTTCTTGATAGCATCGTCGAAGGTGTCGAATGAAACCGTCGGCTTGATGTCATAGACGGCCATTAGCACTGCGGCGCTAATCGCACTGCCGCCGCCCTCGGTTCCCACCGACACGCGCTTTCCATCGAGCTGATAAAAGGTTTGGATGTCACTCTTGTTGCTGAGAACGTGTATTTCTTCGGGATAAAGATTCATTACGACCTTGATACTGTCGAAAAGATCCAAACCCTGCCGTTGTTTGAGCACGTCGGATACAAACCGTAAAGCGTCCAGCTGAACGATCGCCAGGTCCACCTTGCCGTTGCCGAGCAGCTGGATGTTTTCGAGGGAGCCTTTGGTAGGCATCACTTGAATGCCAATGTTCTCTTTCCCCGCTACGTTCTTGATGTCCTGCGCGATCTGAAAATAACTTCCGTCGCTCGACCCCGTGGCGATGGTGAATGCCCAAGCCATCGGGGCGTGCAGCCAAACGATCAGTACCAGGATTATTTTCATGT
>DASWCL010000145.1:0-9817 GCA_036390135.1 Binatia bacterium
CGGGCCAAGCCGATCAGACCGATTTGCAACGGCGAGTTTGTCAGCTCGTAAATCTGCCACGCCATCGCCACCTGCGTGAATTGGCTGCCGACGCTGGACAGCACCAAGCCGGTCCAAAACAGCCGAAAGTCACGATGGCGCAGCGGCGAAAGAAGCCGATGGGTGCTTGGAGACGGTGGTTTCATGATGCCAGACTTTAGCTCATCGGCAATCTTCCAGCGCGTGCGAAACGATTTGACCGTCTTGAACGTTTTGAACGACTTGAACGAAGCATTCTATTTCTGGCATGTCGGGCAATAAAACGCACTCCGATTGCCGATCGCCACGCGCTTGATTGTGCTCGGACAAACCCTGCAGCGCTCGCCGTCGCGGTCATAGACCCTCAAATGATTTTGAAATTCTCCCGACTTATCATCGGCGTCGCGATAGTTGGAGAACGACGTGCCGCACCAACGGATCGCGTCGCCGAGCAACGCCGGAATTGTTTCGGCGATCCCCTGAACCTGCCTGCGGGTTAGACGGTGTGCGCGCGCGGTCGGCTTGACGCCGGCTAACGCGAGAATTTCATTAGCGTAAATATTGCCAAGCCCGGCGATGATCTGCTGATCTAGCAAGAGATCGCGGATGCGCCGTTCCGAGCCGCGCGTAAAACCGAACAGATAGTCTCCGGTGAGACGTTGGTCGAACGGATCGATGCCGACTCGGCACAGCTGCGGCAAGCAAAGCAGCTCGTCGCGCTTGGTCACCAAGGATAAACCAAAGCGGCGCGGATCGTGATAACGCAGCTCGGTGCCGTTGTCTAATTCGACAATAATATGATCGTGCTTTTGTCGCGCGCTGTCGGCTTTCACGCAGATCAGCTTGCCCGACATGCCGAGATGAAAGATCCAGACCCAATCTTCCGATAGTTTGAGCAAAATATATTTTGCCGTCCGCGTGATGTCTTCAATCCGTTTTCCTGCGAGGCTGCAGAGCGCGCGCCGATCCACGGTCACGCGCAAACGCGGTTCGAGCACTTTGACCCGGGCGATCGTCCGTCCTAAAAGATGCGGCCGTAAACTCCGGCAAACAGTTTCGACTTCGGGCAGCTCGGGCATACAAGTCAGTTATCGGTTGCCGGTCGTTGGCGATCGCAGGCCGGCGAAAACTTTCCCTCTGACGCGCCGGCAAGTCGGATGAACTCATCGATGCTTAGAGTTTCACCGCGCCGCTTGGGATCGATGTCCTGGGTGCGAAGCCAATCATCTATTTCGTCTCGTCTGTGCTGCGAAAATGCTGCCAATGCGTTGCCGAGCGTTTTGCGCCTTTGGCCAAAGGCGGCGCGCACCAAAGCACGTAGTGCGAGGAAATGAGTCTGGGCGATCAGCGGCATCGGGAAAAGCTCGAACTTCAACACGGTGGAACGCACCTTGGGGCGTGGGAAAAAAGCTTCCGGCGAAACCGAAACCTTGTCGGCAATTCGACCGTGGATCTGGCACCAAACCGACAGCGCGCCGTAATCTTTCGTCGCAGGCTTAGCGGCAATCCGGTCGGCAACTTCTTTTTGCAGCATCAAGACGAGCGACGAGAAGCGCTCGCGCATTTCGAAAATCCGAAACAACACCGCCGTAGCAATGCTGTAAGGCAGATTACCAGCGAGCTTGAGCGGTCCGGAGGGTAGTACCTCGGCCGGCGCAAATTCCAGAAAATCACCATGAATCAAGTGAAACTTAGGATTGGCCGCCAATTCGCCGGCGCGCAAGCGGTCCACCAAAAAAGAATCGACTTCGATCGCCCACACTCCGTCGGCATGCTCAAGCAAACGGCGCGTCAGAAAGCCCAATCCAGGGCCGATCTCGACGACTCGGTCGTCCGATGAGAGATCGAGCAGCCGGAGAATAGCATCAATCACGCGCTCGTGAATCAAAAAATTTTGGCCGCGGCTTTTTCGCGGTCGAAAATCCGACTCGCGCAGCGCCGCGCGAACTTCCTCATAAAGGGTGGCCATCCCCTTGAACCTTTGAGCTTTGAACTGTTGAACGAATTTAGAGAGTTAAATCGGCATCCGCGTTGAGTCCAAAGTCATCGCGGCGGCCGCGTTTGAGCCAATGATAACCGGCCAGAGCGATCATCGCTCCGTTGTCGGTGCAGAACTTAGGCGCCGGGTAGAAAACTTGCAGGCCTTCGTCCTCTGCTTGTTCTTTCATTTTCGCGCGCAACCGACTGTTCGCGGCAACGCCGCCCGAAAGGACAATGCGTTTGACGTCGCGCGCAAGCGCGGCGTTGATCGTCGGACTCACCAACATATCGACGACCGCTTCCTGAAAGCTTGCGGCGATATCCGCCCGCTGCGCTTCCCAGCGCTCTTTGCCTTGGCTGCCAAGGTAGTGCCACACCGCGGTTTTGATACCGCTGAAGCTAAACTCGTAGGCGCTCTTTTTCATCCTGGCGCGCGGAAAGCGAATCGCTTTGGGATCGCCTTCCCCCGCAAGATTATCGATAATGCGTCCGCCCGGATATCCCAAACCCATCATCTTGGCAACCTTATCGAAAGCCTCACCGGCCGCATCGTCGCGCGTGCCGCCCAAATGCGCGTAGTCACCGACGCCGTTCACGCAATAGAGCAGCGTATGTCCGCCGGAAGCGAGCAGGGCGATGTATGGAAACGCGACTTCCTGCTCAAGGTGGATCGCCAGCAGATGGGCTTCGAGGTGATTGACCCCGACGTAAGGAATGCCGGAGCGAAACGACATTCCTTTCACCAGCGAAAGTCCGACGAGGAGGGAGCCGACCAAACCGGGACCGTAGGTCACGGCGATGCCGTCTAAATCCATCAACTTCACGCCGGCCTTCCGTAAAGCGCCGTCGACGATTGGGAGGACGTTCTTGATATGTTGCCGCGAGGCGAGCTCCGGCACCACACCGCCATAAGGGCCATGCACCTGATCTTGGGAAGACACCATATTCGCAAGAATCGTTCGCCCGTCTCGCAGCACTGCGGCGGCAGTGTCGTCGCAGGAAGTTTCAATACCGAGAATCAACATGGGCAGGAGAACTTATTTGGTCAACAACTGGGTATCGGCTTGCAAATGTGAAAGCGCGTCCGCTGCCGTGCGATTGCCGGAATTCAGACGAACGGCTTGTAGGTAACTCGCTTCCGCCTTCTGTAACTGTCCCTGCGCCCGGTAGTCCTCGCCGCGCAGGGCGTGAATCTCGGAAAGCCAAAACGGCTCGCCGCTTAGACGAGACTCGGCGATGTCGAGAAAATTGAGCGATTCTTTGTAACGCCCCAAACGATATTGGGCCTTGGCTAAATAAAAATATCCGTAGGGATTGGTGGAATCGATCGCGATGGTTTTTTCCAAACGCGTGAGCGCCTTGGCGGGTTCGCCCGCGTCGAGAAGTTTTTTGCCTTCCTCGGTGAGACGCAACGAGGCGGCGCGCTGCGGGGTGATTCCCGGCGTGATCTTGGCGAGCAGGGAGCTATCGTCGGCCAGCGGCGGCGTTGCTGGCGCCGGCGGCGCTATGGATTCCGGCGCGGTCCGGTTTTCCTCGGGGCTCGGTTGGGGCATGTAATCTTTTGCCTCCTTGCCGGGTGGAGTGGGTGCCGATGGCACCTTACCTCTTAAATCCTGCTCGCGAATTTTCGCCTCCTGGGGTAGTGGCTTGCGGGCGACATCCGGTGGCGGTGATCGCGGAGGAGGAATCGGCGCGGTCGTCTGTGGCAGACGTGGCATTGGGGCTGAATTGCTGCCTGGCGGTACCGGCATTCGATATGTCCGGGGCGGCTCGCAACCATACGCCCCTGCGCACAGCGCGACTAGAGCGACCAGAAAATGTATCCGACGGTTTAAACGATACATGGAGACGGCGAAATTTTTACAATGCATCGGCGGGCGAGCGGGTTTGCACCGCTGCGGGCGGGCAGGGATTGATGCCCACTCCGCCGTCGGGCGTCGGTCCGCATTTGCCGGCCGGGACGTCTTCAGGGCCGGGCAGCGGCGCCGGCGCGATGAAGTCGGTGACTGGCATGCTCGCCGTGGCGCTTTTCATGAACTCAGTCCAGATCGGCAGCGCCGCCTCGGCCCCCGACAAGCCGAGTTTGCTCGGGCCGTCGAAACCAACCCACACCACCGCGAGCAAATCCGGCGTATAGCCGACGAACCAAGCGTCTTTATAGTCGTTGGTCGTACCCGTTTTTCCCGCCGCCGGACGTGTGAAGCCCATGCGACGCGCCATCGCTGCCGTGCCATGATCCACAACTCCCTTGAGAAGCTCATTCATCATGTACGCGAGCTGCGGGTTAATGACCTGTTCGCTCCGCACATCGCGCTTTTCCAATAACTGGGTATTGTGATCAATTACGTTTCTGACGGCGAGAGGCCGAGGGCGCACGCCGCCGTTGGCCAAAGTGGAGAAAGCGACAGCGACTTCCAAAGGCGTCACCTCCGCCGCGCCCAAAGCAAGCGAAGGCACCGCGGGTAGAGGACTCTGAATGCCCAGGCGATGCGCGAGCTCGCGCACCCGGCCGATGCCGACGTCCTGCGCCAATCGCCCGGTTGCTGAGTTGAGTGAGTTCTCTAGAGCGCGACGCAACGTGACCGCGCCAAAATACTCGTTGTTATAGTTACTCGGCTGCCATTCCTGACCTTCATAGCTCCAGGTGAATTGACTATCATTCAGCACGGAGTCAGGAGTATATTTGACGCCGCTCTGCCCACCGTACATAAGCGCAGCAAGATAAACGAACGGTTTGAACACCGAGCCGGGCTGGCGCCTGGCTTGAAATACGCGGTTGAATTGCGACTTGGCGTAGTTTCTTCCTCCCACCATCGCCTTGATCTCCCCGGTTTGCGGCCGCAAGACCACGATCGCTCCTTCTAAACTGTCGTCGCCTTTACGACGCAGCGCCGGATGAGCCGCCTCAAGTTTTTTTAAGCCTTCCACCAACGCCCGTTCGGCGACTCTTTGAACCTGCAAGTCCAGGCTGCTGAAAATTCGTAGCCCTTCTTTGGTGAGGACCGCATTGGAGTAATTCTCCTCGAGCTCCCGGCGCAAGTAATCGACGTAAAACGGCGCGTCATTGGTCACCTTCACCAGCGCCCTCTGCGGAAGTCTTTCGCGCAAAGCGGTTTCGTACTGCCGTTGTGTAATGATCCGATCATCGAGCAGCTTCGCCAGGACGACGTTGCGTCGTCTCGTCGCCGCCTCGGCGCTGCGGTACGGCGACAAGCGATTAGGCGCGCGAATCAACCCCGCGAGTAGCGCCGACTCGCCGACGGTCAGATCGGCAAGCGGTTTGGAAAAATAAAATTGCGCCGCTTCCCAGACGCCAAAGATCCCCTGCGAGCCTTTTTGGCCGAGATAGATTTCATTGAGGTAGTTTTCCAGAATCGTGTCCTTGGAGTATTTGCGCTCGGCGATCAGCGCCATGACCGCTTCTGGAACTTTGCGGCTGATCGTGCGCTCGTCGGTTAAAAAGAAATTCTTGATCAATTGTTGCGTCAGCGTGCTGCCACCCTGTTGATAGCTCATGCTGCGCAGATTGACCCACATGGCGCGCAGAATGCCGAGCGGATCGATGCCATGATGACTATAGAATCGTTCGTCCTCGATCGCTAAGACCGCTTTGACGAGCAGCGGCGGCACCTCCGGCAACTTGACGACTTTGCGCTCCTGCCAGATGCGTTCATAAAGCCCGGTCACGAGCTCGGGCTCAAGCTCCAGAGAAAACATTTCTTTCCCCGTTGCCAGGTTTTCTATCTGAGCCAGCGTGCTTCCCTGGAGCGAAAGCCGAACGGGAATACCTGTGATCCGCTCGGTGGGAAAATCAAAGTCGTGCAAATAGATATCGATGGTGCCGTTGGACCGCGCAATGCGGTACTCACCTTTTGCTCGGGGCGCGGCCTGACTTTCGAAATAGCCGAGCCGGCGCAGTTTTTCGGCGAAATCTTCGACGCGCAGAGAAGCGCCGACATAAAGCAGATAACTGTCCGAATAAATTTTTGACGGAAAAACCCACTTCCGCCCTTCAAATTTTTCCGTGACGGTATCTTCCAGGCGTTTCAAGTACCACGCCCCAAAAACGAGACCGCTGGAGGTTATGACCAAAAGCGCAACTAAGGATATGCTTAAAATTCGAAGTTTGGACTTTATCAACCGGGCGCCTCAAATGTCGATAGATTTTCGCGCAGAAAAGAGCCAAAAGCAACAAAACGAGGCCAGCTCTCCCTCCGGCCTCGTTTTGCGTCGCTACGATCGGCAGTTGTTGGAAATATCAGCCCTGTGGCTTCAGTGCGAGAAAAAGCGTGTTGTCACCCCGGCGCACCAAGAAAAGAACTCCGCGGCCTTTGCGCACAGAGGCGATCGATTTTTTGTATTCATCCAGATTGCGTATCGCTTTGCGGTCGACTTCCAAAATAATATCGCCGCGGCGAATGCCCGCCTCGTCGGCAGCGCTCCCGGCTTCGACGGCGGTGACCACTACACCCTCGGATTTTTCCAATCCCAAGCTCTCCGCCATTTGCGGCGTGAGCCGCTGCACCGTCAGCCCCAACTCGCCTTTTTCGGGCGCGGTGGCGACGACCTCTTCATCTTTGAGCTCGCCGACTGCGACGTTGAGCACGACCTCTTTCTTATCGCGCAACACCTTCATCCTGGCCTTCTTGTCCACCTGCGTGCGCGCGACGATGATCGGTAGATCGCCCGAGTCTTTGACTTCCTTACCGTCGAATTCGACGATCACGTCGCCGACTTTCACTCCCGCCTTGTCCGCCGGGCCGTCCTTGGACACGTTGGCGACCAGCGCGCCGTAACCTTTTTCCATGCCCAGGCTTTCGGCGATTTCGGGCGTCACTTTCTGAATCAGCACGCCGAGATAGCCGCGCGTGACTTTGCCTTTGCCGCGCAACTGCGGCAGCACTTCCTTGACTAAATTGATCGGAATAGCGAAGCCGATGCCGATGTTGCCTCCCGTCCGGCTGAAGATGGCGGTGTTGATACCGATCACTTCGCCGCGCAAATTAATCAGCGGCCCGCCTGAGTTACCAGGATTAATCGACGCGTCAGTTTGAATGAAATTATCGTAAGGGCCCTGACCGATGTGTCGGCCTTTCGCGCTGACGATTCCCGACGTCACGGTGCTGTCGAGTCCAAATGGGTTGCCGATCGCCACCACCCACTCGCCAACGTCGAGCTTGTCCGAATCTCCGAGATTCGCAGACGGCAGATTGCCCTTGGCGCTGATCTTGATCACGGCAATGTCGGTTTTCTGGTCCCGGCCAATGACTTTGGCGTCGTACTCTTGATCATCCGATAATTTGACAACGATCTTGGTGGCATTCTCGACGACATGATTATTGGTGAGAATCGATCCGTCACTGTCGATAATAAAGCCCGAACCGAGACTCCGCTGCCGCTGTGGCCCTCGCGGAACCGGTCCGCCAAAAAAGCGCCGCCAGAAATCGTTGAACGGATCTTCATCGCCGCCGAATGGGCTGCCGAACTCTTGCGGCGATCCGCGCCCTTCACCCACTTGGGTAGTCGAAATGTTGACGACGAGGGGCTTCATCTTTTTCGCCAGATTCACGAAGTCAGGCAAGCCGCCGGGATTGCGCGAGTCGTTATTCCCCGGGTCGCCCAAGAGGTTTACGGCTCGGCTCGGCGCCAGCCAATCCAAACTACCGCTGATGCCGAGACCGATCGCGAGTGAGACCATAGCCACCACCACCGCGCCCTTGAAGCTCACGCCACCGCTCCAGATGTCTTTCAACTTCATCGACGACTCCTATCGCTTTTTAACCGCTTCGACATACTTCATACGCAGATCGAAGAGTATGTCTTCCATCAACCGATCCTCGCTCGCATTGAGATTGCCGCGCGACTTGTCTTTGAGCATAGCCAAAATGTCGATCATTTGTTTAGCCACCGGCACATCGATTTCAACTTTTTCGCTAATCGGATTGGCGATCTCGCCCAAATGCATGAGCGCTTGCGTGCTTAAGCTAATGACGAAAGTCGAAAAATTGATCTCTGGTAACGCTTCTTCTTTGGCATCATGCGAACCGCCAGCGCTTTGGGTCTTTTGTTCAGCGCCTCGGGCAGCCTCGCTTTCTTCGGGCGCCTCTTTTCGCACTTCTCCAGTATCTGGCGAGAAGCGGCGCCGATCCTGCACGGTAAATCCCTTCCCTTCTGCTTGTTTGCCCTCTTCGTTAGCCATGCTTAGCTCCTCGATTCACACGAAAAAAAACCTGGGGATCGCGCGACATTGTCTGCCGCTGGATTCCCAGGCGTGGTTTGCGCGAAACCGATCCTATTCTGTGCCCATCACGAGCACAATCCGTGCACGCCTCACTTTTAAACCGATGCTTTTCCTTGCTTTTCCGTAAGATTTCTTGATTCAAACTGTAATCCCTGCCCCCTTCGGTGTCAAGGTAACGACTTCCGGCAATTGTGCTAATAGTTTGACAACTTCGCTCGGATCGAGTGCCGTCAAGCAACCGTGATGGGAACATTTTTTCATCGTCGCGCTCTGGCATGGCGAACATTCGATATGCCGGCTGACGATCGTAACCCGTCTTCCGCGCGGGCCCCATCGCGCGATATCCGAAGGACCGAACAACACAACAGTTCTAGCACCCGCAGCGGCGGCGAGGTGAGATAGGCCGCTATCATTGCCGAGATAAAGATCACTGCGCGCGACCAACGCCGCGACCTGAGACAAGCGCAAACCGCTCGCCACCACACAGCCGCCGCGGAGCCGCTCGACTCCGCCTCGTTCTTCCTCCACCGGGCCGAGCAACAAGACGACCACGCCTCCTGTGGCATCACGCCACCAATCAGCTACGGCAAGAAAAAATGCTTCCGGCCAATTTTTTTCCCGCGCGCCGCTTCCCGGTGCAACTGTAAGAACCGGGCGTCGATTCAACGCATGCTTGTGCCAAAAATCATCACGCCAAAGGACTCCCTCATGACGCAACTCGATCACCGGGCGATGTTCGAGACCTACGCTCTGATTCAGACAGCTTAGATAATGATCGATTTGGTGGATCCGCGCAGCCGGGCGAAATGGAAATACGTTCACCGCCCCGCGTGATGCCGTATGAAGCCTGCGGACAAATTCCGTTTGCTGGCTTCCAAGCCAAGAATAGATCACCGCATAGCTGGCAAAAAATTTTTGCGCTGGTTCGTCGTCTCGGTCGTCGGCCGCAAAGAGCTTGCTAATCTCGGGTCGCTCGAGCGACCACACCACAACTCCCGTCGGCACGAGATCGGCAAACTCGCTGCAAGCGTAGAGATGCACTTCGGCGTCCTGCACCAGCACTTGAAGCGACGGCAGGAAACAAATGAAATCACCAAGCGCGCCGGGAAAGAGCACGCAGATTCTGCGCTGAACTGACGCAGAAGCGTTGTGAGCGGTCAATTTCATTGACTTTGACGAGGCGAAAATATAGCATTTGTTGAACGGCAAATCGAATTTCACGCCTTTCACGAAAGACGAGTGACATTATCGTGGCAAACTCGAATGGCGCCCGATCCGTTCTGGATCTCATCGGCTGCACCCCCGTCGTCAAACTCAAAGCGCTCCCGGGTAAAAGCGACGCAGAGGTGTGGGCCAAAATGGAGTCGTTTAATCCAGGCGGATCCGTCAAAGACCGCATCTGTTTAAATATGGTCGAAACCGCCGAGCGCCAGGGAAAGCTCAAACCGGGAGCAACAATTGTTGAACCCACCAGTGGAAATACCGGCATCGGTCTCGCATTGATCGCAGCGGTCAAAGGTTACCGGCTGATCCTAACGATGCCCGATACGATGAGCGAAGAACGCCGCAGCTTGCTCT
>DASWCL010000146.1:0-7743 GCA_036390135.1 Binatia bacterium
ATGGCGTACATGCGCGAGCTGGCCAAGCAGACGGAGCTGCGCACCGGACGAAATTTGCTCGCTCAGCTGGTCGCCGCCGGGGAGTTCAAAGGCGCGCTCAGCGGTTACTCGCAAACGTTCGAGGTGTTAAAGCCCGCCGGCGCGCCGGTTGATTGGGTTTATTTGAATCCGGTCTTCGCCAATATTCATCCCACCGGCATCGCCGCCAAAGCGCCGCATCCAAACGCGGCGCATTTGTTCATCGACTTCGTGCTTTCCAAGCGCGGCCAAGAGGTCATCCGCAGCATGAATCGCATCCCCGATCGCATCGATACGCCGCCGGATCAAGCGCGCCTGAGTGAAAACATCAAGCCTGCCTTCGCGCCGGCCGAAGTTCTGGATAATTTCGAGCGCTACGCCAAAATATTCCACGATATTTTCGGCGGGCGGTAGGCGCTATTTCGCCGTCTCTAGTTTCTAGTCTCGGGTTTCTAGTTTGGGAAAGATTAGAGGCTTGAATCCCGCTCCGCCGGTTTCGCGGTTGCATTATTACCGCCGATTACAATACAAGAATTAAAAGAATTTCTGCATTTAAGGAGAGAATCGCTTCATGTCACAGGATCTGCGCAGCTACATTGATTTAATCAGAGAACGTAAATTGCTGCTCGACATCAAAAAGGAAGTCGATCCGCTGACGAATTTAGCGGGGATCGCTTACCGTGGCGAAAACGAGCAAGGCAAAGCGACGATGTTTCACAATCTCAAAGGCTATCCCGGTTGGACGGCGGTGAGTTACATGTGCGGCAGCCGTGAGAAGATGGCGTTGGGATTGGGCACGACCAAAGATAAAGCCTTGGTAGAACTAGGCGGGCGGATCTCACGCGGTTTGATCAAACCGAAGATTGTCGAGGACGGGCCGGTCAAAGAAGTCGTTTGGAAAGGCGACGAAGCCGACTTGGGCCGGTTGCCAATTCACGTGCACTCGGACAGCGATCGCGGCGTACCGTTCATCGGCTCGGCCATGCAGTTCGTCAAAGATCCCGAAACCGGCACCCAGAACATCGCGTTGCAGCGCGACCACATCAAAGGCCCAAAGAAGATGGGCATCTTCGTCCACCCGAAGCGGCACACCGATATCTGCATGCAGAAATATTGGAAGTCCGGCAAGGCGATGCCAGTGGCGACCGTGATCGGCCATCATCCGGCCTATTACATCGCATCGACCTGGACGACCAGTTACGAGACTGACGAAGTCGATATCGCCGGCGCTCTATTGCAGGAGCCGGCTAACATGGTGCGCTGCGAAACCATCGATGTGATGGTGCCCGCCGATGCCGAGATCGTCATCGAGGGCGAAGTGCCGCCCAATTACATGGAAGACGAAGGGCCGTTCTGCGAGCACGCGGGCATGACGCATGGCACGCTGCAACAGCCGATCATCGACGTCAAATGCATCACCATGCGCAAGAACGCGATTTATTACGCGCTGCAGGGCGGGCGGCCGATCTCCGAGTCGCAGCCGCTGGACGGCTTTCCGATGGAATTGGTGCTCTACGCGCGGATTAAAGACGTCGGTGGCTTCATCGACGTGAAGGACGTTGTCGCGCTGCCGTATGCCGGCGGCAGCCACATCATCGTCGTGCAGATGACGCCGCGCAAAATGGGCGAAGTGCGCAGCGCGCTGATGGCGCTGCTCTCGAGCCCGTATCTTCATCCGAAAATCGGCATCGCCGTCGACGAAGATATCGATCCCCAT
The DNA here is from genome assembly GCA_036390135.1 of Binatia bacterium. Lineage (GTDB taxonomy): Bacteria > Desulfobacterota > Binatia > UBA9968 > UBA9968 > DP-20. Next base: position 1,736 of record DASWCL010000146.1, read on the forward strand.
AACGCGCAATCGATCATGTATGCACTCTCGACCCGGGTGAATCCGAAATCGGATGTGTTCGTTATTCCGGATACCTTGTGCCACACCGGTGATCTAACCGCCGAGCTGCTGCCGGATACCGGCGCTCATATGGGTTTTCATCCGCGCATCGGCTCGAAGATGCTGATCGATGCTACCAAAGGCGCGGCACCGACGCCGGAATTGCGCGCCTACTTTGAGCCGGTGAAGCCGATGGGATTGGCGGATGTTAAGTTGGAGGATTTTCTGGGATAGAGACTACGGTTTAGAGTCTGGCGTCTAGAGTCTAGAGTTGAACGCCAGACGTGGGACGCTAGACCCCAGACGCACTTTATGAAAGTCGTCGTTCGCGGTGTAACCAAAGTCTACACGACCAGTCAGGGTGACATTCGCGCCATTGGCGGCGTCAATCTCGACGTGCGCGACCGGGAGTTTTTCGGCATCATCGGCCCGACGGGCTGCGGTAAGACAACGCTGCTGCACGTGATCGGCCGATTGGAAGCGCCGAGCACGGGCACCGTGGAGTTTATCGGCGAGCAGTCGGCCAAGTCGCCGGTGTCGATGGTGTTTCAAGACGCCGCGCTCATGCCTTGGCGCACGGTCGAAGAGAACGTGCCGCTGGGCGCCGAGTTCCGCAAGGAGCAGCCGTCGGTGCTCAAACGCATCGGCCAGTTTTTTCTAGAAATCGTCCGTCTCGTTGATTTTGCCGGCGCGCGGCCCCACGAACTCTCCGGTGGGATGAAGCAAAAGGTTGCCATCGCGCGGGCATTGGCCAACGATCCCGAGGTGGTTCTCATGGACGAGCCGTTCGCCAACCTCGACGCCCAAACCCGTTTGGTGATGCGCGAAGAGCTCTTGCGCATCTGGGAGCGCGACAAGAAAACGGTGATTCTCGTTACCCATAATATCGAAGAAGCAATAATGCTTTGCGACCGCATCGCGGTCATGAGCGCCAGACCGGGACTGATCAAAGAAGTCGTGACGGTCGACGTCCCGCGGCCGCGCACGATGAAAAGCATGCGGGACCCGGACTTTACGCGATGCATGGAAAAGGTCTGGAATCTGCTGCGGCATGATGTCGACGCAGCGCTCCAGCTCAATCGAAGCTAATAGTCCGTTGGAATATGTTTACAGCTGTTATGCTCAGTCTCCCGTGCCCAAAATGTTCTCGTGATACGTGGCGGTGCTTGAGTTCGATCACGGACACGCTCTGCGAAGACGCATCGTGAAGACGCGCTCCGACGACAGGCCCTTGCTTTTCTCTTTAGAAAATTTACATTCAAAACACACATAGAGGCAGGAGGCTCGGTTTATGAAATATATTTCTTTGATCTACACGGCATGGTTACTCGCACTGGTCCTATCGGTTGCGGGCTGTTCAGCGACGAACAGCGCGCCTGATTATTCGGCCGCAGTGAAGAATCCTGAAAGACCGCAGACGGAAGTCGAACTCGATGCGGCGCGCAAACCGAGCGAAGTGCTGGCGTTCTACGGCGTAAAGCCCGGCGATAAAGTTGCCGACATCTGGGCGGGCCGCGGCTACTATACGGCGATACTTTCTCAAGTCGTCGGCGCGCAGGGTGTCGTCTATACGGTCAATCCGAACAGCCGGCCGGAAATCAACGATCGTTGGAAAAAACCCGCTTATGCGAACGTCCGAGTCGCTGACGGCCCGTTCGACAAGCTCGCGCTGCCGCAGGACAGTTCCCTCGATTTCGTCTTGATTCACCTCAATTACCACGATGTGACGCCCGAGGTGCGCATGGCGATGAATAAACTCATTCTCGGGGCATTGAAACGCGGCGGCACCTACGCAGTCGTCGATCACTCGGCCAAGGACGGCACCGGCAACGATGCGGCAAAGACGCTTCATCGCATCGACAAAGCCCTCGTCATCAAGGAGGTGACCGGCGCGGGTTTTAGTTTGGTGAAAGAAGGAAACATGCTGCGCAAACCGGAAGACACGCGTGACTTCAACGTCAACAAAGAACGGAATAAAGACGATCGATTTGTTCTGGCGTTCCGCAAGTCGTAAGCGGTTATCGAAGGGCAAAGGAGCATCTCATGCAGATCGCACAAAGCATTCGAGGTCATTGGTGCGCGATGATTCTTGCGCTGCCGCTTCTGGCGGGCTGCGCGACGGCTGGCTCGGAAAACTATAGAGAAATTCTTACCAGCCCCAACCGGCCCGATGCGGAAAAGGCGCTCGACGCGGTGCGCAAGCCCAATGAAGTGATGGCGTTTTACCAGGTCAAGAAGGGGGACAAAGTCGCGGATATCTTTGCCAGCCGCGGATACTATAGCGCGATTCTTTCCCAGCTCGTGGGGTCACAAGGATTCGTCTATTCGGCCAATCCAACGCCCCGGCCTGAATTGCACGAGCGGGTGAAGCAACCGGGCATGGGCAATGTGCGGATCATCGATGGGCCATTCGATAAAGTCGCGCTACCCCAGGATGGCTCGCTTGATTTTGTGCTGCTCCATCTCGACTATCATGAAATCGCCGCCGATGTCCGCGGCGCGATGAACGCGCGAATTTTCGCCGCGCTGAAGCGCGGCGGGAGCTACGGCGTCGTCGACCATTCAGCGAAAGAAGGCGTCGGGGACAGCGAAGCAAAAACGCTGCACCGCATGGACAAGCTACTGGTAATCAAGGAAGCGACTGGCGTCGGGTTTCGCTTAGCCGAAGAAGGAAAAATGCTCAGCCGCGCCGACGACACCCGCGATTTCAGCGTAATCAAGATTCGGGATAAGAGCGATCGGTTTGTGCTGAAGTTTGTGAAGCCGTAACGGCCGTGATCGACGGCCTTATATTTCCGTCACCGTCCGCAGCTTCATTTTTTTGCGTTTCGCCTGGTCGAGAACGTACTTGCCGACCGCGAGATCTTCGTCGGCGATGCCGTTGGATTGAAAGAAAATTCTTTTTGGCCGCGGTTGAATCACGCCTTCGGCGACGATTTTTTCCAAGGGGACGGTATCTTCCCAGCGATGCGGGTTTGGCAAGGCGCACTGGTGGTCAACTGCTGTGAGCCAGAGTTTTTTGGTCTCTTGTATCGAATACAGCAGCTCGTGAACGCATCAAGAAAGGGGCCAGTTAAGATGTACAGCGATTGGTTAGCATCGGTCGTCGTGGTCTATCTCTTGCGAAAAGACGATCACGTAGTGATTTGTTCGTACGAAAATTTCGGGATTTCCGCTCGAGTGCTCGCATGTTCGATCGTGATGGCGCAGATTTGTCCGTCCCGATCGAGGTCTAGAAGAGTATTTTCATCGAGGTCCTTGGTCTCAACAACCTCGGTTGGCCGGAACTCTATATGCAGTGTATCCGTGTCCTGAAAGTATTTGATCTTCATGGCTTGAATGAGCGGTCGAAAAACGCGTTATGAACGGTTTCATTGTCGGGAAGCAGAATGACTCTCAAGTACTTACCATTCATTTCGTCGATCCGGGTCCATCGGCGAATCCGACCGTCTTTTTGAATCACCTCCCTCAAAGGATGTTCAATTGCCTGCTGAATCCAGTTTTCCCGAATGATCGCTCGATCAGACCTCGATCGCATAGCCAGGAAATAGGACGTAAACTTCACTAAGACAATCTTGCCAGCGGAGATAGGGCATTGCAAATGAACTGCCGGGCGGATTGTACGTCAATACAACGCGGGAGGAGTATTTAGTCGATTGATCGCCTGTTTGTAAGCTGGGCAGCGCGCGGTCCAAAACATATGAACCGTAGCACCACAATGGTGGCTGCCCTCTGAGCTGGGTGAAAAGTGTCGCGTTCCGGATTACGCTGTTGGAGATCGTGGCATTAAGATTCCTTTGGCCACGCCTCTTTCGCATTGCTATATCTCCGTCACATTCCGCAGCTTCATTTTTTTGCGTTTCGCCTGGTCGAGAACGTACTTGCCGACGGCGAGATCTTCGTCGGCGATGCCGTTGGATTGAAAGAAAATTCTTTTTGGCCGCGGTTGAATCACGCCTTCGGCGACGATTTTTTCCAAGGGAACGATGTCTTCCCAGCGGGCGATGCGGGTTTGACAGGCTTCGACCAGATCGCCGCTGTCGGCTTTGGCGGCGGCGAGGTCGTCGGTGACGATGAGGTCCATGCGGCGGATTAGATTATTCGACACTTCGTGCTTCACGGTCGCGTTGGCGCCGATGGAGGCGACTAACACTTCGTCTTTCAAGCTTTGCCCTGTGGCCACTGGCGTCGTAGAGTCCGTCGAGACGACCAAGATGTCCGATGCACCTTCGACTTCGTCGACTGTGTCGACTTCTCTCCAGTCGGCTTTGACGACTTTGCTCATCTGCTTGATGAAATCTTTGCGCCGTTTCGGCATGCGGCCCCAAACGACCACTTGTTCTATCGGACAGGCTTCGGCAATGGCTTCGACTTGAAAAGTCGCTTGCCAGCCGGGGCCGATGACGCCGAGGACTTTGCGGTTTGCCGGCGCGAGATACTTAGCCGCGACTCCGGTTGCAGCGCCGGTGCGTAGGCTGCTTAAAAATCCCATGTTGATGATGGCTTGAATGCCGCCTTTGCGGCCGTGGTAAAGCGTGATCGTGTTGGCATCGGCGGCGTAGGAGCGGAGACAGATTAAGTCCGAGTCCTGGTGCCAAGCGGCCATCATGTTAAGCTGCTTCTCGCTGCCTTTGAGCCGGCGGCGCGGTACGCTGCGCATTTTTCCGGCGGCACGATCACGAAACATTTTGTCGATTAGAGCAACGGCCTGGGCCATATCGATAAGCTTTTTGGTTTGCGGTTCGCTGATGATTAAAGCCATTCTCAAAAATCCTCCAAGCGTTGTATAGCTCAAGGGTACTGTTGGGGGCAAGGCGCTAGAGATCTCAAACTTTGACGTCTAAATCAGCAAAAGTCTTGACCGCCCGCGGCATTGCATTCAGAATAAGACAAATCCGCCAGCTTTTGCCGGAATGACGGAAAATCACTGATGGCACGCGTAAGTATCCAAACCCGCCTCTGTCCGCACTGTGCTAATAGCATCGCGTTGGATGCCTTAACCTGCCCATATTGCAAGGCCGACCTGATGCATTTGATCGAGCCAGAATGGCCCCAGAGGGATGAGGATGCAGATCGGCCGAAGATCGCTCCGGAACAGGAAAAATTGACGGTGAGATCGAAAGCGATCTTGGTTCTGGGTCTGATGGTTTTTGCCCTGGGTGTTTATCTCGTTGGAGGAAACCGAGAACGAAGCGATTTGAAGCCCGTCTTGGCGGAACAGCAACAAGGACTTAAGGCAAAAGACGAGAAAATCCGCGACCTCGAGGCTCAACTTTCCCAAATCCGCCAAGATCATCAGGGCAGCTCGGGCCAAATCGATAACCTTAAAGCCAAGCTGGAAGAGAGCCAGAAAGACTTGGCCGCAGCGCGCTCGAGATTGACCGATGCCAACCGCGAGATCGAGCGCCTCGCGTCGGTCCGAGTGGCCAGCGCGCCGCGCGCAACGGCGCGTACGACCGACGCACCGTCGTCCGCCCCTTCGTCCTCTGCCCGGGCAAATCGCCCGGCCGACCCGGGAATTTACCAAGCCGTGCGCTCTGCGTCAGTTTACGAAGAGCCACTCGGATCGGCGCGCGTGGTGACACAAATCGCTAGAGGGACTCAGGTGACGGTGGTGCGCTCCCTTGGCGACTGGTTCGAGATCCGCTCAAAACACGGCAATCCTCGGGGATACGTTCGCATCGACGACGTCTCGCCGATGGGTCGATCGAACTATTAGATGCTGGCGACCGCTTGCTGATAGCCTCCAGCAAATTATTCATGAGCGAGCGCTTGAGTGCTGCGCATTGCCGCAGATGCTTATGCAGCCCGTTTCGCCGTGACTCACTAGAAAAGCGGTTTCAATTGCAAGTGCGCGCACCGTCGAAAACATCGGCCGCCGATCGCACCGGAGTGCGCCGGCTCCGGATATCTGGGGAGTTGACTTAGTGCGATAGACATTCCTATTATCGTGTCGTCATTGGGAGGCT
>DASWCL010000147.1:0-18878 GCA_036390135.1 Binatia bacterium
CAGAACTCCCCGTACTTGATGCGCGGAATTCTTCTTAATAAGCATGCCCGCGAAAAGGCATGGGCGTTCATGAAATCGCACTGGGAGGAGATGCTCCGGCAATATCCCGACAATTCGATCCCGCGCATGTGCGAAGGCATCGTCGGCCTGGCGACCGCCGAATTGGAGGCGGATGCGCGGGATTTTTTCGCCCAGCATCCGGTCAAACAAGGGAGCAAGCAGATGGAGCAGCACTTGGAGCGCCTGCGGGTCGCGGTCGAATGCAAGCATCGCTGGAAGGATTGCCTGCGCGCCTAGCGCCGCCGCTGATTGACCCAAAAATTGCCTAATATTGCAAGCTTAGAAGTTGCCTGCATGACGCAAGCGCAGAGCTAGAATTCGGCCTTGACAACTTTGGTGAGTAAATGCTAACTAACATCCGATGGCAAACCTACGGCGCTTGTCTGCGGAGGCGCGAAAAGAAGCGATCGTCGAGGCGGTGCAGGACGTGTTTGCCGAAAAGGGGTTCGATGGAACCACCACGCGAGAGTTAGCCAAGGCGGCAGGAGTTTCCGAAGCGCTGCTTTATAAGCATTTTCCGAGCAAAGAATCGTTGTATGCGGCCATGCTCGATGGCTGCGCCAAGGGTCCCACTTTCGCTGAGGCGAGCCGGATATTGGCGCTCGACGCGTCGACCTCCACGCTGGTGGTGATGGTTCATTTTATGATTTCGCACTACGTGCTCGGCCGCCCCGGCGATGTGCATCGAGCCGCAATGAATTCTTTACTGGTGCGCAGCTTGCTGGGGGATGGAGAGTTCGTTAAGCTAATGCACAAGAAGCTTGCGTCGGCATGGCTGAGAAAGTTCGAAGCTTGCCTGCAGGCAGCGGCGAAGGCGGGGGAGATGCACGAGGTGCCGATTCGCCACGATCTTTGTGTTTGGTTGGTGCAGCACGTCGCTTTTTCTTTGATGCTGCATTTGCAACCGAAAATACCGGTCATCAACTACAAGGTTTCGCGGGAAGAGTTGGTGTCGCAGGCAACCTGGTTTGGGCTGTTGGGAATCGGTCTCAAGGAAGAAGCGGTGCGGCGCTATTACAGCCCGAAGGCGCTTCGCCTGCTGGCCAGCTAAAAAAACTGATCGCGCGGGTGAGTAAAGATTTACTCATCGACTTTTTACGCCATACGGAGGGGAAATGATACTCAAGGCTTCAAATAACAACGGCCCGGCGCAACGGACCGCCGGCTTGGATGAAAGAGTGGGTTCGCTATTTCAGCCCGACACATTGTTGGGCGAAGATTACGCCGCGAATTTCCGGCGTAAGCTCCCGCTAGAACCCGAGCGGACGCTTTTGCTCGCCGTGCTCGAAGACGGCATTCGTTGCTATCAGGAAAATCTCTACGCGGCAGGCGGCAAACGGCGGACGCTATTCGAAGAAGCGAAGGAATGGCTGTTTAGCGACGACGCGGACTGGTTTTGCTCGTTCGTATCGATCTGCACTTTGGTCAACCTTGAACCGAATTACATTCGCCGTGGGTTACGACAATGGGAAGCCAACGCGCGCCAGACAACTCAGAAAAAATCTAACGGAGCGGTCCCCATCGATCAACGCCTGGTGGCGTGAGCTCGAGCTTTTCGTGACATGCAAGAGACAAACTTGGCTAGGCGCTACACGCCTGCTCGGGGTTGGCCTGGTTGTTTTCGGCTCGGTGGTGGGGTGCCGCAGAGATCCACAAGCCAATTTTGAACGTCCACCGGCGCCGGTCACCGCCGCTACGACGGTGGTGCAGGACGTGCCCGTCTACGTGGACGCCGTCGGCAAAGTTGTCGCGCGCGAAGTGGTCTCGATCCAGCCGCAGGTTTCCGGGCGCATCACCAAAATTCACTTCACTGACGGCGCCGACGTCAAAGTCGGCGAGCCGCTTTTCACCATCGATCCGCGTCCCTACCAAGCCCAGCTCGACCAGGCGGAAGCCAACCTTGCCCAAGCCGAAGCGGCGCTGAGCCTGGCGAAAGTCAATTTAGCGCGGATGGAAAACGTCGTCGATCGGCGCGCGGTGTCGCGGCAAGATTACGATGCCAAGAAGAATGCCGTCGAAGCCGGCGAGGCGCAGGTCCGACAAAACCATGCTGCGGTAGAAAACGCGCGCCTGAATTTGGAATACTGCACGATTCGCTCGCCGATCAACGGCCGGGCCGGCCAGCGAAGCGTCGATATCGGTAACGTGGTTTCCGCCAATGCGGGTTCGCTCTTGGTGATTCAGCGGCTCGATCCGATCTACGCCGACTTTACCGTGACCGAAGGCGAGCTTGGCGCCGTGCAGCGCAACATGGCGAAGGGGGCGTTGAAAGTCGAAGTGCGCCTGCCCGACGACGATACTCAAGCGCGCGAGGGCAAGCTCACGTTTCTCGACAACTCGGTGCAAGAGGGCAGCGGCACGGTGAAGCTCCGCGCCACGCTCAGTAATGCCGACCGCCGTTTCTGGCCGGGCCGCTTCGCCAAGGTTCGTCTCATCCTGGAAACCCGCCGGGGCGCCGTGTTGGTTCCCGCCGACGCGCCGCAGCTTTCGGCCAAAGGCTCGTTTGTCTATGTGATCAAATCGGACTCGAGCGCCGAGCAGCGCCCGGTCAAAGTCGGACAGCGCCACGGTGATCTCATCGTCATCGATCAAGGCGTTAAAGCGAACGAGCGCGTCGTGGTGACCGGCCAGCTCGCGGTTACGCCCGGCGGCAAAGTCCGCATTCAGCAAACCGCCAACTCAACCAATTCTCCGGCGCCAGCCAGTCCGGCGGGCAAATTGTGAATTTTTCCGAACCTTTTATTCGCCGCCCGGTCATGACCGCGGTGTTGACCTTGTCGGTGATTTTTTTCGGCATTCTCAGTTACTTTCGTCTGCCGGTAAACGACTTGCCCGCCGTCGATTATCCCGTCATTCAGGTGCAAGCGGATTATCCCGGCGCCAGCCCGGAGACCGTCGCCAACAACATCGCCACGCCGCTCGAGCGCCAGTTCATGCAGATCAACGGATTGGAGCTCGTCACCTCGAAGAGTACCCAGGGCCACACGAACATGACCCTGCAATTCGCCCTGAGCAAGAGCATCGATGCCGCGGCCACCGACGTGCAGACCGCGATCGCGCAAGCCACTGGCAATCTGCCGGTGGATCTGCCGTCGCCGCCGACTTTCTCCAAGACCAATCCCAACGATCAGCCGATCATGTACATCGCGCTCACCAGCGATTCAGTGACGCGCGGTCAACTCTACGATTACGGCAGCACGCAAATCGGCCAGCGGATCAGCATTTTGCCAGGCGTGTCGCGCGTCAGCGTGTTCGGCACCAAGTCCGCGATTCGCATCAAAGCGGACCCCTCGGCCATGTGGGCGCGCGGCATTTCCATCGATGATCTCACCGCGGCCGTCAAGAACGGCACGAGCTATACAGGCGCGGGGCAATTCGATGCGCAAAGCGGCACCACGCTGCTTCGACCGCAGGGCCAGCTCGATAGCTCTGACGGATATAGCGATCTGATAGTCGGCTCGGCCAACGGCGCGCCGGTCTATCTTCGCGACGTGGCCAAGGTACGCGACTCGGTGCAAGACGAGCGGCTGAACATGCGCTTTTGGGCGCGCGGTTATCCGGTGCCCGGTGCCACGGTGGTGCTGGCGGTCTACCGCCAGGCCGGTGCTAACGCCGTGGAGGTCGCCAACAGCATCAGAGCTTTGCTGCCGCAGGTCAGCGCCGAACTGCCGGGATCGGTGCGCATCACGCCGCTCTACGACCGCTCCCGCGGCATCGTCAACTCGGTCAACGATGTCCAAGTCACGTTGACCATTGCTTTTGTTTTGGTGGTGCTGGTCATTTTTCTATTTCTCGGCCGAGCCACCGACACGCTCATTCCGGCAGTCGCGTTGCCGATTTCTTTGCTGCTGACCTTCGTCGCGATGCAGATCCTGGGATACAGCCTGGATAATCTTTCGTTGATGGCGCTCACGCTGGCGATCGGCTTCCTGGTGGACGACGCCATTGTGTTTCTGGAAAACACGGTGCGCCGGATGGAGCACGGCGAGGCCGCGCTCGAAGCGACGATACATAGCGCCAAGGAAATCAGCTTCACAATTCTCTCCATGACGATCTCGTTGGCGGCGGTTTTTATTCCGTTGGTTTTCATGTCGGGTTTGGTGGGCCGCATCTTCCGCGAGTTCGCGATTACGATCGTCGTCGCGATCATCGCTTCCGGGCTGGTTTCGTTGACGCTTACCCCGCTCATGTGCGCACGCCTGCTCAGCGCTCGCGGCGCCGGCTCCAAGCGCACCTGGATGGAACGCGTCATTGGCGGCGTGGAAAGGCGTATTCTCAACGGTTACGGCAAGCGTTTGTCGTGGTTTCTCGAACATCGCTGGATTTCAGCTTTGATTTGGGTGGCGTGTCTCGGGGGCACGGTTTGGTTTTTTATCGCGGTGCCCAAGGCCTTTTTGCCGCCGGGAGACAGCAGTGTCGTGACCGGTGTATTTATTGCCCGCGAAGGATCTTCTCCGGAGCAAATGCGCGCCATTCAGCAGCGTGTGGATGACGTGCTCTTGAAGGACCCGAATGTCTTAGCGACTATCGAGGTGACCGGGCTGAGCCAATTCATCGCTTCAAACCAGGGCATTATGTTTACGTTTCTCAAGACACCGGATGCGCGCCCGCCGATCCAGGAAGAAGTAGCGAAGCTGATGGGGACCATCGGATCGATTCCCGGCGTGATGGCGTTTCTACGTCCTTTCCCGGTCCTCGAAATCAGCACCGGCGCGACCAATCAGAATCAGGGGCAATACGCATTTTCAGTTTCCGGCGTAAATCCGCAGGAGGTCTATGACGCGAGCGAGAAGCTACTGGCCAAGCTGCGCACATTTCCGGGCTTTCTCTCGGTGCAGTCGGACTATTATAACAACACGCCCAATCTCGATATCGAAATCCGCCGCGAGCAAGCCAAGATCAACGGTGTTTCCGAGGCGCGCATTCTGGCGTTGTTGCGCAACGCCTACTCGCAAAACTATCTCTACCTCATCAAAAAGCCCGCCGACCAATATCAAGTGATTTTGGAGGCGCAAGACAGTGCGCGGGAAAACTCCGACGATCTATCGTTGCTGTATATTAAATCGGATGACGGCAAGCGTCTGGTGCCGCTGAACTCGCTCGTGACTTGGAAATCGTCGATCGGGCCGCAGGCGGTGAATCATCTCAATCAATTCACGAGCGTTACTTTGAACTTCAACCTCAAGCCCGGCGTCGCCATCGGTGATGCCACGGATTTTATCACCAAGGCGGCGGCGGAGGTCGTGCCGTCGACCTTGCGCGCTGACTTACAGGGCGAAGCTTTGACGTTTCGTGACACGGTAAGGGATCTCACGGTTCTCATGGCGTTGGCGGTATTTGTCATGTACGTGATCCTGGCGATTCTCTATGAAAGCTATCTTCATCCGCTGACGGTGCTGTCAACGTTGCCCACCGCTTTGGTCGGCGGCTTAGCGACGCTTTATTTATTCGGCGAGCAGGCTTCGCTCTACGCTTTCGTCGGCATGTTTATGCTCATGGGCATTGTGAAGAAGAACGGCATCATGATCGTCGATTTTGCGCTGCAGCGGGTCGATATGGGCGAGCCGGCGGAGAAAGCGATCCACGACGCCAGCATGGATCGCTTCCGGCCGATTCTCATGACCACTCTCGCCGCCGTATTCGGCGCGATCCCGATCGCCCTTGGGTTTGGCGCCGACGGCGCGTCGCGCCGTCCGCTCGGTTTGGTCATCGTCGGCGGCTTGATCGTCTCGCAATTTATCACCCTGTTCATCACACCGGCGATTTATCTCTATTTCGAAGAGTTTCAGGAAAAAGTGTTGAACCGCACGTCGTTTTTCCGTTCCGAACACGGCACCTCGGGAGCCAAGACAAGCTGAAAGACTGAAGCGAAATGAAACCTATGGACAGCGCTAGGTCGAAGGGTTTGTTTATCTCGTCACCGCCGGCGTCCTCTTGTTTTATTCGTGGGAAACTGTAAAAACTATAGCAGTTTCCAAAGTTTCATGAAGACCCAATCCATCGAACCATCAAATCGCGCTGTGCGGGAACTTGCTGCATCGAGTCCCGCGGCCCAGCGCATTGTCTCGGCTGCCCGCGACCATTTTTTTGCGCACGGTTTTCGCAGCGTCACGATGGATGATCTGGCCGCCGAGCTGGGGATGAGTAAAAAGACGCTTTACGCGCAGTTTCCCAGCAAGACGACTCTCGTGCGGGCGGTGATGCTCGATAAGTTTCGCAGCGTGGAAACGGACCTCGACACTATTATGACGCGCTCGGCCGCGGATCCGTTAACCGCGCTGCAGCAGCTGCTCGGTTGCATGCAGCGGCACACCGGCGAGATTCAGCCGCCGTTCGTGCGCGACATGCGGCGCGAGACGCCGGAGCTCTTCAAGTTGGTCGAAGAGCGTCGCCGGCAGGTGATTCAACGCTATTTCGGGCGCATCTTTAACGAGGGGCAGGGGGCGGGAATCATCCGCAAAGATATTTCAAGCGAACTGATCGTGGAGATTTTGCTCGGTGCCGTGCAGTCGATCATGAACCCGGCGAAGATGGAGGAGCTCGGTCTGGCGCCGAACACCGGATACGCCGCGATCATCGCGGTGATCCTCGACGGCGTGATGGTCAAGAAGGCGAGGTCGAGATGATTCGGTCCGGTGCGGCACCGAGGGTGATGCGGCGACGCGCAGGTGCGGTATGAAAAGAATCCTGTTGATTGTGCTCGTCATCGCTGCGGTTTCGGCGGCGGGTGTGGCTTGGTGGCTTTCCCGGCGGCAGGACGTCGCCGGCGAGCTGGTGCTCTACGGCAACATTGATCTGCGCCAGGTCCAGCTCGCGTTTAACAACAGCGAGCGCATCGCCGCGGTGCTGGTTCAAGAAGGTGACCACGTAAGCAAAGGTCAGGTGCTGGCGCATTTGGACACCAGCCGTTTGGAGCCGCAGATGGCGCAGGCGGCTGCGCAAGCCGCGGCTCAGCGCCAGGTGGTGACACGCATGCGTAACGGCAGCCGGCCGGAAGAGGTCGCCCAGGCGCGCGCCAATGTGGAATCGGCCAAGGCCGATCTCATCAATGCGCAGCGCCAATACGAGCGCTACAAGAACGCCGCAGAGGTGTCCGCCGGACGCGCAGTGCGCCAGCAGGATGTCGACGCCGCCAAAGCCACCTTGGACGTTGCCGAAGCCAAGCTTGCAGTCAATCAGAAGTCTCTCGATTTGGCCTTGCTTGGCCCGCGCAAGGAGGACATCGCGGAAAACGAAGCGCGGCTGCGCGCCAACGAAGCGCAGGCGGCGCTATTGCGCCAGCAGTTAGCCGACTCGCAACTGATCGCTCCGTCCGATGCCGTGGTGCGCACGCGCGTCATGGAGCCGGGAGAAATGGCGACACCGCAGAGCGCGGTTTTCTCCCTAGCGGTCATCGATCCCAAGTGGGTGCGCGCCTACGTTTCGGAGCCCGACTTGGGCAAAGTTCGTCCCGGCATGGCGGCGTCGATCGGTGTCGATACTTTTTCCGAGCGCCGCTTTGATGGCTGGATCGGTTTTATTTCTCCGGTCGCCGAGTTCACGCCGAAGGCGGTGCAGACCGAGGAGCTGCGCACGAGCTTGGTTTACGAAGTGCGCGTGTTCGTCAAGGATCCGGGTGATGAATTGCGCTTAGGCATGCCGGCGAGTGTTTATCTATCCCTTGAACAAAATAGTCAGGGCGCCGCCTCATCGAACAGTTTGCCCGTCAATGGTCGCGCCGACGAAAAATCCCGATGAACGAATCGGCAAAGCGCAACGCGGCGCTCTTCGGCCGTGGTATCCGAAAGAGCTTTGCGCGGAATAGCAACGAAGTTGTTCACGCGCTGGATGACGTCTCCATCGAGCTGGAAGCCGGCACGCTTGGCGCTCTGGTGGGACCGGACGGGGCGGGCAAGACGACCCTCATTCGTCTCGCCGCTGGTTTGATGACTGCCGACGCGGGCGAGTTGAAAGTGTTAGGCATCGACGTAAGCGCCAACCCGCAGGAAGTGCAAGATCGAATCGGCTACATGCCTCAGAAGTTCGGCTTGTACGAGGATTTAAGCGTCCAGGAAAATCTCGATCTCTACGCCGATCTGCATGGGATCAGCTTGGAAGAAAGAAAAAATTCCTATCCGCGCCTGATGGAAATGACGGCTCTCGGACCGTTCACGGAAAGATTGGCGGGCCGATTATCAGGCGGGATGAAACAAAAGCTCGGCCTCGCCTGCACGCTGGTATCCCGGCCGGAGCTTTTGCTGCTCGACGAGCCGACCGTCGGCGTCGATCCGTTATCGCGCCGGGAGCTCTGGGAAATTATCCTGCAACTCGTCAACGAGCAAAGCTTGACCGTGCTGATCAGCACTTCCTATTTGGACGAGGCAGAGCGTTGCGGCCGTGTGGTGGTCATGCATCGCGGCAAAGTTCTCATGCAAGGCCGGCCGAGCGAAGTGAGCGCCCTGGCAGCCGATTGCGCTTTTCTCGCTGATCCGCCATCGGGGCGAAAGGCGAGAGAATTTCAAGCGCGGTTGCTCGATCGGCCGAGCATTATCGATGCCGTGCCGGTGGGTGGACAGGTTCGATTTGTCCGCGCCGCGAGCGACGGTACGATGAACGAAAAGCGCACGCCGAACCATGACGCCGATACGCTCGCAGGCGCTTCGGCCGTCGCCGTGCCGCCACGGTTCGAAGACGGCTTTATGGTGTTATTGCATCAAACTAATCCACCGCGCGAATTCTTCGGCGCCATCACCGTTGCACCCGTGCGCGAAGCGGAGCGCGGCGGCGCCGCGGTGCAGGTGCGTGATCTCGTCCGCCAGTTCGGCACCTTTACCGCCGTCGATCATATCAATTTCGATGTTCAGCGCGGCGAGATCTTCGGCCTGCTCGGCCCCAACGGCGCGGGCAAGACGACGACGTTTCGCATGCTATGCGGCCTTCTCCCCGCCAGCAGCGGCACGCTGCGCGTGGCGGGGATGGATTTGCGCCGTGCGCGCGCTTCGGCGCGTCAGCGGATCGGCTACGTGGCGCAGAAATTCTCCCTCTACGGTCAGCTCACGGTGGCGGAAAACCTAGAGTTCTTTGCCAGTGCGTATAATTTGCGCGGGGATAAAAAGAAGGCGCGCATCGGCTGGGCGATCAAGCAATTCGATCTTGCCGAGTTCATCGATCTGACCGCCGGCGATCTGCCCGGCGGCTTCAAACAGCGCCTGGCGATGGCGGTGGCGCTGTTGCACGAGCCGGAGCTGCTCTTCCTCGACGAGCCGACCAGCGGTGCCGATCCGCTCGCGCGCCGCGAGTTTTGGCGGCGCATCACCGCGCTCGCCGAGCAAGGCGTCACCGTGGTGGTGACGACGCATTTCATGGAAGAGGCGGAGTACTGTGACCGAGTGGCGATCATGGACGGCGGGCGAATATTGGCTCAAGGCACGCCCGCCGAGATCCGCGGCCGCGCGCCCGCAGACCGAGGGAAGGCGCCGACCATGGAAGACGCGTTTATCACGGTGGTGGAAAAGGCGCGCGAGAGCGAAACCGCGCCGCGGGGGGCGGCATGACGAAGCAAAGTTTGCTGCTCGCAAAACTGCACCGCACGGGCTGTCTGATTCGCAAGGAAGCGCGACAAATCGTGCGCGACCCAAGCAGCATCGCCATCGGCATCGTGTTGCCGGTGGTGCTGATCCTGTTGTTCGGGTACGGCTTGTCGCTCGACGTCACCGAGGTGCCGGTGGCGGTGGTGGTGGAAGACCCGTCGCCGGCCGCGGCGGATTTGGCGGCAAGCTTTCGGTTGTCCCATTACTTCGATGTTCAGCTGATGACTTCCATGCTACACGCGGAAAATCTCATGCTGGAGCGCAAGGTCGACGGCATCCTGCGGATCCGCCCGGAGTTTTCCCGTAATCTAAGCCTTGGCAGTGCCGAAGTGCAGGTGCTGGTGCACGGTGTCGACGCCAATCACGCGCGGATCATCCAAGGCTACGCGCAAGGCGCGATCGGCCAGTGGGCGGGACAGCGCGCCGCCCAAGGATTGGCGACCGTGAACGGACCGGTGACGGTACAAAGCCGCATGTGGTTTAACGAAGCGAACGAGAGCCGTTACTTTTTGGTGCCGGGGCTGATCGTTTTGATCATGACGCTGATCGGCGCTTTGCTCACCGCGCTGGTGATGGCGCGCGAATGGGAGCGCGGCACGTTGGAAGCCTTGTTTGTCACGCCGGTGCGCACGGATGAAATTCTCCTCGGCAAGACCATTCCATATTTTATCCTCGGTGTGATTGGCTTGGTCTTATGTCTGCTTGCCGCTAAATTTCTCTTTGACGTGCCGTTTCGCGGTTCATTGACGGTGCTGACCGCCGCGTCCATGCTTTACCTGCTGGTCGCCCTAGGCATTGGCCTGCTGATTTCGTCTGCTTTTAAGAGCCAGTTCGTGGCGATCCAAATCACGGTGCTGGTCACGTTTTTGCCAGCGGTGATGCTTTCCGGCTTTCTCTTTGATCTGCGCAGCATGCCGGCTCTGGTGCGTCTCTTTACCTATGTGCTACCGGCCCGCTACTACGTCGCGCTGCTGCAGACGATTTTTTTGGCAGGCGATATCTGGGCGGTGATTTTGCCTAACATGGGTGTGCTCGCGCTCATGGCGGCGGCGTTATTGGTATTGACCTATCGGGCCATGCACAAGAGTTTGGCTTGAGAGGAAATATGTTGGACGCTTTTTTTCGCATACTGGCGCTTACCCGCAAGGAATTGCTGGCAATCCTCAAAGACCCGCGCAGCCGCTACAGCATGCTCATCCCGCCGGTCCTCCAGTGCCTGATCTACGGTTACGTCGCGACCTACGATTTGAATGACATTCCGTATGCGGCGTTCGATCAGGATCGCAGCGCTGCGTCGCAAAAGTTGCTGGCGGCGTTCGACGGGGCGGGCGTGTTTCGCCGGGTCGGCAATCTCAACCGTCCAGCTGAGGCGAAAAAGATGATCGACGAGCGGCGCGCGTTGCTGGTGATTCAGATCGATCAGGATTTCGAGCGCCGATTGCTTTCTGGCCGCGCTGCGGATGTGCAAGTGATCGCCGACGGCCGGAATTCCAACACGGCCGGCACCGCAACCGGTTACGTAGGCACCATCGTCGAGTCGTTCAATTCAAGCTGGCGCAAGGACCACGGGAAGCGCGGCGCGCCGATTCGTCTCACTACGCGCGCCTGGTACAACGCAAACTTGGAAACCCGCTGGCATATGATCCCGGCTTTGATCGGCACGCTGACGTTTATTCAAACCTTGATGCTCACCGGCCTGTCGGTGGCGCGCGAGCGCGAACAGGGAACGTTCGATCAATTGCTGGTCACGCCGTTCCGACCGGTCGAGATCATGGCGGGCAAAGCGCTGCCGGCGATATTGGTTGGGATCGTCCAGGCGACAATGGTTTTGCTTGTCGCGCAGCTCTGGTTTCGCATTCCTTTCGCTGGATCGTTCATCATTTTGTACGTGGGATTGAGCGTATTCCTAATGGCGGCCGTCGGTATGGGGTTGCTCTTGTCATCGGTGGCGACGACCATGCAACAGGCAATGCTTTTTTCGTTCCTGTTGATCATGCCTTTTGCGCTGCTGTCGGGGCTTACCACTCCGGTGAGTAGCATGCCGATGTTTCTTCAATACGTAACCTTGATCAATCCGCTGCGCTACGCCATCGATATCGCGCACCGAGTTTATCTGGAAGGAGCGGGCCTGTGGCTACTGATGCCCGAACTTTGGCCCTTGGCGATCATCGCCGTTGTAACCTTATCGGCGGCCTCCTGGATGTTTCGCCATCGGCTGGCGTAGTTGAGAAATTATTCTGCTCGCAAAAAAGGAATTGAAAATGATATACGCTCGAATCGTCCGAACGATTAATCCAGCGTCGATAACGCTGTTGCTTCTTGCTGCCGGCTGCGCGGTGGGACCCAATTACCAAAAGCCGGACACCCCAGTTCCCGCCGCTTGGCAGGAAGGACAGCAGAAAGGCGTCGACACGCAAGCGGCCGAGTTGGCGCATTGGTGGAAAGAATTCAAAGACCCATTGCTCGACTCCCTGGTCGAGCGCGCGGTGAAATCCAACTTAGATCTAAAAGTTGCCGAAGCGCGGGTGCGCGAGGAGCGGGCGTCGCTCGCGGCGACGGCGTCGGGACTCTGGCCGACCCTCGATGTTTCCGGCTCGTACAGCCGTAATCGTGTGAGCAAAAATGGCTTCTTTTCCGGCAACCCGACCCCAGGCAGCTCTTCGTTTGCAGGCGGAGGCAAATTGGAAAACAACTTTTACAGAACGGGGTTCGACTCCAGCTGGGAGATCGACGTTTTCGGCGGCACCCGGCGCCAGGTCGAAGCGGCGGAAGCGACGTTAGCGGCAACCGTCGAAGATCAGCGCAGCGTGCTGGTGACACTGCTCGGTGACGTGGCAAAAAATTATATCGATCTGCGCGGCTTGCAGCGGCAGCTCGTGGTAGCGCAACAAAATCTAGCAGCGCAACAAGACACCCTGGGATTGACCAAGGTGCGCTTTGAAGCCGGGTTAGCGAGCGACTTCGAAGTAGCGCAAGCCGAAGGGCTAGTGAATAGCACTGCGGCGCAGATACCGACGCTACAGAGCGCCTTGAAGCAGGCGGCGTACCGGATCGATGTTTTGCTCGGCACGCGACCGGGGTCGGCGTGGAGCGAGCTTGCGAAGGACGCGGCGATTCCCGCGCTGCCGCCTAAGGCGCAGGTCGGTTTGCCGGCCGACCTGCTCAGGCGTCGTCCTGATATCCGCCAAGCTGAGCGTCTGTTGGCCTCAGCCACCGCGCAAGTCGGTGCCGCCACCGCGGATCTTTATCCAAAATTTTCACTGACCGGCAACATCGGCTTGCAAAGCATCAGCGCGAGTAATTGGTTCAGCGCACAGAGCCGCTTCTGGTCGATCGGCCCGACGATCACCTGGCCGGTTTTCGACGCA
Organism: Binatia bacterium; assembly: GCA_036390135.1. GTDB lineage: Bacteria > Desulfobacterota > Binatia > UBA9968 > UBA9968 > DP-20. Next base: position 12,998 of record DASWCL010000147.1, read on the forward strand.
GGCAAGATCCGGGCAAATATCGAAATTCGCAACGCGCAACAGGAGCAGGCGCTGCGTCTCTATGAAAAGTCCGTATTGACGGCGTTTGAAGACGTCGAAAACGCGCTGGTCAACTACGGCAACGAACAAACTCGCTATCGTTCGCTGCTCGAAGCGGTCGCGGCCAATCGCCGCGCACTGCAGTTGGCTGAGGAGCTGTACACCCAGGGCTTGGTGCCTTTTCTTAACGTCCTCGACGCGCAGCGCACTGTCTACACTTCGGAGAACGATCTTGCCCAAAGCGAGGCAAGCATGGCATCGAACTTGGTCGCGCTCTACAAAGCGTTGGGTGGCGGCTGGGAAACCAATTGACCTATAGGGCGACGGCGCGCTGCGGACTGTCTCATCCGCCGTTTACATGGAGGTTTCGCATCATCCGCGAAGCCACTTGGCAGTGACGTACTGAGAGAAGCAAACTCGCGCGCATGGAAAACCTTCTCGTGGGTCATTCGTCTGATGCTTATACCTCTGATCGTTGCTGCTTCGGCGTGCTATCGTTGGCCCTTGCCGTGACCGCTAGTTTGATCTATTTAGGTTAGACAGTTAACAACTCCAACAGCAATCGTAAGAGGAGCACGCCATGAAAGACGGATTCAAAGTCATCGATGCCGATCGGCATATCTTAGAGCCGACGGACTTGTATCAGAATTATTTGCCGGAAAAATTCAAGCATCGAGTTCGGCTTGCAGGCCCGAACCAAACGGTGCGCGAAGTGGATGGCAAGCCGGTGTCCGATTCAGCGCAGCGTCCGGGTCGCGTGATGGAAGACCACGGCTACATTTTTTCTTCGTCGAAGCGTTGGCGGGAATGCTTCGCCGACGCTTACGCGAACAAGTTCGATCCGGCCTCGAATCTGCGCGACATGGAGCGCGAAGGGATCGATGTCTCGGTGCTCTTTCCGACGATCGGTCTGTACATCATGTGGCGCGACGATATCGAACCGGAGCTCAGCGCGGCGATTTGCCGGGCATATAACACCTGGCTGGCGGATTACTGCGATCATGACCGCAAGCGGCTTTACGGTGTCATGCTGCTGCCGCTGCAGGATCCGGCGCGGGCGGTTGAAGAATTAAAATATGCGCGTGAGAAATTGGGCCTCGTCGGAATCTTCTGGCGGCCGAATAAGTTTTGCGGCCGCACGTTTGCCAGCCCAGATTATTATCCCATCTATGACGTCGCGTCGGAGTTGGGAGTGACGATTTGTGTTCATGAAGGCGCTCGCACGGTCCTGCCGCAGGCGGGCTCCGACCGCTATAGCGAATTCGGCCGCCACGTGGCATGCCATCCGTTGGAACAGATGCTCGCTTGCTTGAATTTCTCTGCAGACGGTGTCCTCGAAAAATTTCCCAAACTCAAGGTTGCTCACCTCGAGTCCGGTTGCGGCTGGGTGCCGTTCTGGCTCGAACGGATGGACGAGCACTGGGAGCATGAGTCCCACGGGTCGGCGAAGATCACCAAAGAGAAGCCGAGCTACTACTTTAAGCGAAACTGCTGGGTGAGCTGCGAAGCGGGCGAAGAGTTGGCGCCGGCGTTCATCGAACATGTCGGCGACGAATATTTGATGATTGCCACTGACTACCCGCACAGCGACGCTATCGACAAGTTTCCGGACAAAACCGTCGGCGCGATCAGCAGCAACGGCAAAATCTCTCGCGCCGCGCGTACGAAAATTCTCTGGGATAACCCGACCAAGGCGTTCGGTTTGGGCGCATAACGCTCAGCTAAATTTCCTTCTCAGAATTCCTGTTGGCGAAAGGCCCGAGTCGTTTTGACTCGGGCCTTTGTGTTTGAGACGGGCGATTCAGCGCCTAAGTGAAGTTCCTTGACTCTCGCTCATGCGGCCCGCGGTTCTACTGTCCGAAGATTTCTCAGGAAGCGAGCGGAATAGAATGAGGCACCGAAAAAGTGAAAGTTGAACCCTCGCCAGGATGACTTTCAACGCGGATATCACCATTCATCAGATCAAGATATTTTTTCACGATATTTAGTCCGAGACCGACACCATTGAAGTCTCCGGTATGAGCTTCCTTTATTTGCTCAAACGCGGTGAAGATTCGATCCATATCACGCGGCTCAATCCCAATCCCTGTATCGGCGACGGTAAATTCGATGCGGCCACCTTCAGGGATATTTCTAACGCGTAGCTCGATGCGGCCCCGTGGAGTAAACTTAAACGCATTGCCAATGAGATTTTGTAAAATTTCCTCGAGCTTAGTCGGGTCGGTGACAATCTGAGGAAGGCCCGGTTCCACAGACCATGAGACCTGCAGACGATCGAGCCGGTTAAGTTGTTCGACGTGGCTTTTAGCGTGAGCGAGGACTTCATCGATATCCACGGTCGCCAATTCCAGCGACATCTTTTTTGCGTCGAGCGCTGACAGAGCCAACACGTCATTGACCAGCTTAAGGAGAAACTTACCATGATGCCGGATTTTCATCATGGCATTGGTTTGATCGGCGTTAACCGCGCCAAAAAAACCGTCACCGGTTAGCTCGGCGTTACCCATAATCACGTTCAGCGGGGTTCGAAGTTCATGGGACATGGCGGCAATAAACTCAGTTTTAGCTCGGTTCGCTTCTTCTAGCTCCTGGTTCATCTGCCCCAACTCAGTTGTCTTCTGGTTCACTTGCTCAAAAAGCCGCGCATTTTCTGCGGCGACACCGATTTCGTGGGCAATGGACTCGATAAGCTGCAATTCATCGTGAGCGAAATGACGTTTTTCTTTGGTGGCAAGGTGTAATACGCCAATGACGTTGTCTTTCGCCTTAATCGGGAATCCCGCAAGGCTGGCAAATCCCAAGGAGCCGACCTTCTTTCGAGGATTGAGCTGCGTGTATGCCATGTCATTCTGAAGGTCTTCGAACACCAATTGCTTACCCGTCGCGAAAATTTTACCGCTTACCCCCCCGGCGGATAAATCACGTCGATCGAACGAGTGCGCTATCTCTTCGCTAAAGCCCTTGTAGGCCTTGAGACGAAGTTTCGCTTCAGATGGATCTAGGATGTAAATCCAGGATGCGTCGAAATTGAGCGCTTCGATCATTTTTTCGATGGCTTCTTTTAGGACTGTCTCCAGATTCAAGGACTGGCTAACAGCCGCGCCAATCGTGTTAAGCACGGCGAGTTGCTGGGACCTGGTCTCCGATTGGCGGAACAATCTTGCCTTTTCAACGGCCACGGCAAGATGCTCGGACATGGACGTAAGCAATCGTATTTCATCGCTCGTCAGTTTTCGCGGAGAGCGTGCGTTAAAAAGTATTACGCCGAAGATGCGGGATCGGGTCTTGATCGGAAAGAGCGCAAAAAAGCTCAGATTGGCGTTGCGCGTCGCTCTACTCGAACTCAGCGCCGCATACTGCGGGTCCGTGCGGATGTCTTCGAATATCATTGGCTCGGCTGATTCGGCAACGCGGCCGATGACCCCTTGTCCGCGCTTGAAGGTGCGTACTCCAGTCGCGTGTTCCCGGCTTAGTTCATAGGACGCCCGCAATTCCAATTCTTCCATCTCGTCGTTAAAAAGGAAGATCCTTGTGCTCTCAAAACAGAAAATCTCCGTGATTTTTGCGATCACCGCATCCAAGATGTCCTTCAGAGCCAAAGATTGGTTAATCGCTGTCGTAGCGCTATAAAGCGCGGATATTTCCTTGGTTCTCTGGTCCACCTTTTGTTCCAAAGTGGCATAGGAGTTTTGAAGAGCGTCGGTCATCTTGTTAAATTCAGCCGCTAACTCCTCGATTTCGTCGCCGGTCTTAATATCGGTTCTATGTTCGAGATTGCCGGCTCCGATCGTTGCCACATCCTGCCGGAGTTCTTGTATCGGTCTAGTGATCTTTTGACTGACCCAAGCGATGATGGCGGCTCCGACGAACAGACCCACCACCAGAAACAGCAGTGCTGAGCGCTTCAATATTTCCACATTGGCCAACGCTGTATCGATGGGTTCTTCCAGGACAACCGACCAGCCTAACTCAGGGACCGGCGCATACGTGACTAACACGGGGCTCCCCGTCAATCCTCTCCCTTCGTTCGCGGGAGTGGAGTCTGAACGCGTAGGGTTGCGTAAAAACTTCTTGACTCCGTCAACCTGTCGGAGGTCCATCCGCTTCAATACCAGCGTCGCGTCTTTATGGGCGATTAGATTTCCATGCTCGTCTACTAGGTAGGCGTAGCCCGTAGTGCCGAAGTGAATTTTTGCAAGCACTTCCCAGAGAAAGGAGAGATCGGCTTCGGCGGAAACTACACCGATAATACTTTGCGCGGCACCCCACAGCGGGATCGCCAGCGTGACGTACGGTTGGGCCTGAGTCGAAGTGTGGACCGGGCCTATGTAATCCTCACCCTTGAGCGCTTTGACGAATTCGGGCGATTTACTCTGGTCGGTTAGATCGGAGGGAAAATAAACTTTTCTGTCGGATTTCTTCACGACCTCCATACCGTCCGAGTTGATAATCGAAGAGTCGGTGAAGCTGCTGTCGTTTTTAACCAGGAGAGCCAGCAGTAACTGCTGCTCTTTGCTTCCCAGTTGATAGAGACTTAAGGCCGCGGCGTTATCGGAAAACCGCTCGATCTTGCGTCGCACAAAGTTGCGAATTCTCTCTGCGGTAACCGAAGCGAGCTCCGACTGCAACGCGGCGGCGTCTTGCCGGATCTGTCTCACCATATAAAAATAGCCGGCAATAACGACAACCAATAGTGAAATTCCAAAAAGGCTAAGGCCCCACATTAGCAGGCGATACCGGATACCGCCGCCACGAAGTAGACCTAGCGCTTTTCCCCAAGTATTCTGCATAACGTCCGTGTGATTGGCTAATCCGCTAGCGAGCCAGTTTCTGCGGGAACAAGGCTTTCCTGGCTTGAAGGCGAAGCGGCCTCCCAGAAATTCCCTTAACGCAGGAATTATGCCACGCTGTTTAGCCGATCTCTGCAACCGCAAATAGCTTGTTTCCAAGAGGATTATCGTGTTTATCCGTGGAATGTCAGGCGCGGTTGATGCCGAAAACGTCACTTATGCCGAAAATGAACAGATTTGTCACTAGTCAAAGGGTTTGTTTAGAGATCGCCTATCGAAACCTCTCGACAGCCGCCATGCACGACTTGTCAATGACTTAACGCCCTATAGATATGCCATCACCGAAAAACAATGGTAGATCGATTGGGCTTCGAGCTTACATTGAGGGCCGCAGACACGCCGCGGACAAGTTTCTAGATCAGAGAACAATGCGGATGAAGAGAATCGAAACGGAGTGAGCGCATACAACTACGATAGGAGACTTGTTGAGCGAAAAGATCTTATTTACTGTCAAGATGAACCGTGCATCCACCGTCAAGAGAAGAAAATGAAAACTGCTGGCTCGAATGCGTTGGGTGTCAGATGACTGGATCGATCCGACGTTATCTCTGTCTCGCGACAAAAGCGAGCCCGCAGTAATCGCGCAGACTACTTAATCACCTTATCCGCTTGGACTAGAACGTGCTGTGGTATCACAAGGCCAAGTTGCTGGGAAGTCTTAAGGTTGATGAAAATCTCGAATTTTGATGCCAGCTTCACCGGCAGGTCGCCAGGTTTCGCCCCCTTCAAAATATCGACGACGTACTCCGCGGCGCGCCGGATTAAATCGGCCGCGTTCGCGCCATAAGATATTAGACCACCGGCATCCACGAATCGACCCTCTTCGGTCATCGACGGGAGGCGGTATTTTGCCGCCAGCTCGAAAACTTGTTTGGCGTGCTGAACCATCAGCGGATTACCGACGACGATCAGCGCTTCCACACGAGCCGTTTTAGTGGCTTGAAAAGCTCCGACCAAGTCGGGTGTGGGCCCATGCACTTCGACAGAGCGAA
>DASWCL010000148.1:0-4089 GCA_036390135.1 Binatia bacterium
ATGGCGAGCCTGGCGGCCAGCCCTTCGAGCGCGCCGGAAATCGTGTAATAGTCTTCGATCTCGTCGCGCGTCGGCTTGCTTACCACGACTTCGTTATCCGGCCGAAAGGTCACGTAGCCTTCGGTTTCAAGAGCGCGCAGCGCTTCTCGGATCGCCACCGGCCCGACTTTGAGAGAAGCTGCCAGTTTTGCTTCGAAAAGCCGCTCGCCAGGCGCGAGCTTACCGGCGACGATCGCTTCTTTAAGCTCCTCGAAGAGAAGTTTGGTGAGTGATTTGAATCGTTTCTCGGCTCGACCAGAACCTCGTCCTAGAATCACTTATGCCCCCCGTTGCGGTTATCCTTCGATGGCGGAATGACCGTCTTGCCCCGAAACAACTTGAAAAATGCGTCCTGTACTTTCTGTATTTGGCCTTTCACGGTAAATAGGCAAAAACCATCGATGCGCCGTAGATAGACCTCCTGGCCGATTTTTAACTGGGTCTCGTCTTCGCCTTGGGCCATGAGCAAGCGACCGTCGAGCGTCCTGATCAGCGCCAGCGCGACGGGCGGCAGAAAACCATCCGGGGTGACGTAGAGAATGGTAAAGGTCTCGATGACGCCCTCGTCCGATTCCCGAACCGGCGAGGATCGGCTTTTTTGATTCATCGCTACGGCGGCGCCATTCGGGACCCATTGATTTTGCACAAGCGTTGCATCCGTGCGTTGCAAGATCGTAACGAAGTTATTGGTGGCGAGCCCGCCGATGCTTTGCGTCAGGCCGCGCTTGAACTCGCGCTTTGAGAAGGAATCGCCGCGCAAGCGCTTGGTAACCTCAACCACCTGCGCCAGACCGCTGGCGCCGACGGGATGGCCGCGCGCCTTCAACCCGCCAGACGGATTGATCGGCAGCGCGCCGTCGATGGCGGTTTTGCCATCGAGCACCGCGTCGCCTCCTTTGCCGGGCAGAAAAAAGCCGAGATCTTCCGTGTCGATAATCTCGAAGGGCGTGAATGCATCATGTACTTCGGCAAAGTCGATGCCCGCGGGTGACGTTTCAGCCATCCGGTAAGCGCGCGCGGCGGCGATCTTGGTCGCGGGAAAAGAAGTAAAGACGTCGCGATCCTGAAGACTCGGCACACCGGTGCCTTGTCCCACGCCCGATAAGCGCACGTCGGTTTTTTCACTGCTCAGAACGACGCCGGCTGCTCCGTCGGTGATCGGCGCGCAATCGTACAAGCGCAGCGGTGTGGCGACGAATTTACTGGCGAAGTAAGCGTCGCGGTTGATGAGTCGCTGAAATTGCGCCAGCGGATTATGCGCGCCGTTCGCGTGGTTTTTGAGTGCCACGCTGCACAAGATGTTTTCCAGGCGCGATTCGGAGAGGCGAAATTTTTGCCGGTATTTTTCCGTAATCATTGCCGCCAACGCCGGCATCGTCGCACCGCACTGGCGTTCGCGCTTGTCGATGACTTCCGCAAGGATGCGGGTCGTCGCGCTGGTGCTCAAATGGGTCATCTTTTCACCGCCCAACACCAGGACACGGCGATAATAGCCCGAGGCGATCGCCTGAAAACCGGCCATCAGCGCCGCGGCGCCGGCGGACGAGGCGGTTTCGATGCGAATCGCCGGCACGCCGGTCAAGCCGATCGCATCGGCGATCAGCGAGGCGATGTTGCTGTCGCCGGTAAACTCCTCGGGATTCATCGCGCCGATATAAAGCGCGTCAACTTCCTGCAGTTCGGCCTCGGCGAGCGCCAGTTGCGCCGCCTGAGAAAAGATCTCGGCGAGCGGCCGCGGGTCCTTGCCGAACTTGGTCATGCCGACGCCGGCAACGTAAACAGACTGCATAGACTAATCAATTTTAGCCTCACAGTCTGATCTTTCCAAGACGATAAAAATACTTGCGGGTGCGCGATTGAAAATCTAAGACGAGATGGGAGCAATTAGCTTATTGTTTTCGTCGCCTTTCGCTGTGAATGGGATGATTAAATTTGTGTTACACCCGGTGGACCGCCGGACTTGGCAGAGTCTTCCTAGGCGGTTTTCTTTGCGCTCACGCGGTCAGACAGGAAGTCAGCCGGTGGAATTTTGAATCCGTAGCGCTCCACTCGCTTCATCAACATCATCATCACTCCACCGGCGTAGCAATCGCCGATCACGGTTCCGCCCGCGCCGACATTTGCACCACGCGCTCCGGCACGAGCTAAATGCTGTCCTCTTCATCAAAGTGTTTCCATCCCGCGCTCCAGTCGAGATATTCCAGTCCGCTGAATCTCTTCTTGTAATCGTAGGCAAAGGGCTCCCGGTACGCGTAGCCCGGATAGTAATATTGCCAGCCGCGTTCGATGGAAAACTGGAGGGATTGCAGCATCATGAAAATACCGAGACTTCTTTTTGTCTCGGCCGGATCGAACATCGCGTAGACGGCCGACGTGGCGCGCGCGCCGACGTCGAGAAAACTGACGCCGCTCAGCCGGTCGTCGAGATAAACACAGAGTTCTAGGTTGGCACAGGGAAGCGACGCCGGCAGGGTGGACAAAAAATTGTAAAGAGAAGTGGGGACATTTTCTTCGAAGCGCAACCGGTGCTTCTCGAAGAGCGCGACCTTTTCTGCGTCCACGAAGGATGAACGAACGACAATTCGTGTGTCACGGTTTTTTGCCAGGACGCGCTTCTGGCTGCGGCTCAGAACGAAACGCTCGAGGTCGATTCTTAGCGGCATCACGGTGAACGGCTTTCCGCCATGCACTGCGGTGCAGTAACGGACGAAAACAATACCGAAATGACGCCAGCCTTCGGCCCAGAGGCGATCCATCTGCGTGGGCGACGCGCTCCAGCAGAGAAAAGTTTCGTCATCTTGCGATACGGTCATGGCAAGCGAGATCCCAAGAACGACCTACGGGTTTTGGCTCTATTGCATAAAACGGCGGATTCACATCAAGCACGCTCAAGCTACCGATCACACTGGTTAACGGCTGAGACAGCTCGTCTTGATACCCACTGGCGAGCTCCACTCGTCCTAGGTGCGGTGCCGCGCGTTGATGGCGGCTTTCGCATTGATAATCGGCGTTTTCGCCCAACAGCGACAGCAGATAGTTCGCCAATTCCACGCGCGACACCGCGCGCGTCGCCGAAACATGCCGGATTCCGGTTTCGGTGCTTTCCGCTAGCCGCATCACACGTGCCGCGACATCGTTAACCCAAACTGCGGAGCGATATTCATCATGGACGATGGTGACCGGGAGCTTGCGGCGAATCCGATAGCGCAGCCAATCCCAATGACCGGATCGACCGTTTGCCGAGGCGCCGATCGGCAGACCCACGCGAATCACCAACGAGCCTTCTCGCAACAAGACCAGCGCTTCGGCCACCACGCGGGTTTGGCCGTAAACGCTGATCGGGCAGGGAGGCGATTGCTCGTTGTACACGCCATCGCCGCCGAACACGTGGTCGGAAGAGACGTAGATCATCCTGGTTTTTTCCGGCAAGGTGGCCATCACGCGGCGAACATGCTCGATATTGATCTCGCGCGCCCAATCGGGGGCGGCCTCGCACTTCGGCACGTCGCACACGGCATGACAGTAAAGCAGAAGGTCGGGTTGATATTGGCGGAACAGCGCAGCCGACCAGTGGGGATCTTCCAAATTGAGCGCGGGCCATTTTCCAACCTGTCGCACACGATTGCCGGGCGTGACAAACGGCAAGATTGTTTCGGGAAACAGCCGGGCGAGATTATAGCCAAGAATCGAAGTTGCGCCGAAAAGCAAAGTTAATTTTGTCATCGTTGATCGAATTGGCGCGACGGATGCTTTGAGCGCGCTTGACTCGCTATTGGGATCGATCGATGAAGGCGCAATTCGACCGACGATCAAAGTTGGCCGTTCTTTCCATGGAGAAGAGCCCTGCCATTAACGGTAAGGCTTACCTCTGGATCTCTGAGCGACTCGTTGCGATTGACCTGAATGTAGCCATCGATGATCGCATCCTCCCAAATGGTGTGCCGCGGACAGGTGCTTTGCCATGCGTTCATGGTTTCCGCATAGGTCCGACGCCGACTTGAAATCCAGGACAGAAACTCGAGCATCAACAAGTTTGCTGATTCAGGCATA
>DASWCL010000149.1:0-11741 GCA_036390135.1 Binatia bacterium
CTGGATCGATTTTTTAAATAGCCGCGTGCATCCCGCCGCTTCCGACCTGACGCATGATCGGGAGCCGGATAAAGCCAGAGCGCGCATGAAGCAACATCTGCAAACTCTGGAAAACGAAATGGCAGGCAAGAAATATTTGATTGGCGATCAATACTCGCTCGCCGACATCACATATATCCCGTTTTACACTCGCCGCGAACGCTACCAACTTGTGATCGACAACAATTATCCGAATCTCAAACGCTGGAGCGAAGTGTTGATCGCTCGCCCGCAAGTCGCGCCAACGATTTGAGACAAATATTATTCGCATTCGGCGACCATGCAGCCTCTACTCGTCAACCCACAGGAGATTCGCGGCATCGTCACGATGGCAGAAGCCGTCGAAGCCGTGCGTTTGGGTTTTCGCGAATGGGGCGAAAACCCGCAACTCAATGCCCCGCGCAGACGCATTCACATCCCCTCCGGCGTGCGCGTCAGTGTGCATCAAGGCGGCGTGCCGGCGGCCAAAGCGACGGGCTTGATGACGCACTGCGAATGGGTCAAGCCGATGGCCGGAGAACAAGTCTATCCCCGCCTCAATCATCCTGTAATCGTGCTCTACGACTCCACTGAAGGCGAGCTCAAAGGTATCATCGTCGGCGAGATCACGTGCGCCGAGTTGCCGCAGAATATCGCCGTTACCGGCCTGCGCACCGCAGCCACCAGCGCGGTCGGCACCGACCTGCTCGCCCGACCGGATGCTACCCGAGTGGGCTTGTTCGGCGCCGCCGGCCAGGCGAAAAATCATCTGCTCGCGCTCATGCAGGTACGCAAGCTCAAAGCAGTAAAAGTCTATAGCCGCAACGCCGCGAACAGAAAAACCTTCGCCGACGAAATGGGACCGGTAACCAATCTCACCATAACACCCGTCGATTCACCCCAGGAAGCCGTGCGCGGCTGCGATATTGTCTTGACGGCGACCAATTCCAGCGTGCCGGTGTTCGACGGTAATTGGCTCGAACCCGGGCAGCATGTCACGACGATCGTCGGCAGCAACGTCGGCCTGGTCAAAGGCGGCTTCACCGCCGCCAAACGGCGCGAGATCGACGACGCGACTTTGGCGCGCAGTCACGTGCACGGCATCGTATCGATCCAACAGGCGATCCAGGATGAACAGGCGGACATCTACGATCCGGTTGAGCGCGGCGTGATTCGCTGGGAACAGCTCATTGAGATCAGCGAGATTCTCGCGGGCAAAAGAGACGGCCGCACCAAAGCCGATCAAATCACCTTCTACAAGAACAACGCCGGCCAAGGTGTCGCCGACGTCGCCCTCGGCGCGGCAGTGCTGGAAAAGATCAAAGAAAAAAACGCAGGACTCGGTCTCGAGTTGGAGTGATGGAGTATTGGAGGGATGGCCTGACGACCTCCCTAATCAACACTCCAATACTCCATCACTCCATTTACTCCGGCTTTTTTTTCCGCTTCCCCGAACGCCCTCGGCGTGTTTTGATGCATTCCGGCGAGGTCAGAAATCATTCGCCGATTGCTTGACGAGTTCGGCATCCTTGGATAGCGTTCACATCCAAACCATGAGCAAAGTTGCCATCGCCCAAGTCCAATCGTCCACCGACAAAAAAGACAATCGCCGCACGGCTCTCGCGATGATTGAAGAGGCGAGCGCCAAGAACGCCGAGCTGATCGCCTTCCCGGAATTTTTGATGGGATTCTCTCCGCAGAATCAAACCGCCGAGGAATTGGCGCAAATTGCCGAGACAGCAGACGGGCCGTTTATCTCATCGTTGCGGGACGCGGCTGAAACCACCGGTATCGCAGTGCTAGCGACGATCTACGAGACATCACCGACGCCCAATCGGGTTTTCGACACCGCCCTGTGGATCGACGCCCGGGGGAACATCGCGTCGGTGTACCGCAAGCTGCACCTATACGATGCCTTCGGCTTTAAGGAGTCGGACAAATTTTATCCAGGCGCCGACATTGCTCCGCTGGCGCGCTCGGGTGAAAATCAATTCGGCATCATGATTTGCTACGATCTGCGCTTTCCCGAATTGGCGCGCATGCTCGCGCTTGAGGGGGCCAATATTTTGGCTGCACCGTCGGGCTGGGTGCAAGGCGATTTGAAAATCGATCACTGGCAGACCATGGTCAAAGCCAGAGCGCTTGAAAACGGCTGCTACGTTATCGCGCCCGATCAGGTGGGCAATATTTACATCGGCCACAGCATGATCGTCGATCCGCTCGGCCGAACGGTCGCCGATCTCGGCGCCAAGGAATGCTTGGAAGTCGTCGAGCTCGATTTGAATCTCGTCCGCGACACCCGCGAGAAGCTGCCGCTGCTGAAAAACCGCCGCACCGACGTCTACGCGCAACACGCCGCCCTCACAAAGCTCCCCTAACGCACTTGATTCGCAACTTTGCGGCAAGTCGCACGGCCACGACCGACGATAAGTTGACAGATCGTAACCATTTCGCGTAATTTCACTTCAGCAATCCACGGCGACGCGATAGGGTCGTCGATGTCGAAAGAGTGAGGAACTCACGCCATGCTCAGTCAAGAAGAAAACGATTTGCTCACACGCGTCGGCCCGGGAACTCCCGCCGGCAAACTACTACGACGCTACTGGCACGCCGTCGCGCCCGCCGCCGAGCTCAGCGACGCGAAGCCCAAAAAGCGAGTGCGCATCTTAGGCGAGAATTTACTGCTCTACAAAAATCGCAACGGCGGCTACGGCTTGGTCGCCGAGCGCTGCTCGCATCGCGGCGCGTCGCTTTACTATGGCTTTGTCGAAGACGACGGCATTCGCTGCGCCTATCATGGCTGGAAATACGACGCCTGTGGCAAGTGCGTGGAACAGCCCTTTGAAAATCCACAGAGCGGGTTCAAAGACAAGATCCAGCATCCCGCTTACCCCGTGGAAAAGCTCGGGGGTATGCTCTTCGCGTATTTAGGACCGCTGGACAAAAAACCGCTTTTGCCGAAATGGGACGTGCTGGTTCGGCAAGATGGCGTTAAAAAGATCGACGTCTGCGAGGTGCTTCAGTGTAATTGGCTCCAGGCGATGGAAAACTCCGTCGATCCGACGCACACCTACTATCTCCACTCACACACGCTCAAGCTCAAGGGCGACAAGGATTATGTGCCGTTTCACTATCAGCAATTGAGCAAGATCGATTTTGAGCTGGTGGTTGAGCCCACTTGGGCAGGCATTCAAAAACAAAGGATCTTCGCCGGCGACGGCGTCCCCGCCGAGGCGCCGCATCCGCTCATCTTTCCGAATATTCTCTTCGTTCCCGTGCGCACCGGTTATGCAATGCATTTCCGCACGCCCATCGATGACGCCAACACGCAGGTTTTTCAATTTCGCTTCAGCCCAACCAGAGACGGCAGCATCGCCGAACAGCCGGAAGACCCGCCATTCGAATTCGTCGCGACCAAGAATGAAAACGGCGAGTTTCACCTGAATCACTTCGCCAGTCAGGATCATATGGCGTGGGAAACTCAAGGACCGATCGCCGACCGCACCGGCGAACACTTGGCTGAAGGCGACCGCGGCATCATCATGTTCCGCAAATTGTTGCGCGAGCAAATCATCGCCGCAGAAAACGGCGAGAATCTGGTCGGCGTCAATTTTGATCCGGCGCGGGACGAGATGATCCATCTCATTCACGAAGGCTACGATGCTTATTCCTTCGCCGCGGCTCGGCAAAACCACGAATCGCCGGGCTAATCCGTATATCGCAATCTGAACACAGAGTGTGCGTCTCGAAGTTCGCCTGAGGCGCTGCCCGCTCTCCTCGCACGATTCGCTTGCAGTTTTTTGCTACACTCGTTACGTGGGCAACCACCGCGCAGTGTAAATCGCGTGGCTGAATTTCACCGTTGCGACGGCGCGATTGTGGCAACCGCGGGCCAATGTTGATACAGATAAAAGAGCTCGACAGGTTCGCAGCTACAGGAAACCAAACATTTGGACGAGCAACTTTCGCAGTCGGTCGAAGCACCGATCGAATCGGCCGCTCAGCGTATTCGATTCAAGACCTTTTCCTCTCTCCGTCACTTGGATTACCGTTATCTGTGGACCGGCACGCTGATGATGAGCGCGGGGCAGTGGGTCCAGCAAGTGACCCTAGGTTGGCTCCTGTACGATTTGACTGGCAATTCGATGTTGTTGGGCGCGCTCAACGGCCTGCGCGCCGTGCCTTTTTTAGTTACCGGCCCGATGGCCGGTGTCGCTGCCGATCGCATGGACCGGCGCAAGCTGCTGCTGCGCACTCAATGGATTTTGATCATCACTGCCCTCTGCATGGGCGCTCTCGTCGCATCGCCGTTCTTGCACGTGTCGCATATCTTTGTTTTTACCTTGATCACCGGTATCGCCTGGTCGTTCACCGAGCCCGTGCGCCAAAGCATGATCCCGAGCGTCGTGCCCAAGGACGATCTCGTCAACGCCATCGCGCTCAACTCGGGCGGGTTTAATCTGATGAAGGTCATCGGCCCCGCTTTGGGCGGCGCCATGATCGTACTGTTCGGCGGGGCGGGAAATTTTTTCGTGCAGAGCGTTGCCTATATGGGTGTGCTGGTAATGATTTACTTGATGCACATACCAGACACGGCGCCCGAAGCCCGCCGCGCCTCGGCGATGGCCAATCTTAAGGAAGGATTCGCTTACGTCTGGTCGACTCCGGCGGTACTGGCGCTGATGACGCTGGCTTATGTGCCGCGAGTTTTCGCCGTGCCCTATCAAACCCTAATGCCGGTTTTCCAGAAGGATGTCTTGAAAGTCGGCGCCGACGGGCTCGGCATGCTGATGGCCGCTCCCGGCGTCGGCGCAGTGATCGCCGTCCTCACCCTCGCCACTCTGGCCAATCGTTTAAAGCGCCAGGGGCTGTTTCTGGTCGGTAGTATCGTCGTCCTCGGTTTCTTTCTAATTCTTTTTTCCCAGGTACGATCGTTCCCGCTGGCGCTCGTGACTTTGGTAATCGCCGGCGCGTTTCAGATGTTTTTTCTCGCCAGCACCGCCACGATTCTCCAGCTTATTGTCCCTGACGAGCTGCGCGGCCGTGTCATGAGCCTGTATATGCTCGACCGCGGTTTTATGCCGGTGGGCGCGCTGTTTGCCGGAACCACAGCTCACTTCATCGGTGCACCATCAACGGTGGCCACGATGGGCGCCATCGTCATCGTTCTCGCGATATTTGCGGCATGGCGGGTTCCCGCGATCCGGTCGCTGGAAACTTAGAGCAGTGATCTTACCGCCTGAGCGCAGATTAAGACTCATGGCGCCAAGCGCACCGGAATAATTAGCTTGAGAAATTGGCTTGGAACCCGCGGCTTGGTGCTCTGCGCGACCTTCACAGATCCGGTGGAAAATTAAGGAGTATTTTTCTGGAGGCTTTCAGGCGAGTCCGGCTGCGCTTCTCAACGCGAGATGAATGGAAACTGTTCTTCGTTTTTCTCGCTTAATTTTTCGTCGTCGGCAGATTTGGAAAAACGCGCTGCGAGCTTTGCCAGTCGTCGCTTCAAGCCATTTCGCCAGCCGATTGATTGCCATTCGTCTCTCTCTTGTCGGGCGAGAATCAGCCTTTTTTCTTTGAGCTCTGCATTCAATCGTGCGACCTCCGAGATCATTCGATCCTTATCCCTACCGACCTGACTCATTTGCTCGGCAAGGGAATCGGCGCGGAAATTGGTCGCCCGCAATTCGGCTTCGCGCCTGAGCACGAGATCTTCTAGCTGTCGAAGCCGATTTTCCAACTCACGAATCTGCGCCTCATAACGTTCTTCCATCTCTCGCTGCGGTGTTTCACTTGCCTGAAGAAGAATTTCCTTTTCCTTCAGCGAGCCGAGTGGCTCCGCGACTTCGGCGTCTGATGGTTTCTTTGAGCGAGCGCGCGGCTGGTTGGGCATTGTGGCCTCTTGATTGATGTTGTTTTCCATATCGCGATTTCAACCTCGATCGACGTCACCAGAGCCAGAACCATGCCAGCCAACGCTCGCACTGACATTGGCGAACCCAGATACTTGGCCGCGCTTTTGGTGACTAGGTGGCGTGCTTTTATGTTTTAGTTGGTGACAACGTCTGCCAACTGCCGTCCGAAATGTCACCGCGGCAACGCGTTGTCACGGATATCAACGTCGACGTTGTCTTAGCGCTACTCCTGCCTCAGAAGATCTCGCGCGCGCGGATGAGCATTTTGGCCGCTTGGGACAATCGCATTGAGATTCGGCACGACCAGCGGCACCGGATACACCTCGGCCGCACGCCGGCTAAACTTCAATTGCATCGACGTAATCACATTCGTTTGGAGCCCGATTCCTAGACATTTTTCTCGCCTTGGAGTATGCAGAAAGGCATTCATTTCCATTGAGGTCATCGAAAATACAACTTTTGGAGGAGAAAGTATGATTGAAATAAAAATTGCCCGCCCGTTTTTACTTGTGCTGTGTCTATCATTGCTCGGCGAATTCGCTCATGCACAGCCGGCTAAGGAGTTTCAGCCCCAAGTCGGACAGGAAGGGAAAGATGTCATCTGGGTGCCGACACCGCAGGCCTTGGTCGATAAGATGCTCGACATGGCCAAAGTGACGCCGAAAGATTATGTCATCGACCTCGGCTCGGGCGACGGCCGCACCGTCATCACCGCCGCCAAGCGCGGCTCCAAGGCGCTCGGCATCGAATACAATCCCGAAATGGTCGAGCTCTCCAAACGCAATGCCGCCAAGGAAGGCGTAAGCGACAAAGCGAGCTTCATGAAAGCTGACTTGTTCGAGAGCGATTTTTCCCAGGCGCAAGTGATCACCATGTTCTTGCTGTCGAGCATCAACATAAAACTGCGCCCGAAGATACTCGACCTCAAGCCGGGCACCCGCATTGTTTCCAATACTTTTGACATGGGCGAATGGAAGCCGGACGAGACCGCCACGCTGCCGGGCTGCAATTCGTGGTGCACCGCGCATCTGTGGATCGTGCCGGCAAAAGTTGACGGAACCTGGAACTTGGCCCAAGGAGAGCTGATGCTGAAACAGACTTTTCAAACGATTTCTGGAAACCTGAAAGCCGGGAATTCCGTCACGCCGATCAACGGCAAGCTCAACGGCGAGCAGATCTCTTTCACTGCCGGCACGACGGCTTACACCGGCCGAGTTAATGGCAACTCTATGGACGGCACCGTTGGCGGCGCCAAGTGGAGCGCCACGCGCGCAGGAAAGTAAACCGTCAAACCACACGTGATAATCTGGGAAAACACTCACGCCAGAAAAATTTCCGAGGCAAACTCTAGCCGAAGATTTTTCTCCGCGGGTCTCCCGTCATGCTAATCCACCTGCTATAACAAATATAATTCCATGCCCGGAGGAGATTTATGAAGACAGTTTTTTTTACTCCTAGGTTTTTTCTGTCACTCGCGTTGGGCATCGCTTTAACCGCCAGTCTCGCGCGCTCACAATCGGCAAAAGAGTACCAACCGGAGGTCGGTCAGGCCGGCAAAGACGTTGTCTGGGTACCCACGCCGCAGGCGCTAGTCGACAGAATGCTCGACATGGCTAAAGTGACGCCGAAAGATTATGTCATCGATCTGGGCTCGGGCGACGGCCGCACCGTCATCACTGCCGCCAAGCGCGGCTCTAAGGCGCTCGGCATCGAATACAATCCAGACATGGTCGAGGTCTCAAAGCGTAACGCCGCCAAGGAAGGCGTGACCGACAAGGCGAGCTTCATGAAAGCGGACTTGTTCGAAAGCGATTTCTCACAAGCGCAGGTCATCACGATGTTCCTGCTACCGAGCATTAACATAAAACTGCGCCCGAAGATTTTAAACCTCAAGCCCGGCACGCGCGTCGTCTCGAATACCTTCGACATGGAAGACTGGAAGCCCGATGAAAGCGCCACCGTCGAAGGCTGCACGAACTGGTGCACGGCGCATCTGTGGATCGTCCCGGCGAAAGTGGACGGAACATGGAAGACGCCGCAAGGCGATTTAGTGATCAAACAGAGCTTTCAGAATATCACCGGCACGCTCAAAAACGGCACCGCCGCAACGCCGATCGACGGCAAGCTCAATGGCGCTCAGATCACCTTTAGCGCCGGAAATACTCAGTACGCCGGCCGGGTCAACGGCAATACAATGGACGGAACTGCCGGCGGTGCCAAATGGAGCGCAACACGCGGCGGCAAGTGAAATCGGATAACGGTCGACTTAGGGAATAGCCGGCGTTATTCCAGACCAATCTAGGAACAACACCAGCGCGGTCGGCAACAGCAGATTTAGCAGACCTGCAAGCCAATATCACAGCGACGCACGTGAAATGTCATTTCGCTGAAGGGGAAACATTCGTGCGAATTGTCGGTAAGAGAATTTCTCAACTTTTCTTGGCGCCCGGTCCCGCGTAGATTTCCAACTTGTTGCCGTCGGGATCGAGAAAGTACGCTTGCGGGCCCCAGAACACGCCCTGATTGCGATCTTCGATATTGAACACTTCAACACCGCTTTCGCGGAGAAAGTCGATTGACGCCGCAAACTCATCGGGCTTCACCTTGAAAGCGTGATGCACTGGGGTACTTTGCGGCGAGTCGTACTTCAGCGGCTCGCTTCCCTTTGCCAAAATCAGGTAGTCATCGCCAGTCTGCAAAAACACCATCCGAGGCGATTGCTCGACGACCTTCATGCCGAGCAGGTTTTCATAAAACTCTCGACTGCGGTCAAGATCGGTCACCGGCAAACTGAAATGCAGCACACCATAAGTCTTTAACATTGCTATCCTCCTCAGGGGACATCACATACGGCGAGTGTTGCGAATCCTTTCCGAGCTACGCTACGTCATTTCCCCTCATCTCTTCAAGTGCCGGAACGACATCAGCCAATTCCTCACGATCCGGGGAGGCAGAATTTCCATGGCGGAACAACATCCACATTCCTCTCGTTACCCTTCGGCAGGCGCATTATTAGAATGCTGGACTTTTTTACTGAGGCTGAGGTATTAGAACCCATCGGCCACCCACAAAATGAGTAAAGGTGTCTATTCAGACCTCGAGTCGGAGTCCATCGAAATTATTCGCGAAGTGGCGGCTACAGCGGCCAAGCCGGTGATGTTGTACTCGATCGGCAAAGACTCTTCGGTGATGCTGCGTTTGGCGCAGAAGGCATTCTTCCCCGGACCGATTCCGTTTCCCTTGATGCACATTGATACGGGCTGGAAGTTTCGCGAGATGATCGCATTTCGTGACCGCGCGGCAAGGGAAGTTGGGTTTAAGCTCCTCACGTATACCAACCCGCGCGGCGTTGCCGAGCGGATCGGGCCGATCACCCATGGCTCGGCATACCACACCGATGTCATGAAAACGGAAGCCCTCAAGCAAGCGCTCGATCTTCACGGCTTCGACGTGGCCTTCGGCGGCGCCAGGCGCGACGAGGAAAAATCCCGCGCCAAGGAGCGCATCTTTTCATTTCGCGCCCCCGGCCATCGTTGGGAACCGAAAGCCCAACGTCCCGAACTGTGGAATCTATACAATACCCGAATCCATCCGGGCGAATCTATCCGGGTGTTTCCGCTTTCGAACTGGACCGAGGCCGATATCTGGCAATACATCCGCCGAGAGAACATTCCGATCGTGCCCCTTTACTTCGCCTCGATGCGCCCGGTGGTCAAACGCTATGAGCAATGGATCATGGTCGACGATCACCGGTTGCCACTTGAGCCCGGTGAAAAACCACAAATGCGCATGGTGCGCTTTCGCACCCTGGGTTGTTATCCGTTGACCGCGGGGATTGAAAGCAGCGCAACGACGCTCGATCAGATCGTCGCCGAAACCCTCGGCGCAACGACCTCCGAACGACAAGGACGGATCATCGATCACGACGGTGCGGGTTCGATGGAGCGCAAGAAGCAGGAAGGCTACTTCTGATGGACACCCTGCGCTTCATCACCTGCGGCAGCGTCGACGACGGCAAGTCGACTCTGATCGGCCGCTTGCTCTACGAGACGAAGTTGATCTTCGAGGATCAACTCGAAGCGCTCAAGGAGGATTCCAAGAAATTCGGCACCCAAGGCGAGCGTTTGGACTTTGCCCTGCTGGTTGACGGCTTGCAGGCCGAACGGGAGCAAGGCATCACGATCGATGTGGCGTATCGTTTTTTTGCCACACCCAAACGGCGCTTCATCGTCGCCGATACGCCCGGACATGAACAGTACGCCCGCAACATGGCGACCGGTGCATCGACGGCGCAGGCTGCGGTCTTGCTGATCGATGCCCGCAAGGGAGTGCTGACCCAGACCAAGCGCCATAGCCGCATCGTATCGATGCTGGGCATTCGCCAAGTGGCGCTGGCGGTCAACAAGATGGATCTGGTGGACTGGTCGCAGCCGATCTTTGACGAAATTGAGCTCGCCTATCGGTGCTTTGCCCAGGATCTCGGTTTCGACACGATCACGGCGATCCCGGTATCAGCGCTCGAGGGGCACACTATCGTCGACCCGGGCTACGCGGCGATGCCCTGGTACGAGGGGTCGACACTTTTGGATTGGCTCGAAACGGTTCCCAGCATACAACACGAGACCGCCCTACCCTTTGCCATGCCCGTGCAATGGGTCAACCGCCCTAACCTGGATTTTCGCGGGTTCTCCGGGCGCATCGCCAGCGGATCGGTCAAACTCGACGACAGCATCCGCATCAGTCCCTCGGGGGTAACCAGCGCGGTTAAGGAAATCATCACATACGAGGCTTCTCAGGAGGTAGCGACCGCGGGACAGTCAATTACCTTGGTCCTTGAAGATGAGGTCGACGCCAGCCGCGGCGATGTGATCGCGAGCGTTGCGCACCCGATCGAGTGCGCCGACCAGTTTGAAGCGGATCTGTTGTGGATGAGCGAGCATGCCTTATTGCCAGGCCGCCCGTATGCCGTGCTGATTCACAGCAAGTCCGCGAGCGTGACCATCACGCACATCAAGCACCGTCTCGACATCAACACCGGTATGCACCTCGCCGCCAAGACGTTGGGCTTAAACGAAATCGCCGTAGTGAACCTGAGTTTTGATCGGCCGGTGCCGTTTGCGCCGTTTAGCGAGAACAAGCGACTGGGCGCTTTCATCGTCATCGACAAGCTCACCAACGAGACCGTTGGCGCCGGTCTTATCCGGTTTGCGCTGCGTCGTGCGGTAAACGTCCACTGGCAGGCGCTGGACGTCACCAAGAGCGCGCGAGCCAAGATCAAGCATCAAGAGGCGTGCTGTTTGTGGTTCACCGGACTGTCGGGCTCGGGCAAGTCAACGATTGCCAATCTATTGGAAAAGCGTCTGCACGGGGACGGCAAGCACACTTACATTCTCGATGGCGACAACGTTCGCCACGGGCTCAATCGAGATCTGGGATTTACTGAGGCCGACCGCGTGGAGAACATTCGCCGGGTGGCGGAGGTTGCAAAGCTCCTGGTGGACGCAGGACTGATCGTGATCGTCGCGTTTATTTCGCCCTTCCGCGCGGAGCGCCAAATGGCGCGCGGTTTGTTTAGTCCCGGAGAATTCATCGAAGTCTTTGTGGATACGCCATTGGACGAATGCGAACGCCGCGATGCGAAGGGCCTATACGCCAAGGCGCGCCGCGGAGAACTGAAAAACTTCACCGGCATCGATAGCATCTACGAGCCACCACAATCACCAGAGATTCATCTCCGAACGGTAGACATGAAACCTGAGTCCTGTGTCGACCAGGTCATCCGACTGGTCAATAAGCGATCCGGGACCGCGA
>DASWCL010000150.1:0-11565 GCA_036390135.1 Binatia bacterium
CAGCGCACCCGAATGCGGCAAGAGTTTTCGTCGACTTTGTATTGTCGCGCGATGGTCAAAAGCTCATGCAAACACCCGGGCGCCTGGTTGCCCGCAGCGATCTCACCAACGAGCAAGCGGCCATGCTGAAAGGAATCAAAACCGTTCCAGTTAATCCCGGACTGGCGGAAAAACTCGACGCATACGCCAAACAACTGCGGGCGATTTTTGGCGGATGACAGCAAAATCTTTGTAAAAGTCGTATTGGCTTCATATTTCCTATTCTTAAATCAGCGAAGGAGATCAACCATGCGCTTCATGTTTCTAAACCATTCGTACAAACGCCACTCCGCCGAGCTCGAAGCTCATATCGTCAAGCTGCTGAAGAGCTACGCGTCGCCGGACACGACCTTCGAGCTCGCCTATCCCGAAGATCTTGGCGGCGGCGAAGTGTTGAGCCTGCTTGAAGAACGAAAGGCGCTGTCGGGTTTGCACCATATTCTCGAGACGCCGGCGCTGGTCAAGAAAGCCATCGAAGCCGAGCAGCGCGGCTTCGATGGCGTGATCCAGAGTAACACGTTCGACCCTGGCGTCGAAGCGAGCCGGCTAGCGGTACGCATTCCGGTGATCGGTCTGCTGCGCGCTTCGCTCCACTTCACCGCGAGTCTCTGCGATCGTGTCGGTCTGATCGTGCCGCTGGAAACTCATATGCCGCATACGATGAGATTAGTGCAAACCTACGGCATGAAGCCATTTGTCAGCGGCATCCGCACCGTCGGTCTGTACGACACCGGTGATCTCTCCGGCTATCATGACATCGTCGTCGAGCGCACGCTTACGGTCGGCAAAGAGCTAGTGGACCAGGGCGCCGAGGCGATCATACCGCTCGGCGGCAAGATTTATCCCTATGTGGTCACGCCCGAAGAACTCGAGCCAGAACTCGGCGTGCCGATCATCAATACCAAAGCTGTGGGTGTGAGCTACGCGGAGCTGATGGCGCGCAACCGCATCAAACACAGCCTCAAGGCTTATCCATGTCCTGCTGGACTGAACCCTGAGGCGGTGTCGCAGCGGTCTAAATAATTGGCCGGCCGATGGAATCGATTGAAAATCAAGACAAAACCGGAAATGCTGAAGAGTGCTTTGGTTCACACTTAAACACGATCAAAGTTTCCGGGAGAGGATCAAGCTATGATCATCGATGGTGACGGTCATTTTTTTGAAAGCGAAGAAATGTTCGAGAAGTACATGGAGCCGGCGTTGAGAAATTATCGCCCGAGACTCCTGACGGATGACCAAGGCCACAACTTTTGGGTAGTCGATGGCCAGACACCCTACAAAAGACCATCGATCAAAGGAGCCGGAGCTCCCGGCACCGCCGCCCCTCCGGGACAAGCGCTTCAATCGGCCCGCCGCGCCTCGCCGGGCAGCCAGACCCTGACGAATCTCAAAGAACGCCTGGAAGACCTCGATCGTGAGGCGATCGACCTGCAATTCATCTATCCGAGCTTTCTTTTACACGTGAATGCCTGGCCCGATGGCATTTTGGCGATGGGCGTTTGCCGCGCCTATAATACTTGGCTCGCCGAAGCTTGTAACAAAGCACCGAACCGGCTCAAAGCCGTGGGCGTCGTGTCGCTGCAGGATGCGAATGGTGCCGCTAAGGAGCTTTCCCGCTTACGCGACATGGGTGTGACCGCGGTGATGATCAATGGCACGGTTGGGGCAAAACGTCTCGATCATCCTGACCATGAGGTGTTTTTTGCCGAAGCGGATCGCTTGAAGATGCCGATCGCCGTGCACTTTAGTTTGCAATTCCCAGTCGTCGATAAGCTTTTCGAGCACCATTTTCCGAACCGGGTCCTAGCCGGCATTTTGCCGATCATGGCCGGGCTGACAAGCGTGCTTTGCTCCGGCTTGCTCGATCGCTATCGGAATCTCAAATTTGCCTTTCTCGAAGGCGGCATTAGCTGGGTACCAGCCCACGTGGAGCGTATGGACGACCACTTTGAAAATCCACGCTATGGCGCCAAAGACCTGATCAGCCATCCGCCGAGCGATTACCTGAAGTCCGGCCGGATTTTCTTCGGTTGCGAAGGTAACGAGCCTTTTCTCGACCGCGTCGTCCAAGAAGTCGGCGAAGATTTGTTTATGTTTTCGTCCGATTACCCTCACGCCGATCGCACAGAAGGAACCGCTGAATATTTGCGCAACCGCAACGACATGCCTGCCACCGTGCGAAAAAAACTGCTGGAAGAAAACGCCCGACAATTTTACGGTGTTTAGACCGTAAAACAGGCGCCCGGCGAGTTAATTTGCCCCAATCGACCTGCCATCGCAAAAGAACTGATTGCCCTTGTCTTTTGAAAAATTGCGTGTTGATTTGAATTTACCAAAAACAACAACGTCTAAACGTCGAAAGGAGGTGATACTGTGAAAAACGCGATCAAAGTTTTCGTCGTTGCATTGACCACTTTAGTCTTTAGCGGTGTCAGCTTCGCCCAAGCGACGCCGGCCACTCCCGCGAAACCGGCCACGCCGCCTGCCAGCGAAAAGAAGAGCGAAAAGGCCATGGACAAAACCGCGGAGAAGACTGGGGACAAGGCCGACGAAACCAAGACCAAGGCCAAGGCCAAAGGAAAAACCAAGAAGCCAACCAAGAAGGCGGACGAAAAGTCGACTGATAAGATGGACGAAAAGAAGAGCGACACGATGGAGAAAAAGGCCAAGTAATCGGCCTGATCTGCACCACATAAAAAGGGTGGCCGACGGATTCGGCCACCCTTTTTTTTATTCATAAACGGTCCGTGCGCCAACAGGTGGCGCGGCGCTGACGGTTTGCGCACGCTTGCTTGATTTAGACTACCCGCTCGATTACACTTTTCTTAGTTGTTGGGGTTCCCGGTGAACGACCGACAAGGAGGAGCGGAGATGGACCTACCGAAATGCCAAAAATGCAACAACGGGCTGCTGATTCCGCTATCGGACTATGGCCAAGACGGAGCTTCGGTCATGTATAAGGCATGGGCTTGCACTAACCCGGACTGCGGGTTTTCGATCCGGATCGATAAAGGCGAAGTAACGTACGGCAAGCGGATCGAGCCAAAACACTGAATTCTCACCAATTATCCTGGTCGATAAGGCAAGTTTTCTTGCTCCAACAGCCGAATAAATCTTACGCCGGCATGCTCCGATTGAAGCTCTGAATCGCCTTCCCGAATAACTCACAGCCTTTCTTCAATGCATCCAAGCACTTTTTTTGTGTCGCGCTGTCGTCGGCATAGCGCGTGAGAATTTCCGGCGCGATCCATTCATGGCTTTCTTCATCAGCGAGCAGTGTATCGCGGTAAATCGCCGCAGTTTGCGGATCGATGGGCGTAACCCGTTCGATGAACGATTTTGAAGTCCTTGGAAAAAATTCCTCATGGCCGAACTGGACGCTGGCGATCAGCTCGCACAGGGATCCCAGCGCCGCGTGAAAATCCCAAAGCTCTTTCAATTCCGCCAGCGGTTGATTCCACAGCGCGTCGGGATCGCCGTTCAGCTCGCCGATGCGCTTGCGTAAGATCGACGCATGTTTAAGCTCGTTGACGACGTACTCCGACATCGGCTGCTGCAAGTCGATATCCGGAATCTTGCCGACCCATGGCGCAGTCACTTCAGCAGCCTTGCGTTCCATCACGACGCCGAACTGCAGCCGGCGCAAAACCACTGCCGCGCTCAAAGGTTTTTCAGCCCCGTAGCTCTTTCGCTCCGCGTTCATCTGTTCCCAGAACGCCTCTCGGGTCGCGATCAATTGCTTTAGAAACTCCTCAGGTTTCAGAGCATCCATACATTAGATTCCTCCGCTGAATCCGAGCGCGGTGATTGACACCCAGATTATTTTAGGTATTAACAATACAGGAAATCCACTCCGTGTAAAGGCTCGAAATCCAATCCCAGCCACGAGTAATTTCAGGTCAACGAAATTCCCAATGGACTCAGCTGACGCCAAAGCATTTGTCGATAATCTTTATCAAGACGTTTACGCGCATTGGGATAAGAAGATCAATCGTGGCGCCTTCATGACTCAGTTGCGCGCCGGCACGCTGCCGCTGCCCTGTCTGCGCCGTTTCTTTAAGGATTGGGGGCTCTTCTCCATCGAAGTGGTCGCTCTTAATGCCGTTTCCTATTATGTTCATCTGCCTTTTTTCGTGGAAAATTACGATTTACTGCCGGCGTTTTCCGACAAGATCGCCGAAGAATTGATCGCGCCGAAGCCGCCGGGTCACATTTTAATTTTGCTAGAAACCGCCAAATCGCTGCGTCTTGCCAAGGAAGAATTGTTCGAGCAGCCCGCTTCCGCCGCCGGCCGAGCGATCAGCGACTATTGCCGACGGGTTTTTCAGGACGGCTCGTTGATCGAGCTTTGGGGCACGCACGCCTATGAAGAAACCCTCGGCCACTGGGCCCAGCAGTGGGGCGACGCGCTGGTGACACACTACGGCATGAGCAAGCGTCAAGCGATCTACTTTACAGCCCACGCCGAAGCCGATCTGGTGCAGCATGAAGACCGCATGGGCCACGGCCCGCTCAACCGAATGATTCTGCAGCGCATCGTCGAACAAGGGAAAACCGCCAAAAAACTCGGCTATGATCCCAAATACTGCGCCTATACGATGGTCGACCTGCACGCGCTCATGGAACAGCACGCGCTGGAAAATCCCTATCCATCGTAGACACGCCACTTTTTGGCGCCGTTTCTCACGTCAGCCAGCCGGGTCTGAGCGCAAATCAATCAAGGGAACCTAACCGAGAGCCTACCGTGCGTACGCGCAGCCTGATCGCAACCACTAGCTTGATCGTCATCATCTTCGTCATCCATTTAATCGCTGTAGCCAACGCGCAGTTGCCGGGAAAGTGGGAAGTCCGCGCACAGATGCCGTCGGCGCGCACCGAAGTCGCAGCAGTTGAATTGGGCGGCAAAATTTATGTCATGGGCGGCTACGAAAAAGGCGGCGAGCTCGTCGAAGCATACGACCCGGTGAAAAATTCCTGGCAGCGCCGCGCGTCGCTACCCAAATCACTGCACCATATCGGCGCGGCGGCGATCAATGGGAAAATATACGTGATCGGCGGTTTCATCTCCGCCGTTGGACCGGTTAATACCGTGTACGAATATGATTCCGGCGCCGATCAATGGCGCACCAAGAAACCGATGCCGACGGCGCGCGGCGCGTTAGCCGTCGGCGTCATCGGCGGCAAAGTTTATGCTGTCGGAGGCGTCGGCACGAATGGAAAAAATACCAATACCAATGAAGAATATGACCCGGTTCAAGACCGCTGGTCAAAGCGTGCGCCGATTCTAACGCCGCGGGATCACCACGCCATCGGCGTCGTCAACGGAAAGCTCTACGCCATCGGCGGGCGCATCAATGGCCGCCACGACCGTAGCATGACGAACAATGAGGAATACGATCCTGCGACGAATCGCTGGAAAAGTCTGTCACCCATGCCGACCGTGCGCAGCGGTATTTCTGCTGCTACCCTCGACGGTAAGATCTTCATCTTCGGCGGCGAGTCGACTCGAGGAACGCACAGGGAAGTCGAATCCTACGATCCGGCACAAAACCGCTGGCAGCGCTGGGCGCCGATGCCCACCGCGCGCCACGGCCTCGGCGTCGCCCTGCTCGGTCAATCGATCTACGTCATTGCCGGCGGTCCTCAACCTGGCGCGACATACTCGTCGGCGAATGAAGTGTTCACACCATAGCTTTGCTGCCGCCAATCCGCTGGTCGATACCGATCTTTTTGAAAGCCGTTGTGATGTTCATCGCTGACCTACGATGATAGGAGCACGGCACCGCGCCGTCCGAAGGATCAGACAGCTGGCTTGCGTAAAGGGCGAGCGTATTACCCTGAGTCGGAAAATTTGTGACTACGCTCTGCCGAGCTTTTTTCGCACCTTACGATCGAAGTACTTGGTCAGCGTGCTAAAGCGCTCTGTCAGATAAAACTTCCGCTTCGGCGCCGGCAAGACGCGCTAGCGCGCGGCAATGTTCGACTGATCAGACTATTTCGATGTCGGATCGAAACAAGAGATGACTTGATTTGTAAGCGGACGAAGCTTCCCAACTTGTTATGCGGCGAAAAACCGCATGACCCGCTTCGGCAGCCAATCGAGGCGCCCGGGAAATCTTCCCGAAACAAAACCCACATGGCCGCCGCCGTCCGGGAATTCCAGGCTGACGGCATCGGAAACCGCCGCGGCGCTAGGCAGCGCCGCACTCGGCAAGAAGGGATCGTTGCGCGCGTTGATGATCAGCGTCGGTGTGCTAATTTCTTTGAGCCATGGTTTGCTGCTTGAGCGCGTCCAGTAGTCTTGGGCATTTTCGAAACCGTGAACCGGCGCGGTGAAGAGATCGTCGAATTGACGAAACGTCAGACTGGCGCGAATCGCTCGTGCATCGATGGCTAAGTCGTGGACCGCGATTTTTGCCAGCGCCATCGGTTTGAGCAAGTTGAGAAAATGGCTGGTGTAAAGCATTCTATTGAAACCAGAGTCGAGCACTCGCGCTGCGGCCGCGAGGTCCATCGGCACCGATACCGCAACCGCGCGCTCAACGATCAATGACGCCGCTGCGCCTTCCTCGCCGAGCCATTTCAAAAGCATATTGCCGCCCAGCGATACTCCGACCACATAAATCTTGGCGTGTCGATTAGCGTCCTTCAACCGGCGCAGGATCCAATCGATCTCACGGGAATCGCCCGAATGGTACGAGCGCACAAGCCGATTGGCCTCGCCGCTGCAGCCACGAAAGTGCGGCACCACGCCGCGCCAGCCGCCCCGAGCCGCCGCCTCCATTAGGCTGATCGCGTAATGACTTTGTGAGCAACCTTCCAAGCCGTGAAACAGCACGATGAGTCTGGAGTCGTCCGCTTCTTGGCCGAGCCAGTCGAGATCGATGAAATCCTGATCCGGGGTCTCCCAGCGT
Source organism: Binatia bacterium (assembly GCA_036390135.1). Lineage (GTDB taxonomy): Bacteria > Desulfobacterota > Binatia > UBA9968 > UBA9968 > DP-20. Next base: position 6,954 of record DASWCL010000150.1, read on the forward strand.
TCGCGACGAAAAGCGACGCGGTAGTTTTTTGCCAGCGAGCGCGCATAGATGGTTTGCAGATGCCCGCCCGGCAGCCACCACGGCGCGCGATAATTCGATTCACATCCCGAACGGACCGGCGTTTCGCGGGGGTTGGGATCCATCGTTTTGAACGTTTTGAACAGCTTGAACGTCTATTTTGCCTTCAGTCGCTCCGGTGGCGCAAATCCATGGCGCAGCGTGTTTTCCGAAATCGTTCGCGGTTCGACAAACTGAAGGAGATAATCCGGGCCGCCGGCCTTGGAGCCGATGCCCGAGAGCTTGAGCCCGCCGAACGGCTGGCGTTCCACGACGGCGCCGGTGATGCCGCGGTTAATGTAGAGATTGCCGATGCGAAATTCTTTGCGCGCTTTTTCGATATGCGCCGGTGAGCGCGAAAAGATTCCGCCGGTCAAAGCGAAGACAGAGTCATTGGCGATCGCCAAAGCCTGCTCGAAGTCCCGCGCCCGAAGGATCGACAGCACCGGACCAAAAATCTCTTCTTGCGCGATTCGACTGCGCCGATCGACGTCGCTGAAAATGACCGGTCCGACGAAGAATCCTTCTTTCGGCGCAGCCATTTCCAGGACACAGGTTGCTTCCTTTTTGCCCAGACGGATGTATTCTGCGATCCGCGTTTTGGCTTCGGCGTCGATGACCGGACCGATGGCGTTGCGCGGATCTTCGGGTGCGCCGATTTTGAGGCTGCGCACGGCTTCCACCAGCCGCGACAGCACTCGTTGGTACGTCTCATCGAGCAGAATGACCCGCGACGCTGCCGAGCATTTTTGTCCCTGATAGCCAAAGGCAGAGTCGATGATATGCACCACGGCTTCGTCGAGATCGGCGTCGTTATCGACGACCACCGCGTTCTTGCCGCCCATTTCGCACACGACTCGTTTCACGTGCTGTTGCCCCGGCCGATGTGTGTAAGCCTCGCGAAGAATTTCCAGCCCCACTTCGCGCGAGCCGGTAAACGCGATCAAGTGAATTTTCGCCGAGCGCACCAGGTGCGCGCCAAGCTCGCCGCCGCCTTGAAGCAACTGGCAAGCATCTTCAGGCAAACCGGCTTTGCGTAGAATGTCGAGTAGGTGCACCGCCATCATCGGCGACTGCTCCGCCGGTTTCATCAGGGCGCAGTTGCCAGTCACCAACGCTGCCGCGGTCATGCCGGTAAGAATAGCCAGAGGAAAATTCCACGGCGCGATGATCGCTGCGATGCCGCGCGGCTCGTAGAAATAAACGTTTGTTTCGCCCGGCAGTTGCTGGGTGTCGCGCGGCCCGGCCAGACGTAACATCCCGCGCGCGTAGTATTCCAGGTAATCGATCGCTTCAGTCACATCGGCGTCCGCCTCGCGCCAACCCTTGCCGACCTCGAAAACTTCCCAGGCGGCGAGTTCCCAGTGCCGTTCGCGCATGATGCGAGCTCCTTTAAGAAGAATCTTGGCGCGCTCGCGCGCCGGCATGTCGCGCCACTCGGGAAAGAAGCGCGCTGCCTTATCAATGGCTTCTTCCGCTTCATCGATCTGGGTGACAAGAACTCGGCCGACGATTTCTTTCGGATCGGCGGGATTCACCGATTCCAGCCACTGGCCGCTGCTCCGCTTTCGCCCCAGATGTTTGACTTCGGCGTGAACTTCTTCGAGCATTTTAACGAAGCGGTCGCGATTTTCCTGCCTGGAATAATCACTGACCGGCGCGTTGCGAAATTCGTTGTCCGGACTCATTGGCTCCTCGGATGATCCACGCGGGCTTTGGGCCGGCTTGGACGTAAGCGCCGGCGCCTTGATCAAACCAGCGATATCTTTTCGATCCGCATAGGTTTGGCGCAAAAAGGAAGTGTTCGAGGTGTTCTCCATCAGCCGGCGAATGAGGTAAGCAATCCCCGGCAGCAACTCGCCCACGGGGAGATAAACGCGTACGCGCTGGCCGTTTTCGATGATCGCCTGGCGTACCGGCTCGGCCATGCCGTAAAGCATTTGGATCTCGTAACCGTTGGGCGGGACGCCCAGCGCTTTCGCCGCGACAATGGCATGAGCCAGGCTGCGTAGATTGTGACTGCCGAAGGCGGCGTCGATCACGTCGTTGCTATGGAGAAGCAGTCGGCTGATGCGCTCGTAGCTTGCGTCGGTCGCTGCCTTGTCCGTGAAGACCGGTATCGGCCAGCCTTTTTGTTTTGCCCAGGCAATCTCGCTGTCCCAATACGCGCCTTTCACCAGGCGCACGCCGAGCCGTCGTTTTTGCCGGCGCGCCCAGCGAATCAAGTCGCCGACATCGCTCTCGGCGTCTTTGAGATACGCTTGCAACGCAATCGTGGCATGGGGCGCGTCGCGAAACTCCTTTTCTGCCGCTACGCCGCGGAAAATTTCCAGCGTTAAATCCTTGAAAGCATACTGCTCCATGTCGACGGTCACGGCCGCGCCAAGTTTCGCCGCTTCGCGAAACAGTTCGCGCAAGCGCTCGCGAACATTTGAACCCGTGTTTGGATCGAGCGGATCGAAGCGCGCGCACAAAGAAGAAAGTTTTACGGACAGATTGACCCGCGGCAACCTGCCGTTCGGCGCATCGTCGATCTGCGCGCACGGGGGCCAGTCTGCCGTGACTTTCGCCAAACGGCGCAATAGCTCGATATAGCGCTCTTGCATGGCGCTCGCTTCCACGTCGCTGACGGTCGCTTCGCCGACGACATCCAGCGTGAACGCCGCCGGTTCTTTTCTCAGGCCAGTTAACACTTTAATCAAATGATCGCCGCGTTCCTCGGCAATGAAGCGGCGCGCCAGCTTGACGACATTGCGCCGTACGACGGGTGCGACGAGCGTGCCTGCGTGCAGCGCCTGAGCAAGAAAAACCAGACCGCCTAGGGCATGATCAACGCGCGCGAAGTATTCTTCCAGGTGGCGGCCGATCTCGGCGGACGATGCCAGACTCGGCAGCACGTCGACAAAACGAAACAATGCGACGCGCAGCGACGGATCTTCGAGCGACCAGTCGATCATGCGCCCCAGTAAATCTTTGACTTCGAAGAGCGACGGCTTATGCTCGGCGGCTTTCTGGTAGAGCGCGCGTGCCAGCGCTTGTACGGATTGTTCTGTTGGATCGGTGCGGAGAGTCATCGAAGTCAATGGTGTCACTCGATCAGATTGAATTCACTGGCTTTATCATAATACGATCGAGAAAATTGCTGAAGCCCCTGTCGACGCTGGTCATTGGCTCGCTTTCAACGCCTGGGGTAAGAGGTTGAAACAAAGCTCATGAGCGAAGCTGCCGAATCAAAACTCGCAACCCTCACCGGCGCCGAAGCGGCCGTGGAGATGTTGAAAGTCCACGGCGTGCAAATTCTCTTCGGACTCTGCGGCGACACCAGTCTGCCGTTTTACGACGCCTTGGCGCGGCTGCCGCATGGCATGCGCCATATCCTCGCGCGCGACGAGCGCTCGGCCGCCTACATGGCGGACGGCTACGCGCGCGTTTCCGGCAAGGTCGGCGTCTGCGAAGGGCCGAGCGGCGGCGGCGTAACTTACATCTTGCCGGGACTCGCCGAAGCCAACGAATCCTCCGTGCCGCTCTTATGCATCAACTCCGACATTTCCGTCGCCGCGCGCGGCCGCTACACGCTGACCGAGCTGGATCAAGGCGCGCTCATGCGCCCGGTCACAAAATGGAACGCAGTGCTCAACCGCGCCGAGGATATTCCCCGAATCTTCCGCGAAGCGTTCAAACAAGTCACTGCCGGCCGGCCCGGCGCGGCGCATATCGCCCTGCCGTTCGATGTGCAGAACGGTTCCGTGAATAAATCCGAAATTTGGGGCGATACAAGCTTTGGCCGCTATCCGGCCGAGCGGGTCGCGCCCGACCGTGATTGCGTCGATCGCGCCGCGGCGATGCTGCGCGATGCGGCCAGTCCGATTTTCATCTGCGGCGGCGGCGTCATGATGTCCGAAGCCGAAGGCGAGCTCATCGAGCTCGCCGAGCGCCTGTCGGCGCCGGTTGCCACCACGATCAGCGGCAAAGGTTCGATCAGCGAAGACCATCCGTTGGCGGTTGGCGTCGTCGGTTCCAACGGCGGCACACCGGAGACGCGCGCGCTGGTCGATCAGGCCGACGTGATCGTTTTTGTCGGCTGTCGCGCCGGCTCGGTGACCACAGAGCGCTGGCGCCATCCGCCGCCGGGAAGGAATAAAATCATTCATCTCGATGTCGACCCGGCCGTTCCCGGCACCAATTACCCGGTGGCCGTGGCATTGATCGGCGATGCCAAACTCGGATTGAGAATGTTGAATGAAGCGCTAGCAGGCACGCACCGGCCGCTCGACGCGTCCCGCGTAGAGTTCGCTAAAGAAGAGAAATTCGCGAAGTTCCAAGCGCTCGCCGAGTCCGCCGATAAGCCGATCAAACCGGAACGCGTGGTGGTGGAGCTTGGACGCGCTCTCGATGCCGATGCTATTGTGGTAGTTGACGCGGGCACGCCTTGCCCCTATTTTTCCGCCTACTATCAAGAGCGCGGCACCGGGCGGCGGATTTTCTCCAACCGCGCCCACGGTGCGCTCGGTTACTCGATGGCGGCGGCGATGGGCGCTCATTTCGCGCGCCCCGA
>DASWCL010000151.1:0-9315 GCA_036390135.1 Binatia bacterium
GGCGCCTAGATCACGTCAAACCCGTGGACTGGATTGCCGCGCAAACGGCATCCTTCAGCGCTAAATCATAAGCCGGGGAGCCGACATGAATCGATTCTTCCGTGACGATCTTAAGTCGGATCCCTGTTTGATCGTTTACGCTTGACTGCGAATGACAAAATGCTGCTCCGGCACTGGGAAACCGGCGGAACCGAAGGATTCGCGAATCACTTTGTTGGTGGCGAAGTAAACCTGCAGTAATGATCGGTGTGGCAGTAGGGCCGCACGGCGAGCACCGGGCCGTTGAAATTGAATTCGAGAATCTCCACATCGGCTGCCGGGTTGGGTAGAACGTTGGGAACTTTGGCGACCCGTTCCTTGAGGAGCTTGATCGCTTCGTTGTGATCGACGGAGTGGGCCAGCTGCGCTTTCAAATCAACGCGGCGGTATGGATTGGACGAAAAATTCTGAATCGTATCGGAGAAAATCTTATTGTTGCCGACCAAGTTCAAAACGTTCTCCAGGGTAACGACCGCGGTGACGAACAGACCGATTTCTTTAACGGTGCCGTAACGCCTCCGGCGGTGACAAAGTCGCCGACCTTGAACGGCCGCAGGACCATGATGAATGCGCCGGCGGCGAAGTTCGACAATAGGCCGCTCCACGCCATGCCGATGGCGATGCCGGCAGCCGCGACGATAGCGGCAAAGCTGGTTGTCTCGACGCCGAAATAGCCGAGAATCGCGACGACTAAAATGACATTCAAGGTCACCGATATGACGGTGCCGAGATAGCGCAGCAACGTCGGATCGACCTTTTGACGTTCGAGCGAAGCCGTGACCAAGCGGATAGCAAGCCCGATCAGCCATCGGCCGATCAACCAGAAGACGATCGCGCCAACGATCTTAAAACCGATTCCAATCGCGTACGTCGTGACGAGCTGCATCGTCCCGCTAACATCCATGATCTTTCCCCCTTTTAAGTCACGATAGAGTTCATTGTCTAATCCACAAGACGCCTGTCAGGAATAATCCACGGCGTGAGCCGCTGTCAACGAGAAGCACGTTAAGCCCAAATTAAAATTCTTACCCTGGCGAAAGCGGGCTCTCGTGGTCGGAGCGACCATCCTCCTGTAGAGTTTCTCATTGGACTTTACGCGCTTCATCGGATATGAGAAGGCAGTTTGTGAGGTTGTTTTTTTGGAGGCGCAGAAATGAAAATCTGTCACTACAATAATAATCAAGCGGGCGTGGTGGTCGGCGACAAGGTCGTCAATATCGGGGATAATTTAATCAAGGCCGGTTTGGCGCGGCAGAGCTACACGATGCTCGAAATCATCGATGCCCTGGCGAATAATCCTGCGGCGATGCAAATCGCGCGCGACGCCGCGAACAGTTCCGGCGGCGCGGATTTGAGCACGGTGAAGTTGCGCGCGCCGATCCAAAACCCCGGCTCGCTTTGGGCGGCGGCGGCGAACTATTACGCGCACCGTGCGGAGATGGTCGAACGCATGGGCAGCGCGAACAAGCAGATCATCAATAAAGACGATTTGATGGCGGAGTTTTTCTTAAAGACGACGTCTTCGATCATCGGTCCCGGCGACACGATTGTTCTGCCGAAGATTTCTAAGCTGGTCGATTTCGAGTGTGAGCTTTGCGCCGTGATCGGCAAGCGCGCGCGCAAGGTGAGTGAAGCCCAGTCGCTTGATTACGTTTTCGGTTACATGATGTGTTGGGATATCAGCCAGCGCGATCCCTGGGGCAAGGGGATGCACAACACGCGCAATATTCGTAAAGGCTTCGATACGTTCAGCGCTTTGGGACCGTGGATCGTGACTCGGGACGAAATCGACGAGCCGCAGAATCTTTCCATCAAGGTTTTGCAGAACGGCAAAGAGGCGATGACCGCGCACACGAGCGACATGATCTGCGGCCTGCGTGAGCACATTCGCTTTCTCTCAAGCTGCCTGACCCTTCGTTCCGGTGATTTGATTACCACCGGCACTCCGGCCGGGGTGAGCAAACTCCGCGACGGCGACCGTTTGCACGGCACGATCGAGAAGATCGGTAGCATGGAGCTGTTTGTCAAGGATGAAGAGTAACTCTTCTCTTATAGTATCGAGAGGAATCATTATGTCAGCAGCGCCCAAAGCAAATCCGCCGATTCGTATTTTGCTTGGCCCCGGCCCGAGCCCGGTCAGCTCCCGCGTGCTTCAGGCTCTATCGCTTCCCGTTGTCGGCCATCTCGATCCGAAATTTTTGGAGATCATGGATCAGAACATGGCCATGTTGCGAGAAGTCTTTCAGACCAAGAACCGTTTGGCTTTGCCGATGTCCGGCACCGGAAGCGCGGGCATGGAAACTTGTTTCGTCAATCTTCTCGAGCCCGGCGATACGGTGTTGATCGGTGTCAACGGTGTCTTCGGCACGCGCATGGTCGACGTGGCGCAGCGCTGTGGGGCGCGGGTGGATACCGTTGACGCGGAGTGGGGCACCGCGCTCGATGCACAGAAGTTCAAGGATGCACTGGCGAAAAAAAAATACAAGCTCGCCGCCGTGGTGCATGCGGAGACGTCGACGGGTGTGCTGCAGCCCCTCGACGACATTGCCCAGCTCGTGCGCGACAGCGGCGCGTTACTGTTAGTCGACGCCGTAACTTCGCTCGGTGGCGCGCCGGTGCGCGTCGATGAGCTTGGCATCGACGCGTGTTACAGTGGCACGCAGAAATGCCTGGGTTGCCCGCCGGGCTTGTCACCGGTGACCTTCAACGATCGCGCGGTGGAAGTGATTCGCAACCGCAAGACTAAGGTGCAGAGCTGGTATCTTGACTTGTCGATGATCGAAAAGTATTGGGGCAGCGAGCGCGTCTACCATCACACCGCGCCGGTCTCGATGAACTACGCGCTGCATGAAGCTTTGCGCATCGTGCTCGAAGAAGGTTTGGAGAAAGCCTGGCAGCGTCACCGGCAAGTGCACGAAACGTTCGTTCGCGAGATGCGCAAGCTCGAGCTCGAACCCGCGGTCGCGGAATCGATCCGCGCACCGATGATCAATGCCGTCAAGATTCCTGAAGGCGTTGACGATCCAAAGATTCGCCAGCGCTTGTACGACGACTTCGACATCGAGATCGGCGCCGGACTTGGCCCGCTAAAGGGAAAGATTTGGCGCGTCGGCTTGATGGGACACGGCGCGCGGGTGGAGAACATCGAGATTCTCTCCAAGGCGCTGAAGCAGCTGATTTGAACAGTTGGTCAGTACCAGTTGTCAGCGTCCAGTTTCCGCCGGACCTGCAGTGTATCCAGCACGGTCACGCGATACAGTGTAGCCCCCAACTCATCATCACCGCTATTTAGTTTAAGGTTGGCGTTACGCGGGCGCTTGGTGGGCGCCGGCACTTGATCGACAGCGGGATACGGTTTACTTGCGAGCGACTTCGACGAGGGTGACAAACTCTTTGCGGATGAATCCGATCGGACTGTTGTCGGTGGAGCGAACCTCTAGCCAATCGCCTTGTTTCTGGAGGACGGCGACTCTTGTGCCGATGGTGAGGGTCGCCAGTGAAGGAGAGGAAAAGTTCGGGTCCTTGCGTAGCGAGGTTGGATATTTGATTTGAAAGACTTTGCCCTCCGGCTTGGCGCTTGCCGCTGCCGGGACGATCGCCGCTGGCTTCGCAGGGACCATGGCTGCGGCAGCACTCTGGGGCGCCCTTGCTTGTGGGCTCGGCATAGGGTTGCTGGCAACACGATCCTGCGCCGCCTTTTCACCGAGATTGCCTACGGAAAGTTCCCACTGAACCAGGGTCGTAATATCCATTCCCTGATGTACGAATAACAACGGGCAAGTGACGCTGAGGTTTTCTGAAACGAGCTCAGCGAACGACCAATTGGCGGCCTCAGCGATGATGGCCTTTTTGAATTCCGAATCGTTGATCCGCGAGGAGATTTCCCTCACTTGATTCACCTCGCCGGACGGAGCGATGTTAAACTGCAGCATCATGCTGCCCGCAAGGTTTGGATTCTTGATGATTCCCGCGCGGTAAAGTTCTCGCACTCCTTGCAACTGGCTTTCGATGCGCGACGCGATTTTACTGGCGTCAACGGCGTTGTCCTTGAAGGAGGTGGCGCTAAAGCCGAGATCCTGGGCGAAGAACACCATGTTACCTAACGCGAAATTCATCGCGCGAACGGGTTTCTTGACATCTCTCTGCACCGGGACGCTTGGCTTGGCAGCTGCTTCCTTCTTGGGCGATTCGGTGCCGACTCCGTAGCCAAAGTAAACAACGCCGAGGCCAAAGGTACAGCCGACAATCCCGACGAGACTCTTTAGGTTCAGCGGCCAGTTTCGAAGCGTGCTATTCAATTCGGTGTTTCCCCCGGATACGTGTGATCGACGCGACTTCAAAGCAAGTTTTGTTCCTGTAATCGGGTCACGTTCAAGCAAAATAAGAGCATGGTGTGTTGTCGTCGGACTAATTGACATCTGAGTGTACTTTATGGAGCACAGAAATCTTTTACAGTATCGGGCATTGGCAGGGTTGTCCGGAAATGTCATCGCAACCTTAAGCTGCCATAGAGACGACACTGCAGCCGCAGAACAGTTTTCGACGGAATGAACGAATTTTGCGGTATGGCACTCTCCTGTAGTAAACTCCAGCACTCAGTCTGCTCAAGAGTTTCGCGGGTCGCGAGGAGTCATAAAGATGAGAAAAAAATGGTTGTGCCGACTAATTTTTCTTGCCGCCTACTTTGCTACTCAGTTGCAGACGATAAGGAGCGTTCATGAAAAATCTTTTTAGCGCGTTGATCTTATTGCTGGTTTCAACCGCAAACCTGCGAGCACAGACGCCATACTACCAGGGTAAGACGATAACTTTTATTGTCGGTTCCGGTGCCGGGACCGCGTACGATATGTACGCGAGGTTGCTCGCCAATCATATCGGCAAGCATATCCCGGGAAATCCTGGTGTGGTCGCGCAGAATATGCCGGCAGCGGGCGGCATGGTGGCAGCCAATTTCATTTATGGGGTTGCCAAGCCCGACGGTCTCACCGTGGTATCGATCAACCCGGCGCATTACTTCAATCAGCTTCAAGGCAATAAAGAAGTGAAATTTGACTGGCCGAAATTTACTTGGATCGCGAGCTCGGACAAGTCGGAGCATATGCTCTACATGCGCGCCGACGCGCCCTATAAAACCATACAAGATGTCCGCAAAGCGGCCGAGGCGCCCAAATGCGGCGCTACTGGAACGGGAACAAGCGGACACTATGTGCCGAGAATGCTCGAAGAAACCCTCGGCACGAAATTTAACATCGTCACCGGCTATGCCGGTGGCAACGAGATTGATTTGGCCACGGAACGAAATGAAGTCGTCTGCCGCGCATTTACCACGGCCGCATACTTCGCGCGCGAACCCTATCACAGCTGGCGCAAGAAAAATTTTGTTCGCGTGTTGCTCCAGACCGGACGTCAAAGAGACCCGCAATTGCCCGACGTGCCACTGCTGAGCGAATTGATGGATGAATTCAAGACTTCGGAACTTGGACGCCGAGTTGCTACCGTGATGTTGGGTTCGGGCGAGCTCGGTCGACCGATCGTCACTTCACCGGGAGTACCGGCGGACCGCACCAAAATTTTGCGCGACGCCTTCATGAAGGCGATGACCGATCCCGCGCTGCTCGCTGACGCGACCAAGAGTAAACTTGAAATTACGCCGGTTGGCGGTGAAGAACTGGCGAAGATTGCCAAAGACGTCATTGACCAGCCGGTGGAAGTGGTCGACCGCATCAAAAAGATTTTGGCGCAGTAAAAGGGCCGTAATCGCGCAGCATGCTGCGCGATTACCTTTGTGGTTTCGCGCCGGCCGGCGGTTGAATTCGTTTGTGTTAGTACGTACGCTCATCTCACCCGCCAAATTAATACTGTTCGGAGGAGTGATGAAGCCCATTCGATCCGTTCTTGCCGTCTCTATCGTTGCGATATTGCTTTTTGATTGTGATCTTTCTGCCCAGACCGCGGCGAAGCCGGCAACGGTGGTTCAGATCGGTTCAATGGTTGCGTTTGATTACACTTTAACGGATGAAAGCGGCACGGTGCTTGACTCGAGCAAAGGAAAGCAGCCGATGCATTACGTGCACGGCAAGGGGGAAATTATTCCCGGTTTAGAGAAGGAACTGGCGGGCATGTCCGTGGGCAGCGAAAAAAAGATTACGGTGAAACCTGAAGAGGGTTACGGACCGGTGGATCCACGAGCATTTCAGGAAGTGCCAAAAGATAAACTTCCGCCCGAAGCGCTCAAGGTCGGTACCGTATTGACCGCCACGGGTCCGGAGGGACAAATCCCTGTGCGTGTGCATGAGATCAAAGAAAATACCGTGATCATGGATTTCAATCATCCGCTCGCCGGGAAAACTTTGCTATTCGATGTCAAGGTTACCGAGATCAAGGACGCGGACAAATAGTCCCAGCGCTCACTCTTGACGGCTTTCTTTTTTTCACGCTTCGGGTCGCAAGCGCTGGCAGTCGCCGATCGGTGAATTGCTATCCGCTAAAACAGCGGTCCATCTCTCCCGACAAAATCTTATTTCAGTCACGTGGCGAGGCTAACTCGGCTGCGCCTTGACCTCAGTGCGCGTTCGTTATTAGATTGCGCTCGTGCGGGGGAGCGACCCATTTATATCAAAGGCAGACGACGCTTTGACGCTCTTGCTTAAACGCTCTGAAGTTTTTGATTTGCTCGACTTACGGCGGGCGATGACTGTGCTCGAACAGACGTTTCGGGAGCAATCCGACGGTCAGGTTAAACAAGTAGCGCCGCTGCGCTTCATGAATCGCGGCATGCGCATGGTGGTAGGCGGACTCGAAGCGCAAGATAAAAATGGTTTTCGCGTCAGCGTCACGGGCGGCGAGAGTATGGCGATGTTGTTCGAGATCAGCTCGGGTGACCTCATTTGCTTGATCGGTTATCCGTTCAGCAACTTACGTATCAGCGCGACCGTGGGTCTCGCCATCGATCGATTCGCCGATCCTAAGGCGCGGACTGTGGCGATGATCGGCAGCGGACGTTTGGCGTTGCCGGTTCTTGAATCGGCGCTCGCCGTACGTCCCGTGAATGGTGTCCTTGTCTACAGCCGGAGCGCCGAGAATCGCGATGCGTTCGCGCGCAAGGTGAGTGAAAAACTGAAAATTGCCGCGACGCCTGTCTCATCCGCGCAGCAAGCTATCGACGAAGCCGAGTTCGTGCTCGTCAGCACCAACTCGCCGACTGCGGCGTTATTGGGCGAATGGTTGCGGCCAGGTCTTGCTATTTTTGGCGTCGGCCGTCCGAACGAATTCGACGACGAGGTCTATCTGCGCGCCAACTTGATTACCGTAACCAGCAAGACGCATGAGCGGGATTACTATGATACGAAGTTAGATCAGCCGCTGATTCGTTTGTCACGGCAAGGGACGATTCCGTGGGATTCGGTCGTTGAATTTGCAGAGGTTATTTCGGAAAAAACTCCCTTGCCGGACAAGTCGACGAGCGTAATTGTTTTTCGCGACTCGCAGGGCGGCTATGGCGATTTAGCATTGGCGGCTTGGGCGTATGAAGAAGCGCGTCGGCGCGGGTTGGGACACGAAATAAGCACCGAGTGAAAGACCAGGGATGCGGTAATGAATGGGACGAATACGCGCCTATGACCTGTAAAGTGCTTGTCGTCGCAGTGCTCCTGGTTGTGGCAGTCTGCGCGCTCGCCGATCGCGCGAATGCCGCGCAGGCACGCTGGGAAGACGTCGTCAAAGCGGCGGACAAGGAAGGCGAGGTCACGGTCTATGCGACCAATTCGGTCGGCGATCTGCAGGTGATCTGGGACGCGTTTAAAAAGAAATTTCCCAAGATTAAACTTAATTCCGTTGCCATCAGCACGACCAGTGAGATTGTCACCAAGATCATGGCGGAGCGGCGCGCCAATCAGTATCTGGTCGATGCCATGCTTGGCGCGCCGGGCGCGACCTATAATAGTCTTTACCGCGGCAAAGCGCTCGATCCCATGCCGCCGGCGTTGGTGTTGCCGGAGGTGACCGATCTGTCGAAGTGGTGGAAGGGCAAACACCGTTACGTCGATCCAGAAGGCCAGTACGTCTTTGTCTACCAGAGCTCGCTCTATGGCCCGCCGGTTTACGCCAACACCAAATTGGTCAACCCGGACGCGCTGCGCTCGGTGTGGGATCTGCTCGATCCCAAGTGGAAGGGCAAGATGATCGCGCTCTGGCCGCGGGCTAACTATGTCTCGACGGCGCTGTTGTTTATGTATCACCATCCGCAAGTGGGGCCGAAATTTCTCGAACGGCTCTACGGCGGCGAGATGGATCTCACTTACTTCAGCGACTTTCGTCAAGGCACCGATTGGCTCGCTTCTGGGAAGTATCAACTTTGTATTCTCTGCCGGCTGCGCCGCGCTTTGGAGCAGGGGCTGCCGGTGGCGGAGGTCAGTCCCTATCAATTTAAAGAAGCTCCCGGCATCGGCTCGAACAACGGCGCGATCGTTTTGATGAACAATCATCCCCATCCCAACGCGGCCAAAGTTTTCATCAACTGGTACTTGTCGCGGGAAGGACAGATTGCATTTCGCCAGGCCAACAACACGCAGGAAGATGACACCACCACATCGATGCGCGAAGATCTACCGCTAAGCGTGGTGCCGGAAGCGGCGCGCCGACGAAAGGACGTCGACTATATCGAAATCAGCCGGCACGATTGGATCGACTGGAAACCCGTCGGGGATCTGATTGCCAACGCGCGGCAGAAGTCGGGAAAATGAATTGAACGGGCGAGGATTGAGAATGGAAGATCGAGGATAGAAAAGGTTGCCTCGACGGCTGCTACGAAATTTATCATTGGAGGGAATGACATGAGCTCGAATGAAAAACCGACGATCGACCGGATCGATCACGGCGTAGTCCCGAGCAACGATCTCGGCCGGGCGCATCGTTTCTACTCGACGTTTATGGGCGGTGAGTTGGATCATCTCACCAACTTGACGATCCGCGGGCTCAATCGCGAGGTGCCGCAGATTCTTTTCTACACGCTGGCGAATCACAAGGGTTGGGGACTGGCACTGCAGGATTTTCCGATCGCGCCGACTCCGGCGCGGCCGTTGGACGGCGTGGTATACGGCTTCGAAGTCGCCGCGGGAAATCTTGCCGATGTGATTCGCGCCGCCGAAGAGCGCAAGTTTAAATTCCACGGACCGGTCAGTTACCCGGAACCTTCGCCGATCAAAGAGTCGCTTTTTGTCCTCGATCCCGACGGCAATACCTTGGAACTCTCCGTGAGACGCGATCCCATAAGCGACA
>DASWCL010000152.1:0-1640 GCA_036390135.1 Binatia bacterium
CTTGCGACTTCCAATCAATGGCCGCCTTGAGCGCGATGGTCATGAGCGTCAGGATCGTCAGCAACGACGCCACCGCAAACGCCGCCGCGGAGTTATACTCGTTGTAAAGTATCTCGGCATGCAGCGGCAGCGTATTGGTCATACCGCGGATATGGCCGGAAACCACGGAGACTGCGCCGAACTCGCCCATCGCCCGCGCGTTGCACAGAATCACGCCGTACAAAAGTCCCCATTTGATATTCGGCAAGGTCACGCGCCAGAACGTCTGCCAGCCGCCCGCGCCCAGGACGCGCGCGGCTTCTTCCTCCTCGCTGCCTTGCGACTGCATCAACGGGATCAGCTCGCGGGCGACAAACGGAAAAGTGACGAAAATAGTGGCGAGCACGATGCCCGGCACGGCAAAAATAATCTTGATGTCATGCTCGGCGAGCCACGGGCCGAGCCAACCTTGCAGGCCGAACAACAAAACATAGACAAGGCCGGAGATGACCGGCGAGACTGAAAAGGGCAGATCGATCAAGGTAATGAGAAAGCTCTTGCCGGGAAACTGGAACTTTGCGATGGCCCAGGCGGCGGCGACGCCGAAAATTAGGTTAAGCGGTACCGCAATCCCTGCGGCAATTAAGGTCAGTTGGATGGCGCTCACGGCATCCGGCTCACGGATCGACTGAAAATAGACCTCGGCGCCTTTTTTGAAAGCTTCGGTAAACACGACGATCAGCGGCAAAAACAGGAAAATCCCCAAGAACAGCAGCGCCGCGGTGATCAAAGTGACGCGAACCCAGCGCGGCTCGCCGATGGCAATGGGTTGACCTTGAACAATTCCGCTATTTGCAATGTCAGTTGCCATAGCGTTCACGCGTATCTCGCCCGGCTCCACCACTGGAGCAAGTTGATTAGAAACAATAGGACAAACGACATCATCAAGGTCGCTACCGCCAGCGCCGTAGCGCCGGCGTAATCGTATTGCGACAGCTTGGTCACGATCAGCAGCGGTGTAATCTCGGTTCTCATCGGCATGTTGCCCGAAATGAAAATTACCGAACCGTATTCGCCGACCGCGCGGGCGAACGCCAGCGCAAAGCCGGTTGATAACGCCGGCAGCAATTCCGGGAACACAACTCTTTTCAAAGACTGCCAGCGGTCCGCACCCAAAGTCGCCGCGGCTTCTTCGATTTCCGGGTCCAGTTCCTGCAGCACGGGTTGCACGGTGCGCACGACGAACGGCAAGCCGATGAACGTCAGCGCAACGACGACGCCGAGCCAAGTGAAAGCGACTTTGATGCCCAGCGGCTCGAGCCAACTTCCCACCCAACCGTTGCCCGCGAACATGGCCGTCAGCGTAATGCCGGCCACGGCCGTCGGCAGAGCGAAAGGAAGGTCGACCAGCGCATCGACGATGCGTTTGCCGGGAAACTCGTAGCGCACTAACACCCAGGCGGCGAGCAAACCGAGCACGCTATTGATAGCCGCCGCGATCAACGAAGCGCCGATGCTCAAGCGATAAGAAGCCAAAGCGCGCGCACCCGTGACCGTTTCCCAGAAATGTCCCCAGCCCGCGCTAAAAGTCTTCAAAAAAGTCGCGCCTAGCGGGATCAACACGATCAAGCTCAGATATAAAACCGTAAAGCCCATCGTGA
>DASWCL010000153.1:0-9301 GCA_036390135.1 Binatia bacterium
TTTTGGACGCGTGCGCACCATCGGGTATTGAAGCCGATCTGGTGAATAGACGATCTCAGGAGCAGCGGCGCCTTTGACGCAGATACAGCCATTCGGATGATCGGGATCGGCATTGACGCCGATCAATTTCCCATCTTCGACTGTTGCCAGCACGCCGCAACGCGACGTGCACATAGCACAGTAGGTGTGAAGTTTTGCTGTGGCGATGGAAAAATACTCCTTAGATCCTGACAAAAGAGAATTAACCGCTAGGAACTCATCGGAACAATTTCCGGATCATCTCGTTCACGTCGATTTCTCGCTGGCTCAAGTCGACGTCGGTCATGAGCAGTTTGTGTTGCTTTAAAATTTTAGCGTACTTGGAGTCGATGTCATCGCGAATTGGCACGCGACCATACTGATTGATCACTTCCTGGCCCTCCTTGGTGAGCAGCCACTCGATGAACAACTTGGCGGCGAAGGGATGGGGCGGTTGTGACGGTAAGGAAGCAGCAACAGTGTAGGTGATCACCGGCTCGAGGCCGATCCAATCCACCGGCGCGCCTTTAGTTTTGAGATTGTCGACTGAGTACTCGTAGACGCCCGCCATCACTGGAAATTCGCCCGCGGCGAGAAGATTGAGCGCGTTGGTATTGCCGGCGTACACCCGGGGATTTTGTGCCGCGAGCTTTTCCATGAACGGGCGGCCTTTAAGCTTGAGCAACATGGAGAACCATTCGATCTTCGTATTGTCGATACCCATGTTGTTTTTCCACCGTGGATTGAGCAAATCCTCGTAGGTCTTCGGCGCTTCGGCGCGTTTGACCTGACGGCTGTTAAAGCCCATCAAGGTTCCGCTCGCGTATACCGACGTCCAAAAACCTTCAGGGTCTTTGTACTGACTCGGATATGACGCCGACTCGGCCGGCACATAGCGGCTCAAGGCGCCGCGTTTTTTCAGGATATGCGTCTCGATGACGCTGGTATGAATGAGATCGGCAATACGCTGTTTCGCCTGTTCTTCGAGCAAGACTCTGGTGACGAGCTTCTGCTTGTCGGTGCGGAAGTATTCGGTCTTGATGAATGGGTAGCGCTTGTTAAACGCGGTCAGATACATCTGCAGCTGCTGTGTGGCGGCAGAGGCGTATAGCACCAGCTTGCCTTCGTTCTTGGCGCCGGTGATAAGTTGTTCTTGAGTTTCGGCTTGGGCTACAATTGCAAATAAATGCAGAAGTAAAAATACGGCGACCGACGATTTCATTCACCCTCCCGTGCTGGGAAAGTAATCGACGGATACACGCGGTGTCAACCTGCGAAGCAATTTAACCCGCGTCGACAAAAACGATTTTTTCTATTAGGATGAAGATCAATAACGCGAGGGAGTTAAATATGGCCGCTCCTGAATTTGTTTATCAAGACCCGCTTCCCATCGAAAAAGACACGACTCGTTACCGGCTCCTAACCAAAGATCACGTGTCGGTGACGAAATTCGACGGCAAAGATATTTTGAAGATCGAACCGCAAGCCTTGACCTTGCTCGCCAACGTGGCGATCCGCGACGTTTCGTTCCTGCTGCGCACGGCGCATTTAGAAAAGGTTGCGGCGATCCTCAAGGACCCGCAAGCGTCGGACAACGACCGCTACGTGGCGTTGGCGATGCTGCGAAATGCCGACACGGCGGCGAAAGGAATTCTACCTTTTTGTCAGGATACCGGCACGGCGACGATATTTGGCAAAAAAGGCCAGCAGGTTTGGACCGGCGTGAAAGACGAAGAATACCTCGCCAAGGGAGTTTATAAGACGTACACGGAAGAAAATTTGCGCTATTCGCAAACCGCGCCGCTCAACATGTTCGACGAAGTCGATACCGGCACCAATCTGCCGGCGCAGATCGATCTGATGGCGACGGAGGGCATGGAATATCAATTTCTCTTTGTCACCAAGGGCGGAGGTTCGGCGAACAAGATGACGCTGTACCAAGAAACCAAAGCGCTGCTCAATCCGGCGAGCTTGGACAAATTCCTCACGGAAAAAATGATCACCCTCGGCACCGCCGGCTGTCCGCCGTATCATTTGGCGTTCGTCATCGGTGGAACCTCCGCCGAGGCGTGTTTGAAAACCGTGAAGCTCGCGACGACGGGTTACCTCGATCATCTTCCAACTACGGGCAACGCGCACGGCAGAGCATTCCGCGACGTCGAAACGGAAAATAGGATGCTGGAGCAAGCGTACAAATCCGGCTACGGTGCGCAGTTCGGCGGCAAGTATTTCGCGTTGGACGTGCGCATCATTCGCTTGCCGCGCCACGGCGCTTCCTGTCCGGTCGGTATGGGTGTTTCTTGTTCGGCGGATCGCAATGCCAAAGCCAAGATCAATAAGGATGGCATTTGGCTCGAGGAGTTGGAACGGGACCCTGGGCGGCTGATTCCGGGAGAATATCGCGACAAGATCGCGAGCAACGTGGTGACGGTCGATCTCAACCGGCCGATGAAAGAAATTCTTGCCCAGCTCAGCAAATATCCGGTCACGACACAGCTGTCGCTGACCGGCACGATGATCGTTGCGCGCGATATCGCCCACGCGAAGCTTAAAGAGCGCGTCGATCGCGGCGAAGGGTTGCCGCAGTACTTAAAAGATCACCCGATTTATTACGCTGGACCGGCGAAGACACCGGAAGGCATGCCCTCCGGCTCATTTGGACCGACGACGGCGGGACGCATGGATTCCTACGTAGCTCTGTTCCAATCGCTCGGCGGCTCCATGATCACGCTCGCCAAGGGCAATCGGAGCCAGCAGGTCACCGACGCCTGCAAAAAATACGGCGGGTTTTACTTGGGCTCGATCGGCGGGCCGGCGGCGATTCTCGCCAAGGAGAACATTAAGAAGGTTGAAGTGCTCGAATATCCCGAGCTTGGCATGGAAGCGATCTGGAAGATCGAGGTGGAAGATTTTCCGGCGTTTATCCTAGTTGACGACAAGGGCAACGACTTTTTTAGGCAGATTTTGCACTAGCAGGTTGGAGAGTTTGGATTCCTCGGAGAAGCAGCCCCTTCAGACGATTCAAGATATCCTCCGTTTCTACCAACAGGATACGGAGTTTTGCCAGCGATGAAATATCTCAAAAGCATGCCTCTGCGGCCCTGGGGCGACTGCCATACGTGGCGCGGACCGCATAGATCCGAGTGAGAAAAAGATTTCATTCGGCCGCTGAGCTTTTTGGCCCTTAGCATGACACTTTTGGAATGCGGATGATAACGGTACGCTCGGCGAATGCTAGGTCGAGTAGATAGAAACGTGGCTAGGTGATGGAAGAACGATGGCCGTGGGAGGCGGAAGGGAGTTTTGCAGCCAACGATAACTTGGCGCATCAACGTCACGAAGAGGCGATCAAAGAACAATTGCCGCGCGTGGTGAAGCTGCTTCCCGTGCAGGGCACGGTGATGGGCAGCAGTAGCCCGCACCAGACCGGGGATATCGTCTGTTACGATATTCTCAAGCGCGCGCCGGTCTACGATCTCACTTCTCATTTCTCAGATATTCAACCCCATGCGCCGTCGCGCGGTGCGCACCGCCATATCAGCGCGCCGACGTTATTCTGTCTCAGTGGCCGAGGATGGGAAATCAACGACGGTAAAACCTATTCGTTCGGCACCTACGACATGCTGGTCGTTCCGCCGTTCACGATTCACCAGCACGGCGGCGACGAAGACGCAGGCTGCCAGATCTTCGTGCCGCAGAGCAGGCTGTTCAGCTTGATGGGTTTGACCAAGCGGGAGCAGATCAAGTTCGGCGACAATCCGACGTTTCCCAAGGGAACCGAACCGCTTCATGATGAACAGGGAAAGTTGATTGGCTACCGGATCAAGAAAGGCGTCCTGGGGATCAAAGAAGACATCGACGTGATGCTCGGCGCCGATCAGAAAACCGAGGGCGTTTTCCGGGCGCGGAAGGAAGCCACTCCCTGGGTCGGGAACATCGAAAATACCTACGACCGCTATTTGAAGCTGTTTCATGATGAGAGCGTTTTTTGCAACACCGTGACTCACGTGATCGCTTACGAAGAGCAACCGTGGGAATGGTGCACTCAAGGCCGGCTAAAATGGTTCACTCATCCCGAAATCAACAGCGCGGCGCGAAGAGTATGGCTCTACATGCAGGAGATTCCTCCCGGGAGCCGCTCCGGCAAACACCGCCATATGATGGAGGAACAAGTGCTCGTGATCAAAGGTCGCGGCTACGACGTGCATGATGGCAAGCGCTGGGACTGGGAAACGGGAGATTTGGTCAGCATCCCGGCGATGGCGGAGCATCAACATTTCAATGCGGATGCTGAGCATTCCGCCTTGCTGCTGTCTTCGATGCCGAGCGCCGGCGTGGCGCTCGGACTAGGCGGGATCGAACAGCTAGAAGACGCGCCAGAATTTGTAGATTCGCAGCGCGAGGAGCGGTAGCCGAAAAAGATGGCGCAAAAAAATAAAGAATTGTCCGAGCGCAGCCAAGCGGAGACCACGGCAGAGCATTACTACGATTACGAAGCGCGCTTCGTTAAACAAAAACGCGAGCAGGAGCGCATCAACATCCTGCCGCGCGTGATCAAACCGGCGATGTTCGCCAAGGGCGAGTTTACGCTCGGCGACATGCGCGTTTTCAGTCGTTACACCGTGGCTCCGCTGAGCATGCTAACCTGCGGTTTTCTCGAGCTGCAACCCGGCGCGCAGACGAAGCCGCGGCGCATGATCCCGTCGCTGATCGCTTATATTATCGAGGGGGGCGGGGATTGCGTTCAGGACGGCATTAAAGTTTCCTTCGTGGCGGGTGATGCCGTGATCATTCCGCCGTACACGGCGTATCACTTCGCTGCGGTTCCGAAAGAAGGCTTTCGCGCGTGGCTGCCGCAAATCAGGCTCTGGCACGGGCAAGGACTCTTGTGGCGCGATCCTCTGAGCAACCGACAGGACGAAAGCGAATCGGCATCGGACGGAAAAGTTGCCGACCTCTTTACGTCGCGACGAGACGTTCGCACGCCTGCGCCGGGGAAAACTCGCTACGACTGGTTTCTTTCCCGGCTCGCCGAGGAAAATCGCGTCGAGCGGGAAAGTCCCCGCGTGATCCGCGCCGCGGATTGCCCCTGGGAAAACAGCCGGCAAGGGCGACTTAAATTTTACATCAGCCGGTGGACCGAAGTGGCAGCGCGCGGCTTGGATTTGATGACTCAGGAAATTGCTCCGGGCCAGCGGAGCGGCGAGCATCGCCACATCTTCGAAGAACTCTTGTTGGTGATTAAAGGCCGCGGCTACGATCTCCATGAGGGAACGAGGCACCCGTGGGAAGAAGGAGATTTGATCGGCGTGCCGCCCATGATTGTCCATCAGCATGTCAACGACGGAAAAGATGTCGCTCAGCTCGTTTCCGTGTGGCCGCAACAACCGGGGCACGAACTCCTCGGCGGTATCGAGCAGATCAGCAACGCTTCGGACTGGAAATCATGACCAAGTTGGCGCAGCTATTTGTCTTTGTTCTCATGCCGCTCGCGGCGTTTGTCGCAGTGGGCGAAAGTCAGATGATTCCTATCAAGGTGGCTTATGCCACGACTTCGGGTATTCGCTTGCCACTCTGGATCGCGGAAGAAGCCAAGCTCTACGAAAAGTACGGCCTCGACGCTAAGCTGATCAATATTCCCTCCGGCAACACCGCGATCAGCGCATTGGTGAGCGGCGAGGTCGATATCGTCAGCGGCTCGGGTTCGGCGACTATTGTTGCCGCGGGCCGCGGCTTGCCGGTGGTGATCGTCGGCAGCTTCGGCAGCACGACTTATAAGTTAGTCGCCAATCCCGGCGTGACCGATCTGCGCGGCAAAGTCGTGGGCACCAGCCGCATCGGCGCCACGACGGACTTCGCTTTGCGGCGCGCGCTATCCAAGCTCGGTCTGACGCCGGATAAGGATGTGAAAATTCTCGCCACTGGCATCGGCGAGGCGGACAAGCGAATCATGTTGATGCTGCAAGGACGGATGGACGGCACGATCGGCAGTCCGGAAAGCATTCTTGCGGCGGAGACCCAGGCAAAAGTAAAACTCGAGATCCTCGCCGACCTCGACGACATGAAAATTTATAACACCGTCGGCGACTTGTCGACGCGTGCTGATGTAGTCAAGAATCGCCGGGATTTGCTGCGTGCGTTTTTTATGGCGAGCGGCGAAGCCATCGCACTCGGAAAGAGAAACAGGGAACTAACTCAAAAAGTGATCGCCAAGCAGATGAAGGTCACAGATCGCAAGCGGCTTGACGTTATTTATGACGCATCCTTGGGCCGGATGCTGAGCAAACCGTATCCGCGCGAAGAAGCCGTTCAGCTTGAACTGGAAAGCATCGCGTTTACCGATGCATTTTTCAAAAACAAAAAGGCGTCGGAATTCATGGACAACAGCATCATCGCTGAGCTCGATCGTAAGGGTTTCTTCGCAAAGCTGCAGTAATAGAATGAGGCGCGGGACTCGGAGATTCGGATGGGGCAAGGTAGGATGAACCGGCGTTGGGCGTTTGTCCTCATCTGCGCTCTTATACTTTTCGGGGCGGCGCCCAGCCAAGGTGCGTTGGTCGAGGAGCGGTTGGATCGGATCAACCGTATGTCCGAGAAAACTCGGGCCGAAGCGCTTGAAAGGGAAGCACGCAAGGAGGGCGAGCTCGTTTGGTATGCGGCGATGGCGAGCGATCGGGCGGGTGAGCTGATCAAAACCTTCGAGGGCAAATATTCATTCATAAAAGTCAGATTTCAACCCGGTGGCGCGGGGCGCCAGCTCGAACAGTTGCTGGTCGAGCACCGCACCAAGAAGCCGCGCGCCGATATCATCAACACGCGCCGCTCCTACGTCGGCGTGATGGCGAAGGCCGGCGCGGTAGCACGCTATCGCACGCCGCTGCGCTCGTCGCTGCGCGATGGCTTTACCGACAAGGAAGGTTTCGTCAATGGCATCTACGCTCAGCCGAGAGTGTTCCTATTCAACACGCGGATGGTAGCGCGCGATAAGGCGCCGCAGTCGTTCGAAGATCTGCTCGATCCGCGCTGGAAAGACAGACTCGGCATGGATACCACGGATTACGATTGGCTGGCATCATTGATGGATTACTATGGCCGAGGCAAGGCGCTGGAACTCGCCGACAAACTCGCTAAGCAGCAGCTCAATCTGCGGCGCGGTCCGACACTGTTGGCCCAGCTCGCCGTGGCCGGCGAGTTTCCCATCGTCATCGACGCCTTTCCGGAAGAAATCATGCAGATGAAAAACGCCAAGGCACCGGCGGATTTCATCTTTTCCGAGCCGTTCGTAGCGGTCAAAACGCCGACGACGGTTTCGATCGCGTCCGGCGCGCCCCATCCCCACGCCGCGGCGCTGTTCGTGGATTTTCTGCTTTCTAAATTGGGGCAAGACCTGATGGCCGGCCAAGGGCGCTGGGTGAGCCGCAAAGACGTCAGTTATCTCGTCGATCTAAAAGGTAAGAAAATGCAGATTCCGACGGCCGAATGGGACGATAAGCAGGTGGAACTGATCAAGCTTTACAATTCGGTTTTTTCTCTTGGATAGATCGAGAGGCGCCGTTCTTCCCGGGCTTCAAACGGCGCCCGCTGTGTGAAATTGAATCCTACCAAGCCGACCCCGAGCCGTGCGCTTCGTGTGACACCGGCGCGAGCACTTTATACGGATCGCCGAATTCTGCGGCGGCTTCGAGAACTTCCGGATGGTGGAGCAATGCGCGATCGAGCATTCCATGCTTGTCGACCACGAGCCGATCGTCGATATACAGGCGCGCGTTGAAAACCGAGCCGTCCATGTGTCTGAAGTTCGGATGCTTGCGCGGCGTTCCCAAGCCCGCCCAGGGCATTTTGCTGATGAGCTCCCAGTGCATCGGATCGGCGATGCCATGCTGTGCCGAGGCTTTCGGGTGGTAGCCGAACATGATTTCGATCAGGCGATTTGACTCTGGAACTTCTTTGAATAAGCGCTTGCACTCTTCGCCGACCTCGCCGCCGCCGTCGACTTCTGTGATCAAGCTATCTTTCACTTTCCAGCGCATGGGTTCGGCCAACATGCCGGCGACGCCTTGCACGCAGCTTAGATAAACTTCGCCGTTAGCCTCGCCATCGCCGTTGAAGACACCGCAGCGGCCCCAGGGAAAATGGCAGCGGCCGGGAGGATCGCCGGCGCGAAACTGCATGCCGTAGAGGCGTTTGCCGTCGTACGTAGCTGTCAGACTCGTGCCCACCGAGTCTTCTATGCGCACAACCTTTCCGGCGCCGACGACTTCGCGAACTTTCTCGGCGAGCTTCCACAATACTTTGTTAGGGAACTTGGCGTAGTCGCGCGCGAGCAATCCTTCGTTCCCTTCGAAGTATATATGGTAAGGCTTCATACGCTCTTGGTGTAATTGGCTGCCACTTTCTTCCCTTTTGCGACCCATGGCGCGATGCGCCGGCGTGAACGTGATGAATACCGGCCACACCCAAATGACGACATCCGATGCATGCATGGCTTCTAACACCGCCTGGGGAACGGCGCCGTAACGCGCGATCGGTTCGGTAACAAGCGTCATCGGTTCAGCGCCGTAAAAGCGCAAACCCGCAGTTAATGCCTCCAAAGTTGTCTTATCGCTGCGCGTGTCGGCCAACAGCAGTACTTGATCGCCGCGCCGCAGATCGGCGGCCTCGATCATGTTGCGTACGCCGATCATCATGTCGGCGACTTGGTAGGTGGTGGTCATCTGTGACTCCTTGGACGGCTGATTCGCTTGATTGGCGCTAACGCATTGTTCTCCGATCACGTTGGCGTTTGCAAGCATCCTCAACAGTTCGGCGGCCGTTGCGATCATCCCGAGCGAACGCGAGGGATCTGACCGAGATTCCTCGGCTTCGCCTCGGAATGACAAAACAGAGTTACGGCATTTCACGATTGCTGCACCAATTCTTACGGGGTCGGCTTCCATCCCGCAGTTTTAATCTCGCGGTAGATTTTCTTTGCAATGCTGTAATCGAAAAACTTACTGTAATCAGCCGGCGCGGGCACACCGGCCAACTCAGCGCGCATGGCGACGTCTTCCTTTAAAATATCGTCGGAAACCCAACCTTCCGGGGTCAAGACCGGCAGGGTAGAATCGTAATCAATTTCGTTGAACTCGCGCTGGCGTTGCGTGTACTTGCCGAGAATCGCAATCGTCTGCTCGCGATAGCGCCGCGCATATTCCCGGCCTTTGATTACGCCGCGCAAAAAACGCTCCACCAAATTCGCCTGGCGCGCCAGCAATCGGCTGGAGACCGCGAGGCCGACGTAGGC